>CAKPJM010000019.1 GCA_934162625.1 uncultured Clostridia bacterium
CTTTTAGGATGTGCTACGTTTGCAATATTATATTTTGCAACAGATATTTTTAAATCTAATAAAGAAATGTTTTATAAATACATTTCTCAAATAAGTATGGAGGATAAACTAGCTGATGACGAATATAGTAAATACCAGGAGAGACTAAAAAATGAAGACAATACTAATAAGGGAAATGTTTCTATAAGTGTTAAAGGAAACAATGAAGAAGTTATAAATGAAGAATTCGACTTTGAAACGAAATCAAAACCAGGAGAGGATTTTGCTAGTGCTAAAGTTGATATAAACCAAAACAATGAAAAAAAATTGACAATTAATTATTTAAGAAATGAAGATTTATATGGATTAGAATTTGAGGATTTGATAAAACAATATATTGTTCTAGAAAATAACAATTTAAAAGAGTTTGCACAAAAGCTAGGATTAAATAACACAATCATAGATAATATACCAGATAAACTAGAAATACAAGATAAAAAAGTGCTGAGCGAGGAAGAACAAAAAGCAATAGAACAAATATTTAATAAATATATTAATATAGCAATAGCACAAATACCTAATGAAAGTTATTCTAAATTAAAAAATGAAAGTATTACTCTCGACGATAAAGAACTAAGTGCAGATGGATATCAACTTACAATTAGCAGTGATTTATTAAAAGAAATTTTAATAAAAGTACTAAACTCAATGAAAGAAGATGAAGAGGTATATAATTTATTAAGTAAATTAAGTAAGACTGAATTTAATTTGGAAAATTACAAAGAAACAATCCAATCATCAATAGATGCAATTTCACAAGAAAATATTAAAATTAACATATCTTTAAAGGTATATAAGCAAGGCAAAAAAACTATAAAACTAGTTGGTACAATAAAATCAGAAGAAGAAAACGGAAGTCTAGAATTTGCAATAGAAAAACTTGAAGATAAATATAATTTCTTACTAGATATTACTAGTGATGATAGTAAAACAAATATAAGCTTTAATTTGAATAAAAATATAGATGTTCAAGAAAAAGAAGATATATTGTGTAGTGTTCTAATGAATCAAAACAATAAAGAGGTAGCAAATGTAAAAATCGAATCTTTAAGAGAAGGAAAACTGGATTCACAAAATATTAAAAATAGTTTTAAGCTAGATATTAATTTGTCACAAGAAAAAATAAATATTAATCTAGCATATGACAATACGAAGAATTTTGGTGAAAATATAGAAACAGAAAAAATTAAAGAAAAAGACTATGCTACAATAAATCAATTTGACGCTGAACAAATAAGTAATTTAACTAAAAACTTAATAACAATGATATACGAGAAAATAGATAAAGAAAATACCATTTTGGGATTAATAGAAATGACAATGACAAACAACAGCCTATATACAGAGGCAAGAAAAGCAGCACAAGAGAATGAAGGATTAATACAAGAGCAAACAATGGAAATAGCGGAAATGTTTAATTATAAATTTACTCCATATGAAGGAATACAAAGTGGTGCTAGTGTTAAGACTTTGATTAGTGCTATAGAGCAAAGTAATATAACAGATCCTACACACAAAATAGACTATAATAATACAATAACAAACATAGAATCTAGTAAAAAATATAATATTTCTTTTGAAAAAGATAGTGAAGGATATATTAGTAAGGCCATAATAGAAGAATGATAAAATATAAGAGGGTATTTAAATTGCCCTCTTAAAAAATGCAAAAAAATGTTGATAAAAAGTGTTTTTTAATATATTATATATATTAAATTAATGTTTAGGGGCAGACAAAGCCGTCCGCCCTTAAAATTTGTCAAAAACGAAAAGGTGAAAAAGATGTACTTAAAAAGATTAGAGTTGCAAGGATTTAAATCGTTTGCAGATAAAACAGTATTAGAATTTATGCCAGGTATTACAACAGTAATAGGACCAAACGGCTCTGGAAAAAGTAATATATCAGATAGTATAAGATGGGTGCTTGGAGAACAAAGCATGAAATCTTTAAGAGGGGCAAAGTCTGAAGATATAATATTTGCTGGAACACAAAGTAGAAAATCTTTAGGGTTTGCAGAAGCCTCAATAGTAATAGATAACTCTGATGGAAAATTACCAATAGAGTATTCAGAGGTTACAGTTACAAGAAGAATATATAGAAGCGGAGAGTCTGGATACTATATAAATAAAACTCCTTGCAGATTAAAAGATGTACTAGAACTATTTATGGACACAGGAATTGGAAAAGATGGATATTCAATAATAGGACAAGGCAAAATAGATGAAATATTAAGTAACAAATCAGAAGATAGACGTGCAATATTTGAAGAAGCTGCTGGAATTGTAAAATATAGAACAAGAAAAAATGATTCTGAAAAAAAGCTAGAACAAACTAAAGTAAATCTTTTGAGAATAAATGATATTTTATCAGAAATAGAAGTAAATATTGAACCATTAAAGAAACAATCTGAAAAGGCAAAGAAGTTTTTAGATTTGAGAGAAGAATTAAAAGGAATAGAAATAGGTCTATTTCTATTTAACATAGATAATTATAAAGAAAAAATAGCTGAAATTACAAAAGATATTGATATCTTTGTGAGCCAAAATGCTAATGAAGAAGCTAGAATGCAAGATAGTCAAAATTCAAAAGAAAAATTGAAAAAAGCTATAGATGAGATTACATTAAAAATAGAAGAAACCCAAAATTTGGGATTTGAAATGAGTAAAAAGCAAGAAAAAATAAATTCAGATATTAGCATTGCAAATGAGAGAATATCAAACAACAAAGAAAATTATGAAAGATATTTAGAAGAAATAGAAGAAATAACATTAAGAATAACAGAACTAGAAGATGAAAAAAAACAAAGATTGGATAAGAAAAATAATTTATTTTCAAATAGAGAAAAATTTTCAAAAGAACTAGAAGAAAAAGAGTTAGAACTAGAAAAATTAACTTCTAAATTATCGACAGAAGAAAAAGTAATAGAAGAAAAAAAGAAAAGGGCAGAAGAAAATACCGATTTAAAATATGAAAAAGCTACATTAATAAACACCCAAGAAGTAAATTATGAAAATTTAGAAAAAAGAGAAAAAGTAGTAAAAAACGAAATATCAAATACAATATCAGAATTAGATCAAAAAAGACTAGAAAAAAATGAGATATCAAAAAGCTTTTATGAAATAGAAGCAAAAAGAAATGAAACAAGTAAAAAGCTAGAAGAAATCAATAATAAAAGACAAACAAGCATTGAAAAACTAAAACAATATCAAGATAAAATAAATGCATTATCTACAGATTTAAGAGTTAAAGAATCAAAGCTAAAGTTTCTAAGTGATATGGAAAGAGAAAAAGAAGGTTATATAAGAAGTGTAAAATCTTTGCTATTAGATTGCGATAAGGATTCAAACTTAAAAAAAGGCATGCATGGAGTTTTGGCAAATATATTAACTGTTCCAAAAGAATATGAAACAGCAATAGAAATGACCTTGGGACAAACACTTCAAAATATAGTAACAGATACAGAAGAAGATGCAAAAAAATTGATAGAACATTTAAGAAAAAATAACTTAGGAAGAGCTTCATTCTTACCAATAGCTTCTGTAAAAGGTAAAAAAGTAGATAGACTAATAAAAAACAATTTGAGTGGTGTAATAGGAATTGCAGCAGACTTAGTAAAAGTAAATAAAAAATATGAAGGAATAATTTTAAATTTACTAGGAAGAACAGTAATAGTAGACAATATGGAAACTGCAATAATTCTTGCAAGACAGAACAGTTATGGTTTTAGAATAGTTACTTTAAAGGGAGATGTAGTAAACCCAAGCGGAGCAATAACAGGAGGATCAACAACAGTAAAAACTAATAACATAATTGGTAGAACATCACAAATACAAGAACTAGAAAAAGAAATAAAAACTTTAAATAAGAAAATAGAGAATTTAGAAAACGAAAAGTCAGAATACGAAAAATCCGAAGAAGATGTTGTAGAAGAAGTAATGGGATTAGAGCATACTATGCAGGACACAGAAATAGTATATGCTACAGAAAAACAAAAGGTTGTATCAATAGAAGAAAATATAGAAAGATTAGAAAACAGACTTAATACTCTTAGAGAAGAACTAAAAGAAATAGATGAAAAAAAGAAAGAAAGCGTAAATGAAAAACAAAATCTTGAACAAGAAATAGAAGAGCTAGTAAAGGAAATAGAAGATTTAAATACTGAAATAAAAACATATGCAGACAAAAACAAAGATAATCAAAAATATATAGATGACTTAAACTTTGATATTACTAATTTAAAAATATCTGTTAGTTCATTTGATGAGAGCACTACATCTATTGATGAAATGCTACAAAGAATTGATCAAGATATAGAAAATAACAAAACAAGTATAGAGAATAAAAAGGCATTAAGAGAAAAAATAACAGAAGATAATAAAATTTTAGAAGAACAAATATTATCTTTAAATGAACAAATAGAGCAAATGAAACAAGAAGTTAAAGATAGCGGAGGAAAAGTAGAAGAACTAAAGAACGAGAGAATTGCTAAAAATGAAGAGTTAAATAAAACAGAAGAAGAAATTGCAAACCAATTTAAAGTAATTGAAGATTTAAAAGCACAAATAACAAAACAAGAAGTTAAAAAATCTAAAATAGAATACGAATTAGAACAGATTATAAATAAAATGTGGGAAGACTATGAAATAACACCAAATAACATTGAAGGGGAATATAAAAAACCTGAAAATGTAAGTGAGACTACTAAAAAAGTAAAACATTTAAGAGACGAAATAAAATCTTTAGGAAGCATTAATATAGATTCTATAGAAGAATATAAACAGACAAAAGAAAGATATGACTTTATGTGCGAACAACGACTAGATTTAGAAGATTCTAGTAATAAACTAAGAAAAGTAATACAAGATATGACGAAAATAATGAAAGAGCAATTTGAAACACAGTTTAAAATTATAAATAGAAATTTTGGAGAAGTATTTAGTGAACTTTTTGGAGGAGGAAAAGCAGAATTAAAACTTGCTGACGAAAATAATATATTAGAATGCGGAATAGACATAGAAGTACAACCACCAGGAAAGAAACTTCAAAGCATGACTCTTTTATCAGGAGGAGAAAAAGCATTTACAGCAATAGCATTATTATTTGCAATATTAAAGATTAACCCAGCTCCATTCTGCGTACTAGATGAAATAGAAGCTGCTTTAGATGATGTTAATGTTTATAGATTTGCAGATTACTTAAAAAAATTTACAAAAGAAACACAATTCTTAGTAATAACACATAGAAAAGGAACAATGGAAGCAGCAGACACTGTATATGGAATAACAATGGAAGAAAACGGAATATCAAAACTTCTTTCAATGAAATTAAAATAAATGATTGACAAAAGAGCTTGTATTATGGTAAAATATTTATCTGTAAGCCGCATAAGCTAGGTCATAAAGGCGAAAGCTACCTAGGTTTAATCTTAGCGAGTATTAATAATGGAGGTCGTATAAAGAATGTACGCATTAATTGAAGCTTGTGGAAAGCAATACAAAGTAGAAGAAAAAGACGTAGTATTTTTTGAAAAATTAGATGCAGAAGAAGGAAAAAAAGTTACTTTTGATAAAGTAATATTAGTATCTGATAATGGAAAAGTACAAGTTGGTAACCCTTACGTAAAAGGTGTTAAAGTAGAAGGTAAAGTAGTAGCTCATGGAAAAGGTAAAAAAATTATCGTTTTCAAAATGAAAGCTAAAAAGAATGAAAGAAAGAAACAAGGACATAGACAACCTTATACAAAAGTAGAAATAACATCAATAAAAACTGCAACAGCTAAAGCTGAAAAAGCAGAAACAGCTGAGAAACCAGCAGCAAAAAAAACAACAACTAAAGCTACAACAACAAAGAAAACTGCTACAAAAAAAGAAGAAGTAAAAGAGTAGTAACTAAAAAACAATAGATTGTAGTAAACGTGAAGGGAGTGAATTATAAATGGCACATAAAAAAGGGCAAGGTAGTGTTAAAAACGGTAGAGACAGTGAGTCAAAACGTTTAGGAGTAAAAAGAGCAGACGGACAATTCGTTCTTGCTGGAAATATATTAGTAAGACAAAGAGGAACAAAAATGCATCCAGGAGTTAATGTAAAAAAAGGTTCTGATGATACTTTATTTGCATTAGTAGATGGAACAGTTAAGTTCGAAAGAAAAGGTAAAGACAAAAAACAAGTAAGTGTTTACCCAGTAGAAAATAATTAATTTTAAAAACTCTTCAATACATTTGGAGAGTTTTTTGTTTAATTTTAATCAAAAATGTGATGCAAATATTGTAGGGGCGGGGCTCTGTACCCGCCCGTAAAATTATCAAAAAGATAATTGCAAATGTTATATGGGGCGTCATCTTTGGTAAACCGCAACGCATTGAAGGAAATTCTAGGAAATGCAAATAATTTTTCAATTTGGTTTTATTGTAATAATGTGAAAAGTAGTATATAATGTATAAATCAATTAATAAATCTAGGAGTGATGTATATGAGTAAAAAAATAATATTAAGTGGAATACAAGCAACAGGAAGATTAACATTAGGTAATTATCTAGGAGCAATAGATAATTGGGTAAAAATGCAAGAAGAATATGACTGTTATTATATGATTGCAAATCTTCACTCTCTTACAGTTAGGAATGATCCAGAAGAATTAAAAAATAATACTTTAAGAATACTTGCTATTTATATTGCAGCAGGACTAGATCCAGAAAAAAACACAATATTTATACAGTCGCAAGTAAAAGAACATGCAGAATTAGGATGGATATTAGATTGCTATACATATATGGGAGAATTATCAAGAATGACTCAATTTAAAGATAAATCAGCAAAACATGCAGACAACATAAACGCAGGTTTATTTACATATCCAGCATTAATGGCAGCAGATATATTGCTTTACCAAGCAGATTTGGTTCCAGTGGGAGAAGACCAAAGGCAACATTTAGAAATAACAAGAGATATTGCAGAAAGGTTTAATAAATTATATGGCAAAACTTTTGTAATACCAGATGCATATGTAAGAAAATCAAGTGCAAGAATTATGGGACTTCAAGACCCAGAAAGCAAAATGAGTAAAAGCGCTAAAAATTTAAATGATGTAATATTTTTGGAAGATGAGCCAGAAGTAATACTTAAAAAATTTAAAAAGGCTGTAACAGATTCTGAGAACAAAGTTAGATTTGATCCTGAAGCCAAACCAGGTGTAAGCAACTTAATGCAAATATATTCAGCAATTAGAAATAAAACAATGGAAGAAATAGAAACAGAATTTGAAGGAAAAGGATATGGGGATTTTAAAACAGCAGTTGCAAACTCAGTTATAGAAAAATTAAAACCAATTCAAGACAAATATAAGGAGATCTTAAATAATAAAGAATATCTAGAAAAAGTATATACACAGGGTGCAGAAAATGCAAGGAAACTAGCATCAAAAACATTAGAAGATGTAAAAAGCAGAATTGGAATTTTATAAGAGCCTAATATGTTCAGACCCAAGTTGTATGAAATATATTGCAAACATTGTAGGGAGATTTTGTCCTCGGAGACTGGCAATAAATCGCAGAAATTGCTGTAGAAGTATCATTAGTTATTGAACAAAAACAGCATTATTACAAAAACATATATAAATAAAAAGGGAAATATTGACAATACAACAATTACATATTATAATAATTAATGAAAATAACTTAATGTAAGTTTTTCATTTGTGAATAAAAAAGGCAGTAGCTGCAACTACTGCCTTTTGCCTTATGTATTAAATTCTTTTAATATTAAAAGAATTAATAGTAAAGCAACTAACTTATGAAAGTTCTTCATTTGTGAAAAAACCTCCTTTCTACCTTTGGGAGAAAGGTAAGGACATTATAACACACTAAAAGACAAAATGTAAATATATGGAAAAGGAAAAATGTTGTAATTATTATAAAAATGATATATAATAATGAAAAATAAATTCAGGGAGAAGAATAATGTTTATAGACTATACAAAAATAATAATTAAATCAGGAAACCGGAGGAAACGGAGCAGTTACATTTAGACGTGAAAAGTATGTAGCAGCAGGAGGACCAGATGGTGGAGATGGTGGAAAAGGTGGAGACATATATTTTGTTGTTGACCCAGATTCCAATACATTAATAAATTTTAGGTATAATAAAAAATATAAAGCAGAAAATGGTCAAAATGGAAGTGGAAATAGATGTTTCCGGAAAATCTGGAGAAGATTTATATATTAAAGTACCAATTGGAACAGTTGTAAAAGATGCAGAAACAGGAGAATTAATTGCAGATTTATCTAAAGAAAAACAATGCGAGTTAATACTTCCAGGAGGAAGAGGAGGAAAAGGAAACTCTCATTTTGCAACTTCCACAAGACAAGCACCAAGGTTTGCTCAAGATGGAGAAAAAGGAATAGAAAAAGAAGTAATATTGGAATTGAAACTCTTAGCAGATGTTGGACTTATAGGTTTCCCAAGTGTTGGAAAATCTACAATACTTTCAATGGTAACATCGGCAAGACCTAAGATTGCAGATTATCATTTTACAACAATAGAGCCAAATTTAGGAGTTGTAAAGACTGAATTTGGAGATAGCTTTGTGCTTGCAGATATACCAGGAATTATAGAGGGAGCAAGCGAAGGAACAGGATTAGGATTAAGATTTTTAAGACATATAGAAAGAACAAGACTTTTATTGCATGTTATTGATGTTTCAGGTTCGGAAGGAAGAAATCCAGTACAAGACTTTAATACAATAAACAAAGAACTAAAGAAATATAGTGAAAAATTAAGTACAAGAAAGCAAATAATAGTTGCTAATAAAATAGATGCAATGCAAGACGAAAATTTATATGAGCAGTTAGAAAAATTAGCAAAAGAAAAAAATATAGAAATATTTAAAATATCAGCAGCAACAGGAGAAGGACTAAAAGAGCTATTTACACATGTATCGAAGGTATTAAAAGACTTGCCAAAAGAGGAAGTAGAAGAAATTGAAGAAAAGAAAGTGTATACATTAAAGAAAGAAGAAGAAGGATTTAGCGTAAGAATAGAAAATGGTGTATATGTTGTAGAAGGTCCTGCAGTAGAAAAAATATTAAGAAGAGCAAATTTAGAAGATAATGAATCTTTATATTACTTTCAAAAAAGTATTAGATTCCTAGGCGTAGAAGATAAGTTAAGGCAAATGGGAGTAAAAGAGGGAGATACAGTAAAATTTATGGATTGGGAAATGGAATGGTATGACTAAAAAAATCCAAAAATTTGTTTGACAATTGTTTGTTTGTATGATAATATAATGGAAAATAAGAAAAGTTACTTTACTTTTGAGTGGTAAGGAGACTTTTTCTTATTAGATACGGAAAGTTGAAAATTAATTTTTCCATGTAGTAAATTTTTGGGAGTGATTAATAGTGAGTAAAGAAGAAATGACAGATTTAAATAAAAGAGAAAGAGCCATACTAAAGTTTATAGAAAAACAAATAAAAGATAAAGGGTATCCACCATCAGTTAGAGAAATAGGAAAGGCAGTAGGATTAAGTTCAACTGCAACAGTGCATGGATATTTAGCAAAACTATCTAAAAAAGGTTATATAAAAAAAGAAGATCAAAAAGGAAGAACACTAAAAGTGCTTAAAGGAGGACTTGCAGATAATGAAAAATCTTCTCCAAAGCCAATATATAATGGAAGAGAGTTAGTAGATGTTCCAGTTATAGGAAAAATAACAGCAGGAGCTCCTATACTTGCTGTAGAAAATGTAACAGATACTTTTCCAATTCCAATTGACTTTGTTGGAAATAGCGAAAGTTTTATGCTTACAGTACGAGGAGAAAGCATGATAGAAGCTGGAATTTTAGATGGTGATTACATATTAGTGAAAAGACAAAATGATGCTAGAAATGGACAAATAGTTGTTGCTTTAATTGAAGATGAAGCAACAGTTAAAACCTTTTATAAGGAAAAAGATCATATAAGATTACAACCAGAAAATAGCACAATGGATCCAATAATAGTACCAGACTGTAAAATACTTGGTATTGTTGGAGGAGTATTTAGAAAATTATAAAACAATATAAATTGCGTCTTGTGAAGGACGTAATTTTTTTATATACTAGGAATTTTCTCAATTCCTAGTATATAAAAAATGCTATAATCGCTATTGCCTTTGAGATTTCCTCATTTCATTCGGAAACTCAAATCGGCGAGAGCAAACAAGGAGAAATTTAAAATTTTCTTGGTTGTTCTTATTAGTTTTCGTTAAAATGTAGGGGCAGGCCCTGTGTCTGTCCGAAGAAACATCTAAAAAATCTAGGGACTGTCCTGAATTTTTAAATTTGAATAATGTAGAATAAATGTAGGGGCGTATTGAATACGCCCAAAATGCCAAATATATTGCAAACGTTGTAGGGGCTCTGGGACAAAAGGGGTCTGTCCCCATTTGTTCAAATTCCAATTTGCATAATTATAAAAAATTAGGCAAATACTAGACAAGAGGTGATTAATTTGCAAAAAAATAATAGTGATAATAAGAAAAAAAACACCACAAGGTATGGAGAATTTGTGTGCTCTGAGTATAAATGGTTACCAATAGAAAAACAAAAGGAACAAGCAGAAAAACTAGCCAATATAACAAAAAAGAAAAAATGATTGACTATTATATGAAATAGTAATATAATTATTTTTCGTGATTAGTCATGGCACACCCAAGCAAAATTGACTAATTAAAATCTAAAAATATGCTAAAAGAAAGGTATGACTTGATGGAAAAAGAATTTTTGGAATATGTTAAAAGGTTAAAAGAAAGTGGGCTGTCAAAGACAATATCCTTAGCATCTTCTAAAAGAGAGCTGAAACAAGAAATAAGAAAATTTAGAAGCAAGAATCGGAAATTTATAAAAGAATTAAAAGTGTGGGCAAAAAAATGGGCAAAAAATAGAGTTAACGGAGAATATGTTTTTTTTAGTGCTAGAGAAACTGAAGAAAGTAAAAACATTGAAAATCCAATGGAAATCGTGCTTTGCATATATTTTATGCAAAATAAAAATGTATCAGAATGTGAGATTTTTCAAAACTTTATAGATTTGCAATATTCTTTAATAAATTCTAAAATGAAAGTAGCAGAAGCTATTGCTTACTTAATAACAACGAAGGATATTAAAGATATTAATGCACATGATATATTCTTATACTATGAAATTTTCGATAAAAAGGAAGCAATCAAAGGAAGCTTTGACGAAGACGATGATGAAGATGTGAATGAAGATGAAAATAAGGGTGAGTTTGACGAAGAAGAATATGAAATTATAACTGCAGATATTAATGGATGCAATTATTAAGAAAAATTCAGAAATACTTGGGTGTATAATCGCTTTTCAAATTTGAAAGGCGATTATTTTAAAAAATAAACAAAAATTGTAATATTAATTGAACTTTCCTAATATACATTTATTAAAGTTTAATTGTACAAACATTTTTATTTAGGAGGGAATATTAGTATGGAAAATTTGGGAATATATGAAGACATAGCTAATCGTACAGATGGAGATATATATGTTGGAGTAGTTCGGACCTGTTAGAACTGGAAAATCCACATTTATAAAAAATTTTATGGATTTATTGGTTTTACCAAACATACAAAATACTCATAAAAGAGAACGAGCAAGAGATGAATTGCCACAAAGTGCAGCAGGAAGAACTATAATGACTACAGAACCAAAATTTGTACCTAATGAGGCAGTAGAAATTACAATAGGAGAAAATCTAAAATTAAAAACACGATTAGTAGATTGTGTTGGATATTTGGTTAATAATGCACTTCGGATATATGGAAAATGATGTTCCAAGAATGGTAAAAACACCTTGGTCAGAGGAGGAAATACCATTTGAAGTTGCAGCAGAAGTTGGAACTAAAAAAGTAATTACAGAACACTCTACAATAGGAATACTTGTTACAACAGATGGGAGCATAACAGAAATTCCGAGAGAAGACTATATAGAGGCAGAAGAAAGAGTTGTTAGAGAATTAAAAGAATTGAATAAACCTTTTGTTATAGTATTAAACACAAATAATCCATATTCAGACTATTGCAAAGAGTTAGCAAAAACACTTGAAGAAAAATATGAAGTATCAGTAATTCCGACAGATTGTACAAATTTAAATATGGAAGATGTTAATGATATATTTGGAAAAATACTATATGAATTCCCTGTAGAAAGAATAAATCTAAATTTTCCAGGTTGGATTGATGGGCTAAATGATGACCATAAATTAAAACAAGAGCTATACACAAACATAAAAGAAGCATTTAAGAGTATAAGTGTAGTTAAAAGTGTAAATTCAGGAATAGAAAGAATAAACAGTGCAGAAATAGTAGAACAAACAATAATAAAAGAAATAAACTTAGG
This sequence comes from uncultured Clostridia bacterium, assembly GCA_934162625.1. Taxonomy (GTDB): domain Bacteria; phylum Bacillota; class Clostridia; order TANB77; family CAG-508; genus CAG-452. The sequence continues at coordinate 12,431 of CAKPJM010000019.1, forward strand.
AAATGGTTCTGTAACTTTAGATATACAATTACAAAGTAATCTATTCTATCAAGTGCTAACAGAAATAACAGGAGTAGAAGTTCAAAATGAAGCAGACTTATTTTCTACAATCTCTAATTTATCTAAAGTAAAAAAAGAGTATGATAAAGTAGCAATTGCACTTGAAGAAGTAAAACAAAAAGGATATGGAATCGTAACACCAACTATGGAGGAACTAATACTAGATGAACCAGAAATGGTAAAACAAGGATCTCGTTTTGGAGTAAGGTTAAGGGCAAAAGCACCATCAATACATATGATTAGAGCAGACATCGAAACAGAAGTATCACCAATAGTAGGAAGTGAAAAACAATCAGAGGAATTAGTAAATTACTTGTTATCAGAATTTGAAAATGATCCAATAAAAATTTGGGAGTCAAATATATTTGGCAAAAACTTGCATGAATTAGTAAATGAAGGCTTACAAAATAAACTTTATAGAATGCCAGAAGATGCACAAGAAAAACTACAAGAGACATTGGAAAGAATAATAAATGAAGGAAGCGGAGGATTAATTTGTATAATATTATAAGCTAAAAGGACGCACTATGCGTCCCTTTAAATTTTGCAGTTGACCTAAAAGGTATACTTAACGAAATTCCTTTCCTATTCAACAAAAATGCTATAATCGCTATTGCCTTTGAAATTTCCTCATTTTATTCAAAAATAATATCATGGTAATTACTTGGAAGATGGGATGGACAGAGAAATCTTTTCTCTAAATAAATTACAATTTGTTCTATAGGGGATAGCAAAGAATTTACGTAGAGGAAATATGTCAGAACAAAAATTGAAATAAACTAAGACTGAGTGAGAAAAAGTGAGATATTGATATAAAAATAGGCAAAAACAATAAAATATAGTTAAAAACATTCAAATTTAGAGTTTGAATGTTTTTTAAAATATGTTATACTATTAATAGTCAAAGAAAGTCAAAGTCAAAAAAAGAGGTGAAGGACATGAAAATGTCAGATGTAATAGAGGAATTTATAAAAGACTTGTTTGATGATGAACAAGATTATGTAGAAATACAAAGAAATGAGTTGGCAGAAAAATTTAATTGTGTGCCATCACAAATAAATTATGTAATATCTACAAGATTTAGACCATCACAAGGTTACTATGTAGAAAGTAGGCGTGGTGGTGGAGGGCACATAAGAATTAAAAAAGTAAATATAACAAAAAGTAACTATTTAATGCATATAATAACTAGCATGGGAGACAAAATAACATCAAATGAGGTGGATATTTTTATAAGTAACTTTTTATCATATGACATTATAAATAAAACAGAAGCAAAGCTATTAAAAGTAGCAACAAGCGATAATGTGCTTGTAGTACCACAAGAGATAAAAGATAAATTGAGGGCAAGTATTTTTAAAAACATGATACTTAACCTTGTAGAAGATTAATTAAAGGAGGTAATAGTTATGTTGTGTCAAAAATGTAATAAAAAAGAGGCAAATGTTAAATATACAGAAATTGTTAATGGAGAAAAAAGAGAAATGATGCTATGTGAAGAGTGTAGCCATAAACTAGGATTAGATAATATTGACTTTAAAATGCCAATAGACTTTTCTAGTTTCTTTGGAGGACTATTGGAAGATGAAGAATACAATTCACCAGAGTTTATGCCATTGTTCCAAACAGTAAAGGAATTGAAATGTGATAATTGCAATTTAACATATGATGAGTTTGTTAATCAGGGAAAATTTGGATGTCCAGAATGTTATAATGTATTTTCTAATAAAATAGATTCATTACTAAAAAGAATACATGGAAGCAATGAGTACAGAGGAAGAAGAGCTTTAAATAGTGCAGTAGAAAACTTTAATAATTTTGAGCAAGAAAACAAAAAAGAAGTAAAAGAAGAAACTAAGTTAGAAAAATTACAAAAAGATTTGAAAAAAGCAATAGCAGATGAAAGATATGAAGATGCAGCAAAAATCAGAGATGAAATAAAAGAATTAGAAAACAAGTAAAAAGAGCAAAGCAACTTAAGTTGCTTTTTACTCTAGCATATTTGAGTTCCCGAATGAAATGGAAAAATCTCAAAGGTAATAGATGTTATAAGATTTGAAGGAGGAAGAGTGCATGTTAAATTGGTATTTACAGTCTGGAAATGAAAGTGATGTAGTTTTTAGTACAAGAATAAGATTAGCAAGAAATATAAAAGGCTTTTCTTTTGTAAATAGATATACAAAGAATGATGCTTTAAAAATAATAGAAATAATAGAAAATATAGTTCCAAGTTTAGGGTATGGACTTAAACTATTAAGGCTAAAAGATATAGATGATATTACTAAATTAAGCTTAGTAGAAAAGCATTTAATAAGTCCAGAGTTTGCATATAATAAATCTGAGACTGGTGCAATAGTAATAAATGATGAAGAAAACATATGTATAATGATAAATGAAGAAGACCATATAAGGCTTCAAGTTACTTCTGCTGGACTTGAATTAGAAAATCTATTAAATTTGGCAATAGAAATAGACAAAAAGTTAGAACAATTAGTTCCATATGCATATAACGATAAATATGGATTTTTAACAAGTTGTCCAACAAATGTAGGAACAGGACTAAGAGCTTCAGTAATGGTACATTTGCCAGCACTTGCAAAGACAGGAAATATTAGAAAAGTATTAGAAGTTGTAAATAATTTTGATATGAATATTAGAGGCATTTACGGAGAAGGAAGCAAAAGCTCAGGAGACATTTATCAAATATCTAATAAGCAGTCGCTAGGCATTTCAGAACAAGAAGTTATTAGAAATTTGAAGATAATTACAGACAAAGTAATAGAACAAGAACGTTTGGCAAGAAAAATACTTGCAAAAAATCAAATAGAATTAGAAGACAAAGTATATAGAGCGTATGGAATACTTGCAAATAGTAGAAAACTTTCATCAGAAGAAGCAAATATATTATTATCAGATGTTAAATTAGGTACAGATATGGGAATAATTAAAGAGTTGAATGATTTAAAAGTAAGAAAACTAGAAATGTATACAAAACCTGCAAATTTACAAAAATACGTTGGACAAACATTAGACGGATATGAAAGAGATGTAAAAAGAGCAGAAATAGTAAAGCAAATTATAATGCAATAAATTGTAATTTACATGGGAGAATTTCCAAGGACTGTCCCTCTTTTGTCGAATGACAAAAGGGGACTGTCCTGAAATTCTAAAGCGGGCGATTAAAATCGTCCCTACAATGCTTGCAATGGATTATATTTATAATAAAATTAAAAATTAAAAGTGAATAATAAATGAAGATTTTTCATTCTTCATTCTTAATTATTCATTTTAGTAAGGAGGGTGATTTTTATGACATATAAATTTACAGCAAGGGCAGAAAAGGCTCTTGAAATAGCAAATGAAATGGCAATTGAATTAGGACACAATTATATAGGAACAGAACATTTACTATATGGCTTAGTAAAAGAAGGAAATGGAATTGCTAGTAAAGTTTTGGAAAATCAAGGAGTAACAGAAGAAAAAGTAATAGATAAAATAGAAGAATTAATTGGAACAGGAGAAGTATCGCAAAATCAAACTATTGGGTTTACACCAAGAACTAAAAGAGTAATAGAAAATGCTTTTAGAGAGGCAAGAAGATTAGGGTCAGAATATATAGGAACAGAGCATTTATTAATTGGAATTATGAGAGAGGCAGATAGCATTGCAGTAAGAATTATGCTTGACTTAAATGTAAATCCACAAAAATTATATAATGAGATAGTAAAAGTAATAAATGAAACTGAAAGTGGAGAAGAACAAAACAAAAATTCAGGCAAACCAAATAGCTATAATTCTACACAAACTCTTAATCAATTTGGAAATGATCTAACTAAAGAGGCAAGAGAAGGAAAATTAGATCCTGTTATTGGAAGAAAAAAAGAAATAGAAAGAATAATACAAATATTATCTAGAAGAACTAAAAATAATCCATGTTTAATTGGTGAGCCAGGTGTTGGTAAAACTGCTGTTGTAGAAGGCTTGGCAGAAAAAATAGTGGAAGGAAATGTTCCAGAAATTTTAAAAGACAAAAGAGTAGTAACTCTTGATATATCTGGAATGGTAGCTGGGGCAAAGTACAGAGGTGACTTTGAAGAAAGAATAAAAAAGGCATTGAAAGAAGTAAAAAAGGCTGGAGACGTAATATTATTTATAGATGAAATTCATACAATAGTTGGAGCAGGAGCAGCAGAAGGCGCAATAGATGCAGCAAATATTTTAAAACCTTTACTTGCAAGAGGAGAGGTTCAGATAATAGGTGCAACAACATTAAATGAGTATAGAAAATATATAGAAAAAGATAGTGCATTAGAAAGAAGATTTCAACCTGTTACAGTAGATGAGCCAAACACGGAAGATAGTATAGAAATATTAAAAGGATTAAGAGATAAATATGAGGCACATCATAATGTTAAAATTACAGATGAGGCAATAGAAGCTGCTGTAAAATTATCTACAAGATATATAACAGATAGATTTTTGCCAGACAAAGCAATAGATTTAATTGATGAAGCATCATCTAAAGCAAGACTAAAAACATATACAGAACCAGATAAAATAAAAAAATTGGAAGAAGAAATAGAAAAAACAGAAAAAGAAAAAGAAGAAGCAATTACTGTACAAGATTTTGAAAAAGCAGCAGAGCTTAGAGATAAAGAGCATAAACAAAAAGAAAAATTGCAAAAAGAAAAAGATAGTTGGAAAAACAAAAATATAAAAAATGTAAGGAATATAACTGCAGAAGATATAGCAGAAGTCGTGGCTTTAAGTACAGGAATTCCTGTTCAAAAAATTACTCAAAATGAGAACGAAAAACTTAAAAATTTAGAAAAATCTTTACATGAAAGAGTAATAGGGCAAGAAGAAGCGGTAAATGCTGTTGCAAAAGCCATAAAAAGAAGTAGGGTAGGATTGAAAGATCCAAATAGACCAATAGGCTCATTTATGTTCTTAGGACCAACAGGTGTCGGTAAAACTGAGTTATCTAAAGCTTTAGCAGAAAATCTATTTGGAGATGAAAACGCAATAATAAGAGTAGATATGTCTGAATATATGGAAAGTCATTCTACTTCTAAAATGATTGGTTCGCCTCCAGGATATGTTGGATTTGATGAAGGTGGAGGTCTAACAGAAAAAGTTAGAAGAAAACCATATTCAGTAATTTTATTTGACGAAATAGAAAAAGCTCATCCAGATGTTTTGAATATGCTATTGCAGATACTAGATGATGGAAGACTTACAGATGCGCATGGAAGAACAGTGAACTTTAAGAATTGCGTAATTATAATGACTTCTAATATAGGTGCAAGATTAATAACAGATAAAAAATCATTAGGTTTTGCAGGAGCAAATGAAGAAAAAAGTGATAAAGAATATGAAGAAATCAAAAAAGAAGTTATGGCAGAATTAAAGAAACAATTTAGACCAGAATTTATAAACCGTATTGATGAAATAATTGTATTCCACAAACTAACAGAAGAGGAATTGACTCAAATTGTAGATATCATGCTAAAACAAATAAAGAAAAGACTAGAAGAAAAAGAGATTAAATTAGAAATAGATAAATCTGCAAAAGAGTTAATTATAAAAAAAGGAACAGATACAAATTATGGAGCTAGACCTTTAAGAAGAGCAATTCAAACTATGTTAGAAGATAAAATCGCAGAGGAAATTCTAGACGGAAACTTAAAAAACGGAGATACAGCTAAAGTAACAGCAAAGGATGACGATATAAAAATAAAAGTAAAAGTAAGCAAGTAATAGTTTTTGATATTGACAAAATAAGAACACGATACATCACGATCTCAGTGTAAAATTGATGTGGATTGACCCGGTTTTATATAGGAAAGTAAGAGAGCTTTTAGATATTAATAAAGCAGAACGGCACATAAGAGGCGGAATGGCCAAGAGAGCCAAGTATAAGAAATAATTTTCAAAAAGAAAGCAGTAACATAGAGTAGTGTTACTGCTTTCTTTTGGCTATATAGGATTTACATGAATAATTACGTCTGCTACATTATCTAATTTTTTTATGTCTTGTTCTAAATCATCAGCTAGTTTGTGGCTATTAAATGTAGACATGTTTCCATCTACAAATATAGTTAATATAATAATATATTTATAACCAGAAGGTGTAGAATATAAATTGCCTATCTGTTTAATATCTTTATAATTATGGATTAAATTCAAAATTAAATCTTTTGTATCTTCATCTACAGAAATATCCATAAGAACATTGTAACTTTCAATAAAAATTTTAATTCCGTGAATAACATATCCATATAGCAATTCCAATACCTACAAGGCTATCAACCCAATAAATTCCTTGCGAAGCAAATAAAATTGAAACTAAATTAAAAGAAGTAACTATACAATCATTAAAGTGGTCTTTAGCATTTGCTTTTAAAAGGATATTATTGAACTTTTTATTTAATTTATTTGTATATATAAATAAAAACATTTTAGTAATAATAGTTACAATACATACAAGTATTAAATATATAGAGTAAGTAAGTTCATTTCTTGAAATCAGAGAACTTATAGCATCTATTAAGAGTTTTATAGAAACTGCAATCATAGAAATACTAATTAAGAAGGAAAATATATATTCAGATTTTCCATGACCAAAATTATGATTATTATCACCAGGTTTACTTGCAATTTTATTACCTATAAAAGTCATTAATGAAGCAAAAATATCGCCAGCACTATTTACACTATCTGCAATCATTGCCTGACTCTTGCTAATAAAGCCAACAGAAGCCTTGATAATTAGTAAAAATATATTTCCAAAAATGCCTAGTATTCCTGCAATTTTGACACTTTTAAATCTATCCATAAAACCCTCCGGAGATTTTTAACTATTTATTAAATAAATTCCAATTTATATTATATTTTAATCATAATAAAACAATTATAGCACAATAAAAAAATAAAAACCATAATAATTGCCAAATCTGGAAGGGTATGGTATAATAAGTTCATACTTAGGAAAAAGAGAAGGTGCAAAAGATGGCAGTTATAATATTTATATACATATTAATAGTATTAATAGTTGCATTAGTTTTATTTGCAATTGCACAAATAAAACTTGCAGGAATAAAAGTAAAAGATTTTTGGAGCTTTATAGAAGCAAACCAAATGTTAGATAAATTATATAGATTTGCAAGAAAATATGAAAAATTAACGGCACAAGAGCAATTGATTTTTTTGGCAGAGGCAGAGAAAGTATTTGATGCATTTGATAAAGTACCAAATTTACTTTGGGAAGATGAATACCAAAAATATATGGATGTTCTTGATAAGTATAAAAACATTAAAGTTGCTAGATGGTATCAAAATTAAAAGATTGAAATTATTATTTTCAATCTTTTTTTTCTTATATATAGAAAATATTTTATAAATTTAAGCATAATATATAGTATAAGAAAAGTAAAATTGAGGGGATATTATGCAACAAAATTTATATTTTGATCATGCTGCAACAACAGCAGTAAAAGAAGAAGTATTAAAAGAAATGCTTCCATATTTTAGCATAGAATATGGAAATGCCTCAGCAATGTATGGCATTGGAAGAGATTCCAAAAGAGCAATAGAGGAAGCAAGAGAAAGAGTGGCAAAAGCAATTAACTGCAATCCAAAAGAAATATATTTTACAAGTTGCGGAAGTGAAAGCGATAATCTTGCAATAAAGGGAATTGCTTATGCAAACAGAGAAAAAGGAAATCATATAATAACTAGTAAAATAGAACATCATGCAGTTGTAGATGCATGCAAGAGCTTAGAGCAAGAAGGCTTTAGAGTGACATATCTAAATGTGGATAGCAGTGGAATGATAGAATTAAATGAATTGGAGAACGCAATAACCAATGAAACAATACTAATAAGTATAATGTTTGCAAATAATGAAATAGGTACTATTGAGCCAATAGAAGAAATAGGGAAAATAGCAAAAAGACATGGAATATTATTTCATACAGATAGTGTTCAAGCTGTTGGAAATATTAAAATTGATGTAAAACAAATGAATATTGATTTATTATCTATGTCTGCACACAAATTTTATGGACCAAAAGGAGTAGGGGCTTTATATAAAAAAGAGGGCATTAAATGCAAAAAATTACAAGATGGAGGACATCAAGAAAAAAATTTAAGAGCAGGAACTGAAAATGTTGCAGGAATAGTAGGGTTAGGGAAAGCAATAGAATTAGCAGAACAAAATTTAAATGAATATAATAACAAAATGGTAGGTCTAAGAGACTATTATTTTGAACAAATACAGGAAAGAATACCATATATAAAAATAAATGGAAATAGAGAAAGAAGATTGCCGGGTAATAGTAATGTATCTTTTAGGTTTGTTGATGGAGAGTCATTATTGCTAAATCTAGATGCAGTTGGAATATGTGCATCAAGTGGCTCAGCATGTAATACAGGTTCTTCAGAACCATCACATGTATTAATGGCAATTGGACTAGAAGATGAATTAGCAAATGGATCTTTAAGAATAACTTTTGGAGACGAAAATACTAGAGAAGACGTAGACTATTTAGTAGACAATTTAGAAAAAATAGTCCAAAAACTAAGAGGAATGTCACGAGAATATTTAGAAATTGAAAAGACAAATAAAAGAAAATAAAAGATTAAGAGAAACTAAACTCTTAATCTTTTTATTGTTTTTATTTCATCAAACAAGTTATCTATAATTTCTTTTCTTTTTAAATACGCAGTTCTGTACTCTTCCAAAATATATTTATAGTTCCTAAAATCTTCGCCTTTCTCAAACATTGCTTCCATACAGGCGGCAAAATATTCCTTCTTTTTTTCTTTAGAGGATTTTTCCTTTTTTATATTATAATTATTAATTTGTTCTAATCGCTTTATTTGGTTATCTAAATATTTAGTATAATCCAAAATACCACTAATTTCATAATTAATATCATCTATTACAACTTTAAATAAAGCCCTTACAACCTTAGGATTTATTTTTCCTATTTTTGCGTTTTCCTCCATGCTTTTTAATGCCACCGATTTAGGAACCACAGGTTGAGCCTCTTCTATTAAAAGTTTTAATGTATCTGTAATACCAATGTGAGTTTTATATTGTCTTTTACTAACAATTGCATCAAATTCATCTGCAACTCTTATAATTTGACCTTCTATGGGAATATCCTTTTTAGTTATCCCATTAGGATAGCCTGTTCCATTTAATGCTTCATGATGATATAATGGACCAGCAGCATATGGGCGAAGTTTAGGATCATCCATACACATTTTATATCCAATTGTGGTATGAGTTTTAATAATCTCGTATTCCTCATCTGTTAAAGGACCATTTTTTTGCAGAATTTTTGGTGGAATAAAAAGTTTACCAATATCGTGTAAGTATGCACAAATAGTACAATAAATTGTAAAGCCAATGTTCATATGTAAGTACTCGCACAAACGGCAAGTTATATTTGCTACATTTTCAGAATGTCTTCTTGTAAAAGCATCTAGTGAGTCTAACATACCTAATTGATAACGCATTGTTTCATTTAAATTATATGATTTAAGGTTTGTCTTGCTATAAAAATTAAATTCTTCCTTCATTTGTGTATCTCCTAAAATTAAAATTATTACAATCTAATTTTATAGCTAATAATAAATAATGTCAATGCTATAATCACTATTGCCTTTGAGATTTACTCATTTTATTAGGAAACTCAAATCGGAGAGAACAAAGGGCGACTTAAGTCGCCCATGTTCCTAAATTTCCATTTGACTGCTTAAGAAACCAGCGGCAGACTGAACCACTTTTAATTCGATATCTCCCATCTTAGTGTTTTGTTCTTTAGAGAGTAAAATAACACTACCGTATTACATCGCCATCAGATATTATAGGATATATAACCTGAGAATTATATTTTCTTTGTTTATTATCATTCTGAGTTATAGGTAATGCAATTTCATTATTTTCTTTACTTGTATAAATTTCTTTGTTTTCCATCACTTTTTCTAATTCTGGACTTAAAGATTGCTCTAAAAATTCTTTTTTAGAACCGCCAGATACAGCAATAACAGAATCTTTATCTGTTATACAAGCTATATGCCCAGTTGTTTTAGATAAAGTTTCTGCATAACCAGTTGCAAATTCAGAAAGTTCACCTATAGGAGAATATTTTTTTAAAATTACTTCTCCTTCCTTATCTGTAAAAATTTCTAGAGGATCTCCCTCTTTTATACGCAAGGTTCTTCTTATTTCCTTAGGAATTACAATTCTTCCTAAATCATCTATTCTTCTAACTACACCTGTTGCTTTCAAAACTTTCCCTCCTTTATTAACAATTTGAATTAAAATTATTATTTGTGAAATTGTTAAAATTATGCATAAATTTGACAAAAAAATTGTAATTTGTTTGAAAGAATTTCTAGGGACTGTCCCTCTTTTGTTATCCAACAAAAGAGGGACAGTCCCTAGAATCGTTAATACAAATTACAATTTGTTTAATAAATATAGGTTTACAATAGATATGTCACACTAAAGAAAATAAAATTGAAAAGGAAATACCAATATGATATAGTTTGA
>CAKPJM010000020.1 GCA_934162625.1 uncultured Clostridia bacterium
AACTAGGGAATATATTTATTATACTATTTTCTTCTTTAAAAATATCAGGTGAAAACAGTATTCCATTAGTTTCATTTAGGAACATTTTTCTTCTAAAATTAGTTTCAAATTTTTTTACTCTCATTTTAACACCTCAATTTATTATATCATATAAAATATAAATTTATTGTATGTTGATTTTTTTTATCTAATGAATAATTTCTACATAGTAGACTTAAATAATTATGAAAAGATGAAATTTTTACTAATAAAATAGGTATAAACGAAAAAATTCAGTATTGATAATGTGTATTTTTTATGATATTTTATATATGCCAAAAAATAACAAAGAAAGTAATAATAAAAAATAAAGGAATACAAGTCATAAATCAAAAATCTATTGTGTAGATGGCGAAGAAATGCTAAAAACATTAGATAGAATAAAAAAATTCACTAAATAAAATAAAAAACAAGGAAATAGGATAATAAGAGGTAGAATAATGAAAATAGGAATTGATATAGATAATACTTTAACTAAAGTACAAGATAAGTTAAACAAAGCAGCATTTGATTATGCAATTAGTTTAGGTAAGAAAATAGATAATTATGATAACCCATTAGAAGATATAAAAAATAATGGAGATACATATAAGAAAAAATTTCAATTTACATATGAAGAACTTCAGTATTTCTTAAAAGAAATTCAAGAAGATATTACAAATAATGCTTTACCAAGAGAAAATGTAAAAGAAGTAATAGATAAGTTAAAAGAAGAGGGACATGAAATATATATTGTTACAGCAAGAGATTCAGAATTTCATGAAGATCCATACAAATTAAGTAAAGATTGGTTAGATAAAAATAATATTTATTATGATAGATTAATTGTAAATGCAAGAGAAAAAGCATCAGTGTGTAAAAATGAAAATATTGATTTGTTTATTGATGATCAACTTAACAATTGTTTGAGTGTTGCAAATGTTGGAATAAAAACAATTATGATAACAGATAAAGTTTATAATTATAATGAAATAACACAATTACAAAACTGGAATGAAATATATAATTATATAAATGAATGGAGCAATAAATGAATAAAATAAAAAATGAAAATCAAATACTAATAATGTTAGCATTTTTTAGTATATCAGTTGGATTATGGGGGAATTTTAGACAGCTATGGCTACAAGATAATAATTTTTCTGTTACTAGCATAAGTAATATAATAAGTATTGGAACATTAATAAGTGTTATAGTTATTGCTTTTATTGCAGAGTATATAAAACTAGATAAATTGAAAAACGCACTAGTAATTGTTATATTAATAAAATTTATAAATATTTTTTTGTTGTATTTTTTAAATGGAACAAGTTTTATAGGATTAATTAGATTGTTAGTAATAATAGATATTATAACAGAGTTTATAACTATTACAAGTATTTATCCTTTAATTACAACAATGTTAAAGTCTGAAACTATTTATAGTAAAAGAAGATTAACAGAGTATTTATTTAGAGATATAGGAATTTTATTTGGTGGAGTGTTTATAGGTAAAAGCATTGCAGGAGTAATTATAAATTATAATGTATGTTTATTTATAGCAAATATATTTTTAATTTGTTCATTATTTGTATTGGTAAATATTAAAATTACAAATATTTCGAATAATGAAGAATATAAGAAAATATCATCAAAGTATATTTTTAAGGATAAACTCTTAATATTATATTTAATTTATATGCTGATTGGAACAATTGCAATGTCCACAGCATTAGGTCTAAAAATGTTAACATTAACAAATTATTTTAAATTTAGTGATAGTGTAGCCACTAATTACTTATTAGTAATAGGTTTATTAGCAGATATATTTGGAATAATTGCTTTAAAATATTTAACACCTAAAAATGATTATGTAACAGTGACTATAAAATTTGGAATTAGATTTTTAGGATATGTAATAGCATTTGTATCAAATAATACAGTAATTACATTAATTGCAATTACTTGGTCAATTTTTATTTCTACTTCGTATGAAAATATATGTGATGCAGTATATATAAATAGATTAGAGAATAAATATCAATTAAGTTTTTCAAATGTATGCCATATTACTAGATTTTTAGGAGAAGCAATAGGTGTATTTTTGTGTGGGTTAATGTATGAAAAAGGATTAAGATATATTTTTGGATTATCAGCTTTGTTTATGGTATTTCAAATAAGTTTAGCTTATTATATGATATATTTGAGAAAAAAACAAAATTAAATGGAGGGAAAATTATCAAAACTTTTCATAGAAATAAGTAGGGAATAGGGGAATAGGCTATTTTTTAAAGTATAAAAATAAAAATAGAAATTGAAAACATTAATAAATTTTAAAACAGAAAAATAAATATTTAAAAACTTTTTAAAAAGTAAAAATAAAACTTAAAATTTAAAATTAAAAAAATTTAATAATAAAAATTTTGTGCAAAGTTAATTTTTTTAATTTTAAAAATATCTTGCAAATTATATAAAATATTTTAATTACCAAACACTCTAAAATCGCTTTTAAGACATTTTAATATTAAAGATAATAAAAGTATCGCTTATAATTAATTGTATAAATTATTTTAAGAATAATACAAAATGTTGATCTTTATATGGTTTTATAAAATCACCAAAAAGTGGCGAAAAGCGACGCACGAGAATCGATTTTAAGACGTTTTTATTTTTTAGACATATAGTTTGTTGTTGATAAAATGTGAGAAAATGCTGATATATGAACAGCTTAGAGATTTTTGAAAAAATTATAAAATTGAAATTGAAATTTTATAATTTTAAAATAATTTTTATAATGAATATAAATAATTTATAAATGTATAAAAAAATGACGCATGAAAATTAATTTTAAGAGGTTTTAATAAAATGATAATATAAGTTGTTGATTATAGAACGGGTCGATGTGGGCATCGACCCCTACAAATAGCGGAAGAGGAGGCCTTCTATATAAAAACAGGTTTTTCTCCTACACCTTATTGCGCAAAACTTTGATTTTGTGCAATGTTATAAACCTGTAAAAATTTAAGTGACCTATGCCCTTCACTTAAATAAATTTAAAAAATAATAATAAATTACCATTAATTTGTCTATTATATATCATATAAAAAATGATACTGGCAAAGTAAATTTTTGCTTATTAATAAAATTACACATTCTAAAATATAATTTTATATTTTTGCCTTCTTTAAAATGTACAATAAATTTTTCTATATAAACATCTTGAATATAATTTTTATGTTCCCCTACTCCTACGTATTGCTCTAAAATTTGTCCTTCGTAAAAAACACCATATTCATTAATAAAAATTTTAGTATCTTTTGTAAAAGTAATATTTTTAACTATATAAAACTCTCCTTTCATAATTGTTGCGAGAATTAAAGTATCTAATAATTATGAAAAAGACATAGAATTAATAAAACAAACTATCATAGAAGTAATGGCAAATAGTGAATATTAAATTAATTAAGGGGTATTAGACATACTATGCTAATACCCATACTCTATGTAAATAAAATATTTTTTTAAATATATAGACTAATGACTCTCTCCTCTCATTAATCTACATATTAAAAAAATATTCTATTTATTATTTTTAAAGAAATATTTCATTCTTTCTATAAATTCTTCATTTGATTTTGTAGTAATTATTTGATCAATTAATTGTTCTGTCATTTCTTGTGCTGACATATTTGCCATTGCTTTTCTTAAAGCAAATACAGTTTCTAATTCTTCTTTTGATAATAATAAATCTTCTCTTCTTGTTCCAGATTTATTTATGTCTATAGCTGGGAAAATTCTCTTTTCAGATAATTTTCTATCTAGATGTACTTCCATATTACCTGTTCCTTTAAATTCTTCAAATATAACATCATCCATTCTGCTGCCTGTCTCTACTAATGCTGTTGCAAGAATTGTTAAGCTTCCTGCATCTTCTGTATTTCTTGCAGCCCCAAAGAATCTTTTAGGTTTATGTAAAGCACTTGGATCAAGTCCTCCAGATAATGTTCTTCCCGAACTTGGTATTACTAGGTTGTAAGCTCTTGCCAATCTAGTAATACTATCTAACAATATAACTACATCTTTTTTTTGCTCTGTTAATCTCTTTGCTCTCTCTAATACCATTTCAGCTACTTTAACATGATGTTCTGGAAGTTCATCAAATGTAGAATATATAACATCTCCTTTAATAGACCTTTTCATGTCTGTAACTTCTTCTGGTCTTTCATCTATTAGTAAAACAATTAGTTCAATATCAGGGTTGTTCGCTGTAATACTATTTGCTATTTTCTTTAATATAGTAGTTTTTCCTGCTTTTGGAGGAGCTACTATCATTCCCCTTTGTCCTTTTCCTATTGGGGAAAGCAAGTCCATTAATCTCATTGTATATTCGTTTGGTGTTGTTTCTAGTTTAATTCTTTCATTAGGATATATTGGTGTTAAATCGTCAAAAGAACGCCTTTTCATTGCATTCTCTGGATGTTCTCCATTAACCTCTCCTACATATATTAAAGCTGGAAACTTCTCTCCTTCTTTTGGAGTTCTCTTAATTCCTTTTACAATATCTCCTGTATCTAGTCTGAAACGCTTTATTTGAACAGGTGATATGTATACATCCTTTGATGTAGGTAAATAATTATCGCCTCTTAAAAATCCATATCCATCTGGTAAAACTTCTAAAATTCCTTCTACAAATTCATCACCTTCATTTGTTAATTTATATCCACTAGAAAGTGTAGAAGAATTTTTCTCTTTTTTTATCTCTTCTTCTTGCACTGTATTTGTTTCTTTAGATAAAATTTCTATTAAATCTTCTTTTTTTAGCTTTGAAATATTTTTAACCTCCTTTTTTTTTGCTATATCTTTTAATTCTGAATGTGTTAACTCCTCGAAATTCATAATTAAGCCCCCTAATATTTTATTAATTTTTTTATAATTTAAAATCATATGGAAATTTATTATAAGAATTGAACAAAACGACTCGAACCACATATAAGAAAGGCAGTTCGCTAAGTAACCACCGAAGCAAATGCGAAATACATGTCACTTAATTTGTTCGGGCAATACTAAGAAACCCTAACTTTGTTGTATATGTAAAAAAATAGAAAATTTATAAAGTAGGCTTTTAAAGCAAAGCCTACCACTTATTATTTAGTTTTGTCTATATATACTCTTTCATTAGGCAAATACATGTCTAATTTTTCTCTAGCAACTTCTTCTATGTATTCTTTTGAATTAATATTATCTCTTTTATTAGTTAAAGATTCTTGGTATGCTAATTGTTTATTTATTTGCTTTGCATAATATTCGTTAGCATTTTTATATGAAATTAAAGTTTTCTGTTGGCCTACAAAAATATACAATACATAAGCAAAAATTGCCATAAATAATAAATTTTTATAGATTTTTTTTAATTTTAAATTTTTCTTCATCAGTAATTATCTCCAATTTATCTATAGAAATGAAATTAAAAATTTCTTCATATATTATGTTTCTTTTTCATTAGGATATTGCTATTATTATACCTTTATTATTCAACATTTTTCTCCTCAAATTTCTTGTTTATAGCAATATATTTATACAACATCTTAAATTCTCATTACTTACATATATATTTCAACAAAATTAAGTAAAATCCTTCTTTATTTCATTTTTTTTCTTTTTATTATTCAAAGTCATAATTTTTTTCTTAAAATTTGACAAGGCTTTTCTTAAATTGATAAATGTAAATGATATTGGTGCTAAAACTACTTTTCTTATAAATTTAAAAATATATTTTATAGGAGTAATAAAAATATACTTAAATACTTGTTTTATTATTTTTACAATAAACAGGTTCACTTTTATAAAAATTTTACTAAATAATAGCATATATAAGGCTACTCCTAAAAATACTCCTAAAAATATGTAAGCTCTTAATTCTCCATTATTAAATTTAAAAATTGAATATAAAAAAATTAATCCTGTAAGAATCCAAAAAAGTATATCTTGTAAATTTGTTCTAAGGTCTGATGTTTTAAATGATTTTCGTATAATTCTAAAAATGTCAAATAAAATCCCAATAACTAAACCATTAAATATAAAAATCAAAAATACATAAGCTTGATTAGTCAATATTTCACCTTATTCTATTTAAAAATTTTTCCTATTAAGGAACTACCCTTTTTATCTGCTGATTTTTCAGAATATGCTAGACTAAAAATATCCCCCTCAACAACAACTTCTGATGTATCTATACTCAATTTATTAATTCTTAAATTTTCACCCTTTACATTTAAAAGACCTAACTCTGTTTCAACTATTACTATTTGATCATCAAAGCTTAAAACATCTAAAACCCCAGATATACTTAGCTTTTCTCTATTTTCCAGTACAAGATTTTGAATTACACTTGTATTCAAAGTTTTTCTCTCTTCTATTGTCATAATATCTACCTCCTAATAAACATTTTGTACATAAATATATATATTCAGGTCTTGTCTATTTTAGAACGAAAAATTGGAATTTCTATGATAGATGCGTAAACAAACGGAAGAAATGGGACAGACCCCTTTTGTTTGAATTTAAAACAAAAGGGGTCTGTCCCATTTCTTCCGTTACTTTTTTGTTATATATCTTAAATAGCTTTTCATAAATTCGTTTAAATCACCATTCATTACTCCTTCTATATTCCCTACTTCATAATTTGTTCTATGGTCCTTAACCATTGTATATGGACAAAATACATATGAACGGATTTGACTTCCCCATGCTATATCTTTTTGTATACCTTTTAAGTCTTCTATTTTTTCTTTTTGTTCTTTTTCTTTTAATTCTAAAAGTTTAGATTTTAGCATTCTCATTGCAGTTTCTTTGTTTTGTATTTGAGATCTTTCTGATTGGCAAGAAACTACTATGTTAGTTGGAATATGAGTTATTCTAACGGCAGAATCAGTTTTATTTATATGCTGTCCTCCTGCTCCGGGATGCTCTATATGTATCTATTCTTAAGTCTTCCGGATTTATTTCAAGCTCTAAATCTTCTGAAATTTCCGGTAGTACCTCTAAAGAAGCAAAAGAAGTATGTCTTCTTCCCCCACTATCAAAAGGTGAAATTCTCACCAATCTATGTACTCCCATTTCTCCTTTTAGATAGCCATATGCATATTCACCTGAAATTAGAAATGTGACACTCTTTATTCCGGCCTCGTCTCCTTCCAGGTAGTCTAATTCTTTTAATTCATAACCGTTGCTTATAGCCCATTTAGAATACATTCTATATAGCATTTCTACCCAGTCTTGGCTTTCAGTCCCTCCTGCCCCAGGATGTAATGTTAATATAGCATTATTTTTGTCATATTTACCTAAAAAGAGTGTTTGAATTTCTAAGTTTCCAATTTCCTGCTCTAATTTTTTGGTGCTCCATTCTAATTCTTCTGCTAATTCTTGGTCGTACTCTTCAAATAATAATGCATTTAATTCTTCCAAGTCATTAAGCTCATATTTTGCTTTATTAAATTTTTCAATTTTATTTCTAACACTTTTTAAATTGCTCAAAATCACTTTGTTTTTTTCTTGATTTTGCCAAAATTCTGTTGAACTAGTTTCTTTTTCTAATTCCTTTAACTCTGTTTTTAATTTTGCAATGTCAAAGTGAATCACCAACGCTTTTTATTTTTAACTTCATCGACAATAATTTCTGTTTATTCTCTTCCAAATCTAACAGTTAAATCACCTTCTTCTATCCATTAGAGTTTTTGTTTATATTATCATTAACAATTTGAAATAACCTATCTGGCATTTTTATTGTCAAAGCTGTATTTGTTTCATTATTTTCGTAATAGCAATATTCGTCTAAGTCTAATTGTATTATAAAAAATTTATCTTTTTCTACTTCTACTTTTATATCATTTTTTATAGCAAGATATGGAGTTGTTTCATCCTGTTCTAAAGAGCAATTATTAAATATATTTTTCAACTCTTTTATTTGTTTTTTATTTTTTATTTGTATAACTTTTTCTGTATCAAAGTTTTCATCATATATAGTTAAAGTTATACTTTCCTCATTTTTACTTGATGAAGCAAACCATATTATAATTACTATAGCTATTATAATAGCTATAGCTACACATATGAGCATTATATTTTTTTTACTCATTTTTACACCTCCTTTATTTACCACAACAATTTTTATATTTTTTACCGGCTTCCACATGGGCACAAATCGTTCCTACCAACCTTTGGTCCATCATTTGTAACCGGCATATGTGAAACTTCTTTATTCTCATTTGGCGTTGAATTTTTTAATGTTTCTACTGCTTGTTGAAGCCCTTGCTTTGTTATCTTTACAGTTTGTTTTCTCTCTAAATTTTGAACTCTATTTATATTTAACAAGATTTTTACAACATCCATTTTTATGCTGTTTACCATTTCATCAAACATATCAAATCCTTCAATTCTATATTGAACGACAGGATCCTTTTGTCCATATGCTCTTAAACCAATACCATCTTTTAATTCATCCATTGCATCGATATGGTCCATCCATTTTTGGTCTACAACTTTAAGCATAACTACACGTTCTAATTCTGGTAATTGTTCTTTTCCAACTTCATTTTCTTTGTTAGCATAATTCTCTAATGCTTTTTTCTTTAATTCTTCTAATACATTTTGTTCCTTAACACTATCTGTTTTTAAGCTCTCTAATTCTGTAACTCCAAATATTGTTTTTACTTCTTGCAAAAATCCTTCTTTATTAAATTCTGAATTTGAAGTATAATTTGCAACTATTTCTTCTGCAACAGTTTCTATCATATGTAATATCTTATCATGAATGTTTTCTCCATCCAAAACTTGTTTTCTTTCTTTGTATATAATTTCTCTTTGAGTATTCATAACATCATCATATTGAAGGACATGTTTACGAATACTAAAGTTTTTACCTTCTACTTTTCTTTGTGCACTTTCTACTGCTTTAGATAGTATTCCCATTTGAAGAGGCATATTTTCATCTGCACCTAATGTATTGTATACAGAAGTAACCATATCTCCACCAAATATTTTCATTAAGTCATCATCTAGCGCAATATAAAATCTTGTTTCACCTGGATCTCCTTGACGTCCACTACGTCCACGTAACTGATTGTCAATTCTTCTTGACTCGTGTCTTTCTGTTCCTATTATTTTTAATCCACCTGCTGCAATAACTTTTTCTTTTTCCTCTTTTATTTCTTTTTCAAATTTTTCTTCATACTCAGCAAATGTTTTTCTTGCATTTAAAACTTCTTCATTGTCAGTTTCATTATGTGCAGTTGCTTCTTCTATTAAATCTTCGCTAAATCCTTGTTTTTTCATTTCTTGTTTTGCTAAGAATTCGCTATTTCCTCCAAGCATAATATCAGTACCACGACCAGCCATATTTGTTGCTATTGTAACTTGGTTAAACTTACCTGCTTGTGCTATAATTTGAGCTTCTTTTTCATGATATTTAGCATTTAACACTTCGTGTTTTATTCCTTCTCTTTTTAGGATGCTACTTAATTTTTCAGATTTTTCTATTGACACTGTACCTACTAGAACTGGCTGACCTTTTTTATGGCTTTCTTTAATATCTTCCACTACTGCTCTAAATTTAGCATTTTCGTTTTTATAGATAATATCGTTATTATCTATTCTTATCATAGGTTTATTTGTAGGTATACTTATTACATCTAAATTATATATTTCTCTAAATTCAGATTCTTCTGTCATAGCAGTACCAGTCATACCTGCAAGTTTATCATACATTCTAAAATAATTTTGGAACGTAATTGTTGCAAGAGTTTTTGACTCGTTTGCAATTTTAACATTCTCTTTTGCTTCAATTGCTTGATGAAGTCCATTACTGTATCTTCTTCCATACATAATTCTTCCTGTAAACTCATCTACTATTAAAACTTCTCCATCTTTTACAATATAATCTATATCTCTTTTCATAATTCCATGTGCATGAAGAGCTTGGTTTATATGATGCACTATTTGAGAATTGTCTATATCATTCAAGTTTTCTAATTTAAAGAAATCCTCTGCTTTTTTGATACCTTTTTGAGTAAGTGTTGCAGATTTTGCTTTTAGGTCTACTATATAATCATATTTTTCATTATCTTCCTCTTGGTCAAAATTTTTAACATCTTCTTCTACTAAAACTTTAGGTTTTAATTTTTTTACAAAATCATTTGCTTGCTTATATAAAATTGAAGATTCTTCAGCTGTACCAGATATAATTAAAGGTGTACGAGCCTCATCTATTAATATACTATCTATCTCATCAACTATAGCATAGTTTAATGGCCTTTGTACCATTTGATTTTTGTATATAACCATATTATCTCTTAGGTAATCAAATCCATATTCATTATTTGTACCATATGTTATATCTGCAGCATATGCTTGTTGCTTTTTAGAACTATCCATTCCTGCTATTACAAGACCTACTGTTAATCCTAAAAATTTATATAATTTACCCATCCATTCGCTATCTCTTTTGGCTAAGTAATCATTTACTGTTACTACATGCACTCCTTTGCCTGTTAAGGCATTTAAATAAACTGGAAGTGTTGCAACTAAAGTTTTACCTTCACCTGTTTTCATTTCTGCTATTCTTCCTTGATGAAGTATAATTCCACCTATTAATTGAACATCAAAGTGTCTCATTCCCAAAACTCTTTTTGAAGCTTCTCTGACTACTGCAAAAGCTTCTGGAAGTATGTCATCTAGGGTTTCTCCTTTTCCTAATCTTTCTTTAAATTCTGTTGTTTTCCCTTTAAGATCACTATCTGAAAGTTTAGAAATTTCTTCCTCCAAACTATTTATTTTTTCTACTATAGGCATTACCCTTTTTACTTCTTTTTCACTATAAGAGCCAAATATTTTGCTAAATAAACCCATTAAAATTTCCTTCTTTCTTATGCTAATTTTATTACTATTTTACAATTAAATAATATATCATGAACTGTAATATATTGCAAGAATTTAACATAGAATTTAATTAGATAAATTGAATTTTGTGCGAACGATTCTAGGGACTGTCCCTCTTTTGTTGAATAACAAAAGGGGACTGTCCTGAATCGTAAATGTAATCTTTTGCAAATAATGAAAATTCCAATTTGCCAGAAAGGACTGATACAATGTTTGTATATAATGTTAAATTTAATGGAAAGCACTTTGTTAAAATTTTATTTGTTATAATAGCTATAATAATAACAATCTATTTTGCAATTTCTGCATATAAAATTTATAGTAATAGCTTTAAAGTAAAAGATGAAATAAAAGAATCAAATGTAATGTATCTAACTGCTGAGAATTACACAAATATATTAAAAGCAGTACATGATGATGTAGATTCTTATATAGGTAGAAATATATGTTTTACAGGATATGTCTACAGAACAATAGATTTTAAAGAAAGTGAATTTGTTCTTGCAAGAGATATGATAATATCTTCAGATATGCAAACATTAATAGTCGGCTTTTTATGTAATTGTAAGGAAGCTAAAAACTTTTCAAATGATTCTTGGGTAGAAATAACAGGTGAAATAACAAAAGGATCTTACCACGGAACCATGCCAATAATAGAGATTAAAGAAATTAAACAAATAGAAAAGCCAAAAGATGATATATATGTATATCCTCCTGATGATACTTACATACCTACTTCTGCTACTTTTTAAGAAAAAGAAACGGCCACAGGAAATCCTGTGGCCTAATGGGTATTACTCCTCTTTAGGTAAAATAATGCATAGTTCGTTCGTGTTCGTATCGATGTAGAATCCGTGCTCTCGAGCATATTCGTGTGCCTTATCAGACCATACATGGAAACCCATTCCAGGAATTATCATACGGATCATACTTTCCTGATACATCGCTTCAATTGCGGCATTAATTGCGGCAATTTCTTTCTCTACATAAAGCAGAAGTTTTTTCTTAGCCTCCTCATTTCTCTTTTCAATGATCTCTTGCGCATTGTGCACTGTGGATTCCATTTGGAATCCCCCTTTCTTTAATAAAGTTAATACAGCTACACCGTATTATAATTATATTATACCACATTATGTTGAGTTTTGCAAATTAGTTTCTTTCCAATATAGTTTTAACTATTCCATTATCTATCATTGTTTCGAATACATTTTGTAAAATTATTAGTACAATTGGTCCTATAAATAATCCTATTATTCCAGAAATTTTAAACCCTGTATACATTGCAATTAAAGTAAATATTGGATGAATTCCTAAATTATTGCTTACTATTTTGGGTTCTAGTAATTGATGTACAACAAGTATTATTACATATAGAATAAATATAGCTATTCCTAGCTTTAAATCTCCATTTACAGCTGAAATTATTGCCCATGGTATCATAACAGTTCCTGAACCAAGTATTGGAAGTGCGTCTACGAATCCTATTCCTAGTGCTGCTAGCAATGGATATTCAACATTTAATCCAATCCATTTAAAAATACATAATCCTATTAGTACCTCTATAAATGAAATTAATATCAATGTAGCCTCTGCTTTTAAATAGCTTCCTAAGGTAGATATTAATTTTTTTAAATGTATTCCAAATTTTCTAACCCAAAGCTTAGGAAAATGATGTTCAAATTGGTCTAATATAAATAATCTATCAGCACATATAAAATATGTTGAGAGAATAGTTATAACAATATAAATTCCTATTACTGGCAGTGAAGTAATTCCTTGAAGAATAGAGGTTAAAAATCCACTTACCCATTTAGTAACAAAATCCAAAAAGTTGTTTGTAGATGTTTCTATAATTGATATAACTTGCCTTGGAATTTCTAATCTGTCAAATTCAATACTATTGATATATTTTTGAATTTGATTATATATTTTTTCTATATAAATATTAAGGCTTTGCAACAGCTCTGCCGATTCAGATATCAAGCTTACAGTTCCCCAAACAATCAATGTAATTAATATAGTAAAAATACATAGAAGAACAATAATTGCACTTGTTCTTCTGGTCAATTTTGTCTTTCTACTTATCATTTTTATTATTGGCTCTATAAGCAAAGAAATAATAAATCCAATTAAAAAAGGAACATAGAACAAAGCCAATTTAAACAATAAAAAAATACTTACAAGAGTAATTATTAAAATTAATATCTTTCTTAATACCTTAGTAAAATATCCCATATCAATTACCAAATTTCATCACCCTCTTATAGTAAGCTTGTACTATAATTATATGTAAAAAATAGGTAATTATGCGGGATAAATTAAAATGAGAACTAATGGGGACAGACCCCTTTTGTTTCGATTGAAACAAAAGGGGTCTGTCCCCATTAGTTCTCTTCAATTTGCTTCTAAAAATATCTTGGCCTTGGTGGTGGTCCCATTGGAGGTCTTGGCGGTCTATTAGGTGGTGGCATTCCCGGTCCTGGCCCCATAGGTGGTCTTCCTCCTCCAGGTGGAAACGGCGGTCTTACGGGAGGCCTATTAGGTCTTCCCCATTCTTTCAATAATAAAATTCTTATTAAATCTCTAAGTAAGAAATTATTTTGTCTTGTTTCTCTTGTTTGTTGTTCTGGTTCTTTAGCATTTGGATTTATAACATCTCCATTTTTCAATTGAACATCTGCTCTTAATGTTGTTTGTTGCTCTTCTGGTTCTACATTTCTATATATTTCATCTGTCATTTGTTCTAATAAATCTTTTGTAACTTCACGATTAGAATTCATATTACAAGCTTTGCATACCATTGGATATATAATTTTATATATTTCCGGATAAAACTCTGTTAAATCCTGCGTTGGCTGCATATTTGGTGTTGCTGACATATTCACATAATTATTATACATATCTTCTTGTGCATTTGTGTATGTATAATTTCGTTCTACATATGGCGAATATCCTAGGACACTTCTCATATACTCCTCATAATTTTGATAATCCATTACTGAACCTCCTTTTTTGCATGTTACATTATATGCAGAAGGTCATTTTTTATTGCAAAAAAATAGAGATTATATTAAATATAATCTTTGAGGTAAACAGAGATTTGCAAAATGGATGTGTGAAGTGTGAAGTTAGATTCTTAGGGGCGTATGCAATACGCCCAAAAACAAATTTGTCGCAAATGCTGTAGGGGTCGCCGAGGGCGGCGCCCCTGCAATGTACCATAGAAATCGCTCTAAATGTAGGGGCAGGCCCTGTGTCTGCCCGAAACAAATTATTATTAGGATAATTTCTTTAAATTTTGCACTCTGGGTGAATTCAGGACAGTCCCCAAAATCCCCAGGTTTGGTGATTTTGAAGGACAGTCCCTAGAATTCCCCCTCACACAAATTACAATTTGTTTACTATTTGCTTAAATTTGTTTCCTCTTTCTGCAAAGTTTTTGAACATATCAAAACTTGCACTAGCAGGAGAAAACAAAACTACATCTCCTTTTTTACTTATTTCATTTGCCTTTTCTACAGCTTCTTCTAATGTATTTACTTTATATATAGGCAATTCTTTATCTGAAAATTTTAATTCATATGTTACTGCACTATATATTTTATTTGCTGTTTGACCTAACAATATTAATGATCCTACATTTTCTACGATAGGTTTTGCAATTGGGGTATAGTCTAAATGTTTGTCATATCCTCCTGCAATTAAAACTATATTTTCATCAAAGGATTTTAGCCCTGCTATTGTTCTTGTTGGACTTGATGCAATTGAGTCATTGTACCATTTTGCTCCTTTTATTGCTTTTACAAATTCTAATCTATGTTCTACTCCTGCAAAATTGCTTATAGCTTTTGCCTGTACTTCTGGAGTTACAAATCTTTTGGTTGCAGCAATCGCAGCGCACATATTTTCGGCATTATGTATTCCTCTCAATTTTGTGTTTTTAGTATTTAAAATATGTCTTCTCAAGCCGCTTTCGCAATCTTTTATAGTTTCTCCATCTACTATTATTCCATTTTCTAGTTTTTCTTTACTACTAAAATATATTACGCTTCCTATTGCTTCTTTGGCAAAATTTCTTGTTATATCATTATCATAATTTAATACAAGTAAATCATTTTCGGTTTGATTTTTAAATATATTTTCTTTAGCCTCTTTATATTCATCATAAGATTTATGTATATCTAAATGATTTGGTGTAACATTTGTTATTACTGCAACTTGAGGGCTCACCTTCATTGTCATTAATTGGAAACTGCTTAATTCTAACACTACAAAATCTTCTGGTTTCATTTCTCCCAATTTCGTAAATAATGGTATTCCTATGTTCCCGCCTAAGTAACATTTATAATTATTTTCTTTTAAAATTTCATATATTAAAGATGTGGTAGTCGTTTTTCCATCGCTTCCTGTTACACCTATTGTAGTCCCTGGACACATTTCTAACACTAATTCTATTTCAGAAGTTAATAATGCTCCTCTTTTTACTTCTTCTTCTATTTGAGGTGTATCTGGTCTACAAGATGGGCTTCTAAAAATAACATCAAAACCTACTAGTTTATTTAAATAGTTTTCTCCAAAAGAAAATTTTAATTTATATTCATAGATTTTATCTAATATGTTCTTATCTAATTGTTCTATTGGCTTATTATTAAACAAAGTAATTTCAGACCCTAATTTATATAAGTAATCTATTAATGGCAAATTGCTAACTCCTAACCCAATTATAGCCACTTTTTTATTTCTTATGTAATTATTAAATTCTACTAATTTCTCATTTACATATTTCATAAAAATGCTCCTTTATATTTTTTATTACATCTTGTTTTTTTTCAAATTTATTTTCACCAACAGGTTCTAAAATATAATCAAAAGACTTATTACTGTTTTTATCATATATTGCAAAATATACTGTGTTTAATTTGTTGCTGTTGTTTTTCAAATCTTTTTTTCCTAATTGTCCTGTTATGCCTATTCCCCAATCTGATTTTGCAAAATTAGAAACAGCTTTTGCCATCTCTTTTGCAACTTCTATGCTATATACAGTATATGTTTCTATGGTTTCTTTGTTTACTCCAAAATATTCTTTCCAGTTGTTTGAATATGTTACAAGACCTACATTAAAAACATCGCTTGAACCATCAATATTTGTTATTTCACTTGAAAGCATTCCTCCAGTACAAGATTCCATACAAGATATTGTTTGATTTCTATTTTTTAAAAATTTTATCAAATTTTCCATTTTTCTACCTCTTTAGAATTATATAACAAAATCTAATAATTAACAATTTTTATTAGAATATTTTTATGAATTTTGAAAATAATATTATCGTAAAATAGATTTGGAGGTGCTTTTTTATGTCAAAGAAAAATAAAGAAAATAAGCAAAATAAAGAAAACAAAGAAAACAAAAACAATAGCAGAAACGAAAAAATAGACAACAACAATTGCAAATAAAGAACAAAGCGGCTTTAGTCGCCCTTTCTTCTTGAATAGTTAAAATCTTCGATTTTTCCTATTCGACAAAAATAGGAACATTTTAGTTCCTATTTTTAATGTTCTTTTTCTTCTTTCTCTCTTGCTAATTCGTTTTGTCTGTTAAAATCTCTTGCTTGCATTCTAGCACTTATAACTACATTTGAATAATCTATTGGCCCTCCCACTTCTTTCTCTGTAGGTATTTTTAGGGTTTCTAAAAAATTTTTTCTTTTTTTGTCTTTAAATTCTGGCATCAAACTCACTCCTTTAAAAATTACAATAAAATTATATAATATATTTACATAAAAAGTCAATACTTTAAATTAGGTATTTCTTCAAGAATTTCCCAGTATATGATCTATCATTTTTTATAATCTGTTCTGGTGTTCCGGTTGCAACTATCTCTCCTCCATTATCTCCACCTTCTGGTCCTAAGTCTATAATGTAGTCTGCAGTTTTTATTAAATCTAAATTATGTTCAATTACCACAATAGTATTCCCTGTATCTACTAATCTTTGTAATATATCTACTAATTTGTGAACATCTGCTATATGAAGGCCTGTAGTAGGTTCATCCAATATATATAAAGTTTTCCCTGTTGGTCTTTTAGAAAGCTCTGTAGCCAACTTAATTCTTTGCGCTTCTCCCCCTGAAAGTGTTGTTGATGGTTGTCCTAGTTTAATATATCCAAGGCCCACATCGTATAATGTTTGAATTTTTTGTTTTATTTTAGGTACATTTGCAAAAAAATCTAAAGCTTCTTCTACTGTCATTTCTAGTATGTCTGATATACTCTTTCCTTTGTATTTTACTTCTAATGTTTCTTTGTTATATCTTTTTCCTTTACATACATCACATGGTACATAAACATCTGGTAAGAAGTGCATCTCGATTTTTAAAACTCCATCACCTTGACAAGCCTCGCATCTTCCACCTGCAACATTAAAACTAAATCTTCCTTTTTGATATCCTCTTAATTTTGCTTCATTGGTATTTGCAAATATATCTCTTATATAATCGAAAACTCCTGTATATGTTGCTGGGTTAGAACGAGGAGTTCTACCAATTGGAGATTGATCTATATTTATTATTTTATCTATGTTTTCAACTCCAACTATTTCTTTGCATTTTCCACCTTTTTCTGATGAACCATATAATTTTTTTGCTAAATTTTTATATAAAACTTCATTTATAAGTGAACTTTTTCCAGAGCCTGAAACACCTGTTACGCAAGTAAATACACCTAGTGGTATTTTTACATCTAGATTTTTAAGGTTATTTTCCTTTGCCCCTTTTATAGTAATAGAAACTGGTTTTGCTTTTCTTCTTTTTTTAGGCACTGCAATTCTTTTTCTTCCGCTTAAATATTGTCCTGTAATAGAATCAGGAACATTTTTTATCTCTTCTGCTGTTCCTTGAGCTATTACATTTCCACCATGTACACCTGCACCTGGTCCTATATCTATTATCATATCTGCAGCATACATAGTATCCTCATCATGTTCTACTACGATTACCGTATTTCCTAAATCTCTTAATCTTTTTAATGTTGCTAGAAGTTTATCATTATCTCTTTGATGTAATCCAATACTTGGCTCATCTAATATATATAGTACTCCTGTTAATCCTGAACCGATTTGTGTTGCTAAACGAATTCTTTGTGCTTCTCCTCCAGATAGAGTTCCAGCTGATCTAGAAAGCGTTAAATATTCCAAACCTACATCTATTAAAAATTGAAGTCTTGCATCTATTTCCTTCAAGATTTGTTCTGCTATCATTCTTTTTGTTTTGCTTAATTGCAATTCGTTTAAGTATTTTTTTATTTTGTTTATTGGCATGTCTGTTAATTCTTGAATATTTTTTGTTCCTACAGTTACAGCTAAACTTTCCTTTTTTAGTCTTGCTCCATTACAAGTATCACAATGACTATTACTCATGTACATCTCGTAAAATGCCCTCATTCCCTGTGATTTAGTTTCTCTATAACGCCTATCTAATGTTGGTATTACTCCCTCAAATGGAGCAGTAAATTTTCTCGTTCCAGCTGCTGATTTATATTCAAAATCTATTTTTTCTGTTCCTGTTCCATATAGTATTTTATTCAAGAAATCTTTAGGAAGTTTTTTTATTGGAACATCTTTTATTTTTACACCATAGTGTTTTCCGATACTTTCAAAATACATTTTAGCCATTGTATCGCCTTTTTTCATTGTGCTAGCGCCAAATGCTTTTACTCCATCATATAATGTTTTACTTCTATCTGGAATTATTAAGTCTTCATCCATTTTCATTAAATATCCAATTCCTAAACATTCTGGACATGCTCCAAATGGGTTATTAAAAGAAAACATTCTTGGAGATAATTCTTCAAAACTAATATTACAATCTGGACATGCATAATTTTGACTATATAAAACATCTCTAGTTTCCGTTGTTCCACCTATTCCAACAAGTACAAGGTTATTTGCATATTTAAATGCAGTTTCAACACTTTCTGTTAGTCTGCTTCTAATATCTTCTTTTATAACTAATCTATCTACAATTATGTCTATATTATGTTTTTTCTTTCTATCTATTTCTATATCATCTGTTAATTCATAAATTTGTCCATCAACTCTTACTCTAACAAATCCTTCTTTGCTAAAGTCTTCTAAAAGTTTTGTATATTCACCTTTTCTCCCTCTTACCACAGGAGCAAAGACTTGTATTTTTGTTCCTTCTTCTAACTCCATAAGAGAATCTACAACTTGATCTATTGTTTGTTTTTCTATTTTTTTACCACAATTAGGACAATGTGGTACACCAATTCTTGCATATAGTAAACGAATGTAATCATATATTTCTGTTACTGTTCCAACAGTAGAACGCGGATTTTTAGAAGTTGTTTTTTGATCTATTGAAATCGCTGGCGATAAACCTTCTATTAATTCTACATTTGGTTTTTCCATTAGCCCTAAGAATTGTCTTGCATAACTAGATAAGCTCTCTACATATCTTCTTTGTCCTTCTGCATATAGTGTATCAAACGCAAGAGAGGATTTTCCGTGACCCAGATAGTCCAGTTATTACAACTAGTTTATCTCTTGGAATTGTTAAATTTATGTTTTTTAGATTATGCTCTTTAGCACCTTTTATTATTATACTATCATTCATATTTGCCCCCATAAAAATAAAACTAAAATTTATTATAGCATAAAAAGTCAAAAAAATAAAGTGGAATTAAACTGTTAATTCCACTTTATTTTTTACTTTCGGCGAAAGAATCTGTCTATTTTATAGCCTTTCCTTCCATATTCTTCAACTAAATTTTTTACATTGTCTGAATAGTACGGAACTGCCACAGTGATGCTGGACATTTTTGCAAAATTACCGACCTTTATTGCTCCAAGTTCTATAACTAAGAAGTCTGTCGGGTCTGTGTAAGATGATTTCCGGTATTCTTTTGAGTAATAGTTTTTATTGATATAATCAATTGCCAATTGCTCATGAGTTCGGATTTCATCATTCATGCAGAGTTCTGTTCCATCTGGCAGTATAAAACCATAATATAGCAAAGTCCTCATCCTTTCAAAAGTTTTAATTAATTTTATCATATAACTCGACATAATTCAATGTTTTTATATTTTTTTTACTAAATAATACTTTTTTATTGTACTAAGTTACATAATGTGCTAAAATTATATTATGGCACTTATTTATAGCATTAATTACTTTTATTGCTTAAATTGCCAAAAAACTAGTGTAGGTATCATTTATAAGGAGTGATAATTTGTTCAATTACCCTAGCCGTTCTGAAAAACGGTGCACAAAACTTTATCAAGCAGCAGAAGACGGATGCTTCAAAAATGAAGGAATGGTTCTTTACAAGTCAGAGATCAAAAGCTTAGAAAAAAAAGGCTTTAAAGTTTCTGATATAAAAGACTATCCTTTTAACAAGAATTTGTACTCTTGCACCATTTCTTGGGAACATGCTTTTGGGAATTCTATCCCTCATTTGGTATATTCCTATACTCATCGTGTAATTGAGACTTTCCCGACCGCTTACACAAAAAATTCTTTTGCTAAAGAACTTTTTGTAATAGCAAAGAAAGCTCAGTTGTCCAAAAAATAAAATAAGATTTTAGCCTACACAGAGTTTTACCCCACTGATTTACAGTGGGGTTTTTATATTAATTATTTTAACATATATTCATCCGTTGGCCTAATTTGAGTTAATTTATACCATTTTCCGCCTCCTGTTTTGTTTGTAGTTTTTCTAAAGTAGCTTGGTAAATCTCTTATAATTACTCTTTCTATTAACTGTTTATTTCCTTTAAGTCCTCCATCTGAATATATAGATTCAATTATCTGTCCATCTCCAATATACATATAAATGTGAGATGGGGCACTTTCTCCCTTTTTATACATAAGAACAGAATCTCCTATTTGTAAATTTTCAATTTTTATTTCTCCTCCATCTCCAGTTATTGTTTTTACTTCTTTAAATATTCCGTCTTTTTCTTTTGTGTTTTCTATATAATTCTTACATGTCCATACATTGTTTTTGTTATATGATTTTACTAATTTATCACTTTTCAAGTTAAAAGCACGTCTATAAATTCCTGCACATAAGGATGCACAATCAGCATATTTTGCATTTTTAAAATTAAAATATAATTGGTTTCTTCTGTTCAAACTAGTACTATATTTTATATTTTTTTTGTTAACCTCCATTGCGATTTTGACTATTTTTTCCTTATTATTTAACCTTTTTAAATCTTTTGTGCTTACATTATTTACCCAAGATTTTGCATTTACTTCTTTTATTAAATCTTTTTTAATATAGCCTGTTTTTTCTATTCTGTTTTTTTGATTAGTTTTTGTAGTTCTATCTTCAAACCAACTAATTTTGATAAAATTTTCATTTTTTTTGCCTTTATATCTAACCTTTGCCCCTGAAGGTAATATACAAATTATATTTGAACAAGTTTCATCTCTTACAATTGTGTCTGCTTTCAACTTACACGGTTCATGTAATATGATTGCATGTGAAACATTATTAAAGCTTACTAATGCTAAAAATATAATAAATGATATTAATAAATAATTATATATTTTTTTAGATATCATTTTATAATACACCTCCTTGATACTTTGTTCTTTCTCGTTTATTATAAAAAAATAAAAAACTAAATTAAAATTAAGAACACAGTTATTTTAATAACTAGGCAACCGGCTACCATAACTTTTTCATTTAAAGTTTTAGGTCCTTGGCTTTGTGTCCTAAATTTTCATTTAGTTTACTTTTTACTTATATTATATTAATTATAATACTTTTTGAAAATATTGTCAATTTTAATGTTTAGGGACATTGCATAAACTTTTTGTGGGAAAGAGCACCAACATATTTTTATTATGCATATAAAATTTGCATTAAACGTTCTCGTGTTCCTGCTTTTATGTACGAGGCTCCATATCCCATAATGAAGGCAAATTCTATTTCATCTTTTTTGTATATATGCTACATCTTCTCACATTTCTCGTGTATCTTTATATAGTTCTGAAAATGTAAATTTATCTACTAATTCTTTTCTTACTTACTTTACTGTTGTTTAGGGTATCAAAAGAATGAACAATATATTCTAGAAACATAAACGGTTACAAAGAAAAAATTGTTTATAAATAGAAAAGGTGTTAAAAATTAATTAACACCTTTTTTCTGTTTTACTTACATCTGTAGCTTCCACACATAGATTCATCTTCTGGTTTTCCATTACTACAGTTCTTGCATGGTCTTACGATTATATCCTCTAACTCACATTTTTGTGTTTTTTCATTGTTAAACTCACAACTGCAAACAGTACAATTTATTAATTGTTTTCCGTCCATTTTTGACCTCCTTTAAATTAATATATTTATATTATTTGCAGTTTTTATAAAAATATATTACCAAAATTTTATTGTTATTTTTTGTCAATTTTTTTAACGTTTTCTTCTCTAAGCATTTGGTTGTTACATTCATTTTCTTTAAAACTTAAATACCAGCTCATTCCATTCTTTTCTTTTTCTATTAATCTAACTCTTTCTTTCAATCCTACACAAGTATTTGGCGCAGGTATTATAATTGGATCTCCCGGAATCCAGTTTGCAGGAGTTGCCGCTTTGTTGCAATCAGCAGTTTGTAATGCTTCTACTATTCTTAATATTTCTGGAATACACCTTCCTACAGTCATTGGATAGACTAATATTGTTCTAACAATTCCTTTATCATCAATAACAAATACATTTCTTACTGTTTCGGTTGAACTCACACTGTTTGAAATCATTCCATATTTTCTTGCAATTTCTCCACTTCTATCTGCAATTACTGGGAAAGGAACTGTTATTCCTGTTTTTAAGCAAATATCATATAGCCATGCCAAGTGTGATGGATTACTGTCTATACTAAGTCCAATTAGGCATGTGTTTAGTCTTTCAAAATATGTATTTGCTTTTGAGAATGCTATAAATTCTGTTGTACAAACGGGGGTAAAAGCCTCCAATTTGGGGATATTATATTAATCGGCTAATTTCAGGTTTTAGCTCGAATTTCACACTCT
>CAKPJM010000021.1 GCA_934162625.1 uncultured Clostridia bacterium
TAACATCTATTATATCAAATTTTTCCAAAACTAAATTCCATTTTGCCTTTCGCTGGAATTTAGTTTTAAAATTAAGGACAAAAACAATTAATTTAAAAAACCTATTGCAAAATAAAACAAAAAATGATAATATATTTACATATTAATAATAAAAATAATAGATTTAAAAAAAACCCCTTTTTTCGGGAATATTTTTTAAATCTATTTTTGTTTTTAGTTTAGGAGGAGAATTAGATGAACACAAAGTATATTTTCGTAACAGGTGGAGTAGTATCTGGATTAGGAAAAGGAATAACAGCAGCATCATTAGGAAGACTATTAAAAAATAGAGGATATAAAGTAACAATCCAAAAAATGGATCCATATATAAATGTAGACCCAGGAACAATGAGCCCAATTGAACATGGAGAGGTTTTTGTAACAGATGATGGAGCAGAAACAGATTTAGACTTAGGTCATTATGAAAGATTTATAGATGAAAATTTAACTAAAAATTCTAGTATTACAACAGGAAAAATTTATTCTAGTGTAATAGAAAAAGAAAGAAGAGGAGAATACTTGGGAAAGACTGTCCAAGTAATTCCACATATTACAAATGAAATAAAAGAAAACATATACAGTTTTGAAAATGAAGATGTTGATATTGTAATTACAGAAATTGGTGGAACTATAGGAGATATAGAAGGACTATCTTTTATAGAGGCAATACGCCAAGTAGGAATAGAAAAACCAAAAGAAGATGTAATATATGTACATGTAACTTTACTTCCATACATTTCTGGTTCAAATGAATTAAAATCAAAACCAACACAACATTCTGTAAAAGAATTACAATCACTAGGAATTAAACCAGATATATTAGTTTGTAGATCCGAATTACCAATAACAGATAATATGAAAGAGAAAATAGCTTTATACTGTAATGTAAGACCAGAAAGCGTAATTCAAAATAGTACAGTAGATAATTTGTATGCAGTACCTTTAATGCTAGAGGAAGAAGGGCTTACAAGAGAAGTATGCAGATGCTTGAACTTGGATAAGGTAGAACCAAAAAATGAAGAATGGCAAACTATGATAGATAATATAAGAAAAATAGAAGCAGGTCCAGTAAAAGTTGCAATTGTAGGAAAATATGTTGCATTAGAAGATTCATATCTTTCAGTTGCAGAAAGCTTAAGACATGCAGGATTTGCAAATAATGTAAAAGTTGATATTGACTTTGTAGATTCAGAAGAAGTAAATAATAATAATGCCAAGGAAAAACTAAGTAAATATGATGCACTTCTAGTTCCAGGAGGATTTGGAAACAGAGGAATAGAAGGTAAAATAGCAACAATAAAATATGCAAGAGAAAATAAAGTACCATTTTTAGGAATATGTTTAGGAATGCAAATGGCAGTTGTTGAATTTGCAAGAGATGTTCTTGGACTAAAAGATGCAAATTCAGAAGAATTTGATGAAAATACAAAAAATCCTGTAATTCACATTATGGATGACCAAAAAAATATAGAAAACAAAGGCGGAACGATGAGGCTTGGAAGTTATCCATGTGTGTTAAAAGAAGGAACAAAGGCTTTTGAATTATATGGTAAAAAAGAAATAGCAGAAAGACACAGACATAGATTTGAATATAATAATGACTATAAACAAAAAATGGAAGATGCAGGACTTATATGCAGTGGAACATCACCAGATGGAAGACTTGTGGAAATAGTTGAATTAAAAGACCATCCATTCTTTATAGCAGGACAATTCCACCCAGAATTCAAATCAAGACCAAATAGACCAGGACCATTATTTAAAGGATTAATAGCCGCAGCAAAAAAATAAGAGAATATTATCACTTATAACTGGGCATAATAATATAATAATATTGACATTGTAAATACAATGTGATACAATTTTGCTATAAGGGCGAAGAGGTGATAATTATGGCTAAAACAGACAACTTAAATATAAGAATAGAACCCGAGCTAAAAAAAGAGGTAGAAATGACACTAAATGACTTGGGAATGAACATAGCGGAAGCAGTAACAATTTTTTTAAAACAAGTTGTAATGACTGATAGCATACCATTTATGATTAAAAAACCTAAATTAAATACAGAAACAATAAAAGCAATAGAAGATGCTAAAAAAGGAAAAAATCTAAGTAAAGGATATAAAAACTTAGATGAAATGTGGGCAGACTTAGAACAAGAGGATTAATTAATGATAGTAAAATATAGTAATTTATTTAAAAGAGATTACAAATTAATGAAAAAACGAGGACTAAACATGAAACTATTACATGAAGTTGTTGAAATGCTAGCTAAAGGAATTTCACTTCCGGAAAAATACAAAGAGCATTATTTAATTGGAGACTATAAACGGCTATAGAGAATGTCATATACAATCTGACTGGCTTTTAATATATTCAATTAATAAACAAGAATTAGTATTAACAGCTTTTAGAACAGGTTCTCATTCTGACCTATTTGAATAGAAAAACTAAGCACAATTTGAAGTACATCACAAATGTTAGACAAAAATCTAATATTTGGAGGTGTACTTTTTACATAGTAGAAAATTTCTTTGTTTCCATTTGTTTCCTTGCTTCGAAGGTATGCTTAAAAATTTTTACAAGTTTAAATTAAAAAAACTGAAATTATTTAAAATCAAATATGTATAAAAGGCTGCAAAACACCCTTGCAAAAGTTTTCCTATCAAATACGGCTTTATAGAAATTCCACTTTTAGAAGTTATACTAAGAACTTGTAATGCTACGGAAATACCACCAAAGCCAAGTAAGAATGAGCAAATAACAATGTTTATAGATATATTCTTATTAACAATTGATGCAATAGAACAAACTCCATTTGTAAGTTCTATTAGTCCAGTCAAAATTCCTTTTACATATTTAGAAGAAAGACCAAAAATATTTAAAATTGGTGAAAGAAAATTAGCAACTAAATCTAATGAACCACTGCTATTTAAAATAGAAATAACAACAGAAAAAAGCACAACAAATCCACCAATAAGAAATATTGTGTTAATTGCATTCATAATAGAAGCAGCTAAAACTTCTCCTAAATTAGACAAACATATTTTAGAGGGAAGAGTATTTAAAGAAGTATCTGAAAAAGAACTTCTTTTTCTCCATTTCCACCATCTAAATAAAAATCCCACAGTAATACATGCAAGAATGTGTGTTATAAGCAATAAAATTCCAGTTTTAGTATCCTTAAAAAGCCCAATCCCAACAGTACCAACTATAAATAAAGGACCAGAATTATTTGTAAAAGCAATAAGTCTTTCACATTCTACATTATTACAAATTCCTTGCCTTTTTAAATCAGATACTATTTTAGCACCAACAGGGTATCCACTAATTATGCCCATTATAAAAGGAAAAGCACCTTCTCCAGGAACATTGAAAACGGGCCTCATAAATTTATTTAATAATTTACCTAAATACGAAACCACATTTGTATAACCAAGAAGCTCTGTAGCAATAAAGAATGGTAAAAGTGAAGGAACAACAGAACTTGCCCACAAAGAAAGACCAGACTTAGCAGAAGATAAATTAGTTTTAGAAAATACTAGTAGTAATATAGTAAATAAACATATACAAAAAGGTAAAAATAGTTTTTTTATTTTAAGTATTAAAAATTTTATTCTATGCATTTGGACACCTCATATTAATATATACTAAAGAATAAAAAATATATAACAAAAAAATGGATACACTTGTAATGTTCAGACGAACGAATTGGGACAGACCCCTTTTGTTAAAAAACAAAAGGGGTCTGTCCCAATTCGTTCGTTTAAGATAGTAGACAAAAACAAAAAATAATGATATATTATGTAATGAAATTACTATTTGCAAGGAGAAATAATATGATTGGTGAATATGATAAAGCAAAAAAGATACTAAATAAATATAATCAAAAACATATAATAAAATTTTTAAAATCTCCAGATGGAAATATAAATATTGAATTAGTAAAACAAGTGTTGAGTATAGATTTTGAAGAGTTGAAAGATTTATACAATAAAACATTTGAAAGCTTATATGTTGACTTAGAAGAATTACAACCAATAGCAGGTGTTAATCCAAATAAATTATCAGTAGAAGAACTAGAGAAATATGAAAACACTGGAATAGAAATTATTAAAAATAATAAATTTGCAGTTGCTACAATGGCTGGAGGACAAGGGACAAGGTTGCGGATATGATGGACCAAAGGGAACATATAAAATAAAATTTGAGAATGAGGAAAAATATTTATTCGAAATTATAGTAGATACTCTAAAACGTGCAAATCATAAATATAATGTAATTATTCCATGGTATATAATGACAAGTAAAGAGAATAATGAAGATACTGTAAATTTCCTAAAAGAAAAGAATTATTTTGGTTATCCAGAGGAAAGTGTATTTATCTTTCAACAGGGAGAATTACCATTATTAAATGAACAAGGCAAAGTACTAATAAGTGAAGATAAGCTTATTAAAGAAGCTTCAAATGGCAATGGAGGAATATTTAATTCCATGCTAAAAAAGGGTGCAATAAAAGATATGGAAAACAGAGGAATTGAGTGGGTATTTATAGGCTCAGTTGATAATATATTGTTGAAATATGTAGATGTTTTGCTATTAGGACTTACTTCAAGCAATGGAAATAAAATAGGAACTAGAACAGTTCTAAAAAGGAGCCCAGAAGAAAAAGTAGGAGTACTATGTAAACAAAACAATAGGGTAAGGGTTATAGAATATACTGAATTACCAAAAGATATAGCTGGAATTACAGACGATGATGGAGAATTGGTCTTTGGAGAATCACATATAATGTGCAATCTGTTTAATATAGAAGCAATAAAAAGAGCAAGTACAAAAGAACTAGAATATCATGTAGCATTTAAAAAATCTAATTATTTAGATGATAAGGCTAAATTAATAGAACCTAATAAGCCAAACGCTTATAAGTTTGAACAGTTTATATTTGATAGTTTTAAATTATTTGAAAACATTTCTATTTTAAGAGGAAAAAGGGAAGAAGATTTTGCTCCAGTAAAAAACAAAGATGGAGAAGATAGCCCAGAAACTGCTAAAAAACTATATGAAAACTATTGGAAAAATACGCAAATTATGATATAGTAAAAACAAATCTGAAAAAATTCAATTTTCAGTAAATTTTCTGTGCAATGTAATTTTATATATTAGGAAAGTTGCATGACTTTCCTAATATATAATGCAAAATTTACTTTGTAAATTTTGAAGGAGGAAAAATAAATGAGTAATAGAGGTAAAAGATATGATAGTGAACCAAAGCTTAATTATA
Organism: uncultured Clostridia bacterium; assembly: GCA_934162625.1. GTDB lineage: Bacteria > Bacillota > Clostridia > TANB77 > CAG-508 > CAG-452. The sequence goes on from CAKPJM010000021.1 coordinate 5,324, forward strand.
AAAAGGTTATAGGAGTAATTGTAGCTATTGCCGTTATTATTATGATAATAATTTCTATTATAAATATAGTAAAAACAGGCAAACAGAAAATAGAAGTAAAAAAATACTCATATTATGTATCTTACGAAAATGGAAAGTTTGGCGTTATAGATAACGAAGGAAATAATATAATAGAACCAAGTTATGATGAAATGATATCTATACCAAATAGTTCAAAACCAATATTTATATGCGTATATGACATAAATGAAGCAGAGGGAACATATAAAACAAAAGCTATAAATGATAAAAATGAAGAAATCCTAACAGGATATGATAAAATAGAAGCATTAGATAATTATGATTCAAAACAAAATATATGGTATGAAGATAATGTTTTAAAAGTTAGCAAAAATGGCAAATATGGGATAATAGATTTCGAAGGAAAAGAAGTTCTTCCTTGTGACTATGATGAAATAACAGCTCTAAATGGAGTAAAAAGCAATATATTAGTAAAAAAAGCTGGAAACATAGGCCTAGTAAATGAAAAAGGACAAACAATAGTACCAGTACAATATAAAAATATTCTTACATTAAAAGAAGGCTATAAGAATGAATATATAATTGTAAATGAAAATGATCAATACGGTTTAATTAATACAAGTGGAGTTGTTGTTATTGAACCAAAATATGAAATGGTAAAATACTTAAATAGCTCTAGTATGTTTGCTATAAAAGAAGCAGGAGTTTGGAAAGTAATTGATATAGGAAATGGCAATATAATAGTAGATGGAGGGTATGACGACATAACTGAAGCGAAAGCAGATAGTATTGTAGTGGTGAAGAATGGAAAGTATGGTGTTATAAACTCAAATAAAGAAGAAAAAATAGAACCACAATATGAAGACTTAAAATATGCTTTTTCAATTTACTACATAGCTAAAAAAGACGGTAAATACGGAATAATAAATACAGAAAACGAAGAAATAAAGCCATTTGAATATATAAATATGACATATATAGAAAGTGCAAATTTAATACAAGCAGATAAAACAGAAACAGAAACTGTTATTTTTGATAGCAATTTAGGACAGAAAATAAGCGGAATAATATCAGAAATAAATATAGAAAAAGGGTATATAAAAGCCTATGTAAATAATGAATACAAATACTATAACTTTAAATTCGAAGAAAAAAATTCTTCTGATCTATTAACAACAAACAACTTATTTTTAAGTAAAAAAGATGGAAAATATGGTTACGTAGATAAATCTGGTACAAAAGTAATTGACTATAAATATGAAGATGCAACAGAACAAAACTCTTGTGGCTTTGCGGCAGTAAAAGAAAACGGAGTTTGGGGAAGTATAAATAAATCTGGAGCAGTTTCAAAAGAACCATCTGTTAATTTAGACAACAGCATATATATAGATTTTATAGGAGAGTGGCATCTAAGCGACAATGGACTATACTATGAAAAATAAAAACTAAAGAGGGAAAAAGGAGAAAGACTCCTTTTTCCCTTAAAACAAAAGAGGAGTTAAAAATGGAACTAAAAGTAAAATACCAATACACATATTTTATAAAACCGTTTATAATAGAAAAAAGTCAATATAGCAAATATTTATTAGACCTATTAAACAATAAAAATTGTAAATTAAAAATATTTGAAAAAGAAAAGGACTTAAATTTGTATTCTTATTTTCTTCCAAATATAAGAAAATATTTCTTTCCTACATTTTCATTTAGTAAAAATAAAATAAATGAATTGAGCAAAAACAATAACGATGTAAATGCAACCATACTTTCTAAACTACCTTGCAATATATTCGAATATAGATTAGAACAAAAAGTACAGGGCAAAGTTAACGAAGAAAATGGAATATTTTTTAATATAGATAAAATAGAAATTGTATGCTTATATACTGGAATTTGCTTTTTAATCATAAAAACAAATGTTGAAAACAGCGATAAATTTGCAGACGTATTGAATTTTAATTATAAATTAAAAGATATAAATACAGACTACAAACAATTAAAAGACTATAATAATATAAAAGTACAAACAGATATATTTGGAAATATGGACGAATTTTCTGAGTTTATAGATAATATTATAGGTGTTAATAATGCAAGTGGCTCTAGAGATATAGACTTATATAATAAAAGGTTTTTTGTTTATACATATACTTGTGTTGATCAAGAATGTTGGAATAATGAGGATGATTTTAAAAATATAGAAAATGAATTTATGAAATATAGTAATGTATTGTCAAATAATAGTACATTAGAGTTTAACAACGAGGAATTAAAAAATTCATTCCAAACAATAAAACCATTTAAATATGCGAAATTTGGTTTTACAAAACAGAGCGCTAGTTTAATTACATCAAGTGTGGATATTAATAACTATACTAAAATATTATTTGAATATGAAAATGAATATTTATATACTCTACTAATTTGTTTATATGAAAGAATATACTTAAAAAAATTAGAAAATAATTTTAAAGAAAAAGATTCTTTAGAAGAATTTTCAAAATTCACCGAAGAATTATGGTCACATGAAATAACAAACTCATTAACAGGAACAATGTTTTTTAACAAATGGAAAGAAGTATTTGAACTAAAGAATATTTATAATCAAATTAGAAATAAGTATGATGTAATATATAAGGAATTAAAAGTGGACAACAATGCCAAAATTAATAAAGTTATAGCACTCGCACTTATTATATCTCTAGTCTTAAACGTAATTAATTTTATTGTTTTACTAAGATTTAGATAAATAAAAAGATTGATTAGCAGAGGTACACAATATGTGACAAAAATGAAATACAGGGGGCGTTTTTGGAAACTTACAAAGATATTATTAAAGAATATTAGGAGGCAAAATGAAAACTTTTTGTGGCACGGATATAATAGAAATAAGTAGAATAAAAGAATCTATAGAAAGGTCACGGAGATAGATTTTTAAATATAATTTATACTCCAGCAGAAATAGAATATTGCGAGAGCAAAAAAAATGCAAAGTATTATCACTATGCAGGAAGATTTGCTGCAAAAGAAGCAATATATAAAGCTGTCTCAAGCCTTTTAGAAAATAAGTTTGATATATCTTGGCATAATGCTCAAGTAATAAATGACGAAAATGGTAACCCACAAATAGAATTTTTAGATGTAAAATTTGATAAATTAAAAAGCATTGATATATCAATATCACATTGCAAAGAATATGCAGTTGCAACAGTAGTTGCAGTAGTTAAGGAGTAAAAATAATATGGAACTTTTTGATTCACATGCACACTATAATGATGAAAAATTTGAAGAAGATAGAGAAGAAGTTCTAAAAGAAATATATAAATCAGGAGTAACTAAATTAGTAAATGCAGGATATAGCTTAGAATCTTCTAAAACCGCAATAGAAATAGCAAATGCACATGATTTTATATATGCAACAGTTGGAATTTCTCCAAATGATATAGAAAACTTTAAAAACGAAGACTTAGACAATATAGTAAAACTAGCTAATAACAAGAAAGTAGTTGCAATAGGAGAAATAGGCTTAGACTATTATTGGAATAAAGAAAATAAAAGTTTACAAAAGGAAGTATTTATCTCTCAAATAAAAATAGCAAATGAATTAAACTTGCCAATAGTAATTCATACCAGAGAAGCAATATACGATACTTTAGAAATACTAAAAAACAACAGTTGCAATAGAAAAGGAATATTTCACTGTTGCCCTTTTAATGTGGATTTAGTTAGAGAGGGGCTAAAGTTAGGATTTTATATTTCATTTGCAGGACCAACAACATTTAAGAATAGTAAAAATGCAGCAGAAATAATTAATATGGTACCATTAGATAAAATGCTTATAGAAACAGACTCTCCTTACCTTAGTCCAGAGCCATTTAGAGGTAAAAGAAACGATTCTAGAAATGTTAAATATATTGCACAAAAAATTGCAGATGTAAAAGAAATTTCTATAGAAGAAGTAGCAAAAAGGACTTATGATAATGCAAAAAAAATATTTGAAATAAAATAAAATCCAGTTTTAAACTGGATTTTATTTTATATAATTTACTTGTTAAAGTCAACTTTAACATTTTTTCTAGCTTCTTCGCTTTCTACTTTAAAGAACTCTTCTGCTTTAAATCCGAACATAGAAGCAATAATATTAGAAGGAAAGACTTCTAATTTTGTGTTGTACATTGTAACACTATCATTGTAAAATTGTCTTGAAAAAGAAATTTTGTTTTCTGTGTTTTGTAATTCTTGTTGTAATTCAGAAAAATTTTGATTAGCTTTTAAATCTGGATAATTTTCAGAAACTGCCATAATAGTTTTTAAAGCACCTGATAATTGATTATCAAGATTAGCTTTTTCAGCAACAGTACCTGCGTTTGCCCAAGAAGTTCTAAGCTCTGCAACCTTTGTTAATACATCATTTTCATGTGTCATATAACCTTTTACTGTTTCTACTAAATTTGGTATTAAATCAAATCTTCTTTGTAATTGAACATCAATTTGACTCCAAGAGTTTTTAACTTTTTGTCTTAGTCTAACTAAACTGTTATACATTGAAATTACAAGGACTACTAAAACTGCAATAATAATTAATGCAATCCACATAATAAAGACCTCCTATTAAAATAAATTTACAAATTAATTATAACATAGCCAAAACAGCATAGCAAGAAATAATTGTATAAATTGGGATTTGGACGAATGGGGACAGACCCCTTTTGTTTGATTTCAAACAAAAGGGGTCTGTCCCCATTCGTCCAAATTACAATTTGCCTGTTAAATCCTATATTGCATAAACCGTATTTCCGTATGCATATTTTTGTACAAGCTGCATATAATATAATAAGAAAAAATTTCCAAATTTGACAAATGTTTTTAAAAATAGTATAATATAAAAGGTCGCTTTAAGGAGGGATTTATGAATAAAACAAAATATTCATCTATATCTTATAAAAAGATTATCGCAATAAGTATAATATTTATTATAATCTTAGGGATATCGGTAATAGCAGGAAAAGCAAAGTTAAATAGTGTGAAGATAAAATTTTCTAATAATCATGAAACTACAGTAGTGACATCAAAAACAAAAGTGTCTGAAATATTAGAAGAAAACCATATAATGTTATCTGCAGATGAGATAGTAATACCTAGTATGGAAGAAGAGATAACAAATACAAATACAATTATAATAACAAAGCAGGGAAATGAGCCTACAAAAATAGCAGAAATTTCAGATGAAGAGTTAAATAGCAATATAGAAGAAATTGCTGAAAATTATTCAAACATTACAGAGGAAATAATAACAGTTCAAGAAGAAATTCCATTTGAAACAATAACCAAAGATGTATCAAATGGTAGTAACACTACAAATAGAGTAATACAAGCAGGAAAAAATGGTATTAAAGAAGTAACTTATAAAGTAAAATATAAAGATGGAATAGAAATAGAAAGAATAGAATTATCATCTAAAGTTATAAAAGAACCAGTAAATAAAATAGTTCAAATTCAAACAAAAGTAACATCAAGATCAGGATATACTAGAGGAGGAACTACAACAGCAACCTCAGGAAGATACAAAGTAACAGCATATTGTTCATGTGCTAGATGTTGTGGAAAAACAAATGGAATTACTGCTTGTGGAGCAAGAGCAACAGCAAATCATACAGTTGCAGCACCAAGTACATTTGCCTTTGGAACACAATTGGTTATTAATGGGAAAACATATACTGTAGAAGACAGAGGCGGAGCAATCCAAGGAAACAGAATAGATATTTATATGAATTCACACTCAGAAGCTTTAGCTTGGGGAGTAAGATATTTAGATGTAGAAGTTGTTAAATAAAAATAGTTCAAAAATAGGGGAAGATATTCCTCTATTTTTTTGCCAGCAGAGAGAGAAAGTTTTAGGACGGACTTTTTTCTTTCCAGTTAAACTGAAAGAAAAAAGTCCGTCCTAAAACTTTCTCTCTAGCAAAATCCAATTTGTTTAATTTAGGTTCTTAAAAAAGAAAAATTATTGTAAAATATCTCTACATATGATATAAAATAAATATTAATTAGTAAAGGAAGATTTTAATGGGAGCAGAAGATAAAATAAAAAAAGAAAAAAATACGTCATTTATGAAAAATGTTGCAATGCTTATGGTTGCGCAAATTCTTATAAAAATATTAGGTTTTGTATATAGATTGGTAATTATAAATGTTGAAGGTTTTGGAGATATAGGGAATGGGTATTATGATGCAGGGTATACAGTATATTCTTTATTACTAACATTGTCATCAGTTGGAATACCTACAATAATTTCTAAACTAGTTTCAGAAAGAGTTGCAATAGGTGATCATAAAGGTGCACATAGAATTTTTAAAACATCTCTAAAGATATTTACACTAATAGGAGCATTTTTTTCATTAGTATTATTCTTTGGAGCAGGAATAATAGCAAAAAGAATATTAAATGTACCAGATGTAAAATATGTTCTAATGGTACTAGCACCGGCAATTATGTTTGTTGCATCCTCTGCAGTTTTAAGAGGATATTTTGCAGGACTTGGAAGCATGAAATCAACAAGTGTATCCCAAACATTAGAACAATTTTTTAATTGTGTTTTAACAATCACATTTGTATATGCGTTAGTTGGAAAGGATCCAGCCATTATGGCAGCAGGAGGAAACTTGTCTACAACGCTTGCTATTTTGATTTCTTTTATGTATTTGGTTATTTTCTATAAAAGAAGAAAAAAAGGAATTATGGCAGAATGTGCTGCTCAAACAGTAGAACAAGAAGACAAAACCACAGGAAAACTTATAAAAACAATATTTGCAATATCAATACCAATGACAATTGGGTCATTAATATCAGTTATTAATAATATGATTGACACAGTTACAATAAGTAATTGTATACAAACTGCATTTTCTGGAATTCTAGAAGGCGGAAAAGCAGCATTAGAAGCAAAAGCGATGGAACTATCTGGTGTATTGTCAAAGGTTGTAACAATAATACATCTTCCACTTGCAATTACAGGAGCTTTTTGTACAGCATTAGTTCCAGCAATATCTTCAGCAATATCAGTAAAAGATTATGCAACAGTAAATAAAAGATTATCATTTTCATTCTTTGCTTCAATTCTATTAATAATGCCATGTGCAGCAGGACTAGTAGCACTTGCAGAACCAATTTTAAAACTAATATATCCAGCAGCTTCAAATGGAGCTAATATATTAATTTTAAGCACAATTACAATGATATTTGTATCACTAAACTATGTTGTGGAAGGCGGATTATACGGATTCGGGAAAGTACACATTCCAGCAATAGCATTAGCAATTGGAGGATTTATAAAACTAATTTTAAATCTAATATTAATAAGTAATCCAGAAATAAATATATTAGGAGCTGTTATTAGTTCAATAGTATGCCAAGTTATACTATTTGTAATATGTATGTATTATTTAAATAAAGAAATAAAGTTAAATATGAACTTAAAAGATCATGTGCTAAAACCAACGTTTGCATCAGCAATTATGGGAGTTATAGTTTATATTATATATAAAGTAATTGTAGGAGCACTTGGAAATGCAATCTCAACAATTATAGCTATATGTGCAGGAATACTAGTATATTTAGTACTAGTACTTGGAATGAAAATGCTAACAAAAGAAGATATATATATGATCCCATTTGGAACAAAAATATATAGCTTGTTGGTAAAATTAAAAATATACAAAGAGAATTAAACAGGAGTTCGTTTAATTGAAGTGGGAGATGTGATATGGGACTAATAGGGCCAAAACTTCGCAGGCTTTTCCCCATTTTTCGCACCTCTCACTTCACACTTCGTTTAAAAAGGAGAAATTTATGAAATTAGTTTCATGGAATGTAAACGGATTAAGAGCAATATATAAAAAAGGCTTTGAAGAATCATTTAAAGAGCTTAATGCAGATATATTTTGTATTCAAGAGACAAAAATGCAAGAGGGTCAAATAGAATTAGAATTGCAAGGATATCATCAATACTATAATTATGCAGAAAGAAAAGGTTATTCAGGAACAGCAATTTTTACAAAGAAAGAGCCCATAAATGTAACATATGGAATAGGAATAGAAGAGCACGATAAAGAGGGAAGAGTAATAACACTAGAATTTGATAAATTTTATATGGTAAATTGTTATACACCAAACTCTGGAAGAGAGCTTGCAAGATTAGAATATAGAATGATTTGGGAAGATGAATTCAAAAAATATTTAATTAGACTAGATAAACAAAAGCCAGTAATAATATGTGGGGACTTAAATGTAGCTCATACAGAAATAGACTTAAAAAATCCAAAATCAAATAGAAAAAATGCGGGATTTACAGATGAAGAAAGAAGTAAAATAGATAATTTATTGAATTCTGGATTTACAGACACATTTAGAAAAATATATCCAGATAAAGAAGGAGCATACACTTGGTGGTCATATATGTTTAATGCAAGAGCAAATAATGCAGGCTGGCGTATTGACTATTTTCTAGTATCTGATAGAATAAGTAAAAATATAAAAGACGCATATATTTATTCAAATATAATGGGAAGTGACCATTGCCCAGTTGGATTAGAAATAGAAGAATAAAGGGGAGAAATTAAATGAAGGAAACAAAAAAATGGACAAAATGGTTATACTGGTTTACATTTGCAGTGGCAGTGATATTTGTATACAAAACACTAGACAACTTTACGGATATATCAATATGGTTTGGCAAGCTATTATCAATATTAATGCCATTTTTAATGGGAATATTAGTAGCATATTTGTTCTATATACCATGTAGGCAAATAGAAAGCTTATACAAAAAATTAAAGCCTAAGTTCGTAAGAAAAAAAGCAAGAGGACTATCTATTGTTACAGTATATATAATGGCAATATTGTTATTGGTAATAATTATAAACATCATAATACCAGCACTTTCAGAAAGTGTAATAGAGTTAGCAAATAGTATGCCAGGGTATTATAATACAGCAATGGAATATGTAGAAGATATGCCAGAAGATGCAATAATAAAAAAAGCAGATGTTTTAGAAATTATAGGAAACTTACAAAAAATAGATATAACCAAAATCTTAAGCCTAGAAAATATATATGGCTATATAAAAGGCGTTGTAGGTGTTGCTCAAGGTATATTTAGTGTATTTGTTACATTAATAATGTCTGTGTACATATTAGCAGAAAGAAGTGAAATATTAAAATTTGTAAGAAGATTAAATTCTGCAATATTTAAAGAAAAAACTTGTGAAATAATAGATAAATACTTTATGAAAGCTAATGATATATTCTTTAAATTTGTATCAAGCCAGGTATTAGATGGTATAATAGTAGGAATAATAGTATCAATAGCAATGTGGATTCTAAAAGTAAAATATTGGGTACTATTAGGATTTATGATAGGATTATTTAATATAATTCCATATTTCGGAGCAATAGTTGCAGTAGTAATTGCTACCATAATAACAATATTTACAGGAGGATTTGCAAAAGCAATATGGATGGTTATAGTAGTAGTAATACTTCAACAAATAGATGCAAACATAATAAATCCTAAAATAGTAGGAAATGCATTACAATTAAGTCCTATATTAGTAATTTTCTCTGTAACGTTATTTGGAGCATATTTTGGAGTACTTGGAATGTTCTTAGCAGTTCCAATAATAGCAGTAATAAAACTAATAATAAACGACTTTATAGAATATAGAACAGAAAAGAAAAAACAAGAAGAGAAATAGCAATTTGTGTGAACGATTCTAGGGACTGTCCCTCTTTTGTCGAATGACAAAAGGGGACTGTCCTGAATCGTAAATGTAATCTAATGCAAATCATTTTCAAATTTATGCAATTAATTTTTTCGGGCAGACACAGGGCCTGCCCCTACAGCTATAGCAATTTCTACGATGTCTTTGGGTCGCCGAGGGCGGCGACCCCTACAAACCAAAAATAAATTTAATCACACAAATTCCAATTTATAGAAAAGGAGAATACATATGCTAAAAAAATATTTAATAGTCTTTTTAATTTCAATGGTACCACTAATAGAATTAAGAGGTTCAATCCCAATTGGTTTGAGCTCATTATGGGGAGATCCTATTCAAGTACTTCCACTTTATATAATTTGTATATTAGGAAATATGTTACCAGTACCATTTATATACTTATTTGCTAGAAAAGTTTTAGAATGGGGAGCAGACAAAAAAATAATAGGTAAATTCTTTAAATGGTGTTTGGAAAAAGGGGAAAAAGGTGGAAAAAAACTTCAAGAAAAAGCAGGAAAAACAGGATTATTCTTTGCATTATTAATATTTGTAGGAATTCCACTTCCAGGAACAGGAGCATGGACAGGAACACTTGCAGCAAGTATATTAGATATGGACTTTAAAAGAAGTATTTTAGCAGTTATGCTAGGAGTAATACTAGCGGGAATTATAATGGGGCTTGCATCAGCAGGAGTGTTTGGGGCATATGGAGCAATATTTGCAGTTTAACAATAAATTTGGGGAAAAAGGGGGACAGCCCCCTTTTTCCCTCAAAGTTCATATAGAGTTAATATTTGTGATATATAATTTTAAAATTAAGGAGTGTAATTATGAGTTATATAGAATTAAAGGACGTTACAAAATTATATAGTGATGGAAATGTAAAAGCTGCAGATGGCGTATCTTTTTCTGGAGAAAAGGGAGAGATTATAATAGTTGTAGGACCAAGCCGGAGCACGGAAAAACCACTGTTTTAAACTTGATTGGCGGAATGGATAGCGTAACAAGTGGTAAAATAATTGTAGATGGAAAAGATATAAGCAAATATAATGAAAGAGGACTTACAACATATAGAAGAAATGATATTGGGTTTGTATTTCAGTTTTATAATTTAATACCAAATTTAACTGCAAAAGAAAACGTTGAACTTGCAAGTCAAATATGCAAAGATGCATTGAACCCAGAACAAGTTTTAAAAGATGTAGGACTTGAAAAGAGAATGAACAATTTTCCAGGGCAATTATCTGGAGGAGAGCAGCAAAGAGTTGCAATAGCAAGAGCAATTGCTAAAAACCCAAAATTACTTTTATGTGATGAGCCAACTGGAGCATTAGACTATAATACAGGAAAAGAAGTCTTAAAGTTATTACAAAATACAGCAAGACAAAAGAATATAACAGTTATAATAATTACACACAACCAAGCAATAACGCCAATGGCAGATAGAATAATAAAAATAAAAAATGGAAAAGTTAGTGAAAATAGAATTAACGAAAACCCTGTTTCAATAGACCAAATTGAATGGTAGCGGACAAAAGGGGACAGACCCCTTTCGTTTGAAATATAAGAAATAGGACAAAAGGGGTCTGTCCCCTTTTGTCCGAAACTTTACGGAGGAAAGATGAAAAAAGCATATATAAAAGATATTGTTAAAGAAATAAAAAGAACAAGAAAAAGATATATATCTATTATTGCAATTGTAATATTAGGTGTTGCTTTTTTCGTGGGCATAAATGCATCATGTCCAGATATGCTAAATACTTTTAATAAATATATTAATGACTATAATGTTTTTGACCTTAATTTAATTTCCACTGTTGGATTTGATAATGATGATGTGGAAACCATAAAAAACATAGATAAAATTGATTACATACAGCCAGTAAAATCAATATGTGCCGTTGTAGAACAAGGTGATAAAGAAAAAGTTTTAAGTGTAAGTTCTTCTCCTAATGATGTAACTGGAAATACTATGAATAAAGTTGAAATAGTAGAAGGAAGATACCCTACACTAAATAATGAGATAGTTTTAGATAGTAAATTAAAAACAGATTACAAAATAGGAGATACAATAGAATTTATAGATACAGAAAATCAAGAATTAGAAGATGTATTTAAGGTTAAATCATATACGGTAGTCGGTTTTGCTAATAGTCCTTTATATGTAGCAATATCAAGAGGTAGCACAACACTTGTAGATGGGAGTATATCTGGCTTTGCAATAGTTTTAGAAGATGCATTTTCTATGGAAGAATATACAAACATATACGCAAAAGTAACAACAAATAATAAAAATAGAACCTCAGATGAATATATAGAAGAGATAGAAAAAATTCAAGATGAAGTAAAAGAAAAAACAGATACATTAGCAGATATAAAGTACCAAGACTTATACGAAGAGGCAAACAATAAAATTGCTGATGCTAAAAAAGAAGTTCAAGATGCAAAAGATGAACTAAAAAATGCAGAACAAGAAATTGCAAATGGAAAAACAAAACTAGAAAATTCACAAAAAGAACTTAATACCCAAAAACAGAATTTCAATAGCAAAATGCAGGAATATAATAATCAAATAAATAGTGCTAAAACTACATTAGATTCAACAAAAGCTACTTTAGACGAAAAGCAAAAAGAACTAAATAATGCAGAAACACAATTAAATGCAGAAGAACAAAAATTAATATTAGCAGAACAGAAAGCTTTAGAAGGAACAGGACTAACAGATTTAAATAAATATTTAGAATATTTGCAAAGTATATCTGCACCAGAAGAAGCAATTACAGGTATACAAACACTAGTACAAGGTAAAGCAAAGTTAGAACAAGAAAAAAGCACACTTCAAGGATATAAAAAGGAATTAAGTGATGGCTTAGAAGAATACAATAAAGGATTAAAAAGTTTTGAGACTCAAAAACAAGAGTTAGAAGATACTAAAAAAACAACTCAAGCAAAATTTAATTCAGCACAAATAAAGATAGATGATGGATGGAAAGAGCTTAAACAAAATGAGAATAAATTTAATGATAAAAAGCAAGAAGCGGATCAGAAAATATCGGATGCGGAAAAAGAAATAAAAGATGCTGAAAAGAAATTAGAAGATTTAAAAGTAAAAATATATGTGCTAGACTTAGAAACAAATGAAGGGTATGTATCATATAAATCAGATTCAAACAGTGTAGCAACAATAGGTAAAGTATTCCCAATAATATTCTTTTTGGTTGCCGCATTAGTTTCACTAACTGCAATGACAAGAATGGTAGAAGAGGATAGAGGAATAATTGGAACATACAAATCTTTAGGATATAGCAGACCTAAAATTGCTCTAAAATATTTAGCATATTCAACCAGTGCAACACTACTAGGAATTGTATTAGGAGCTGTTATAGGTTCGTATACACTTCCATGGGTAATTTCAGAAGCATATAAAATTTTATATCATACAATGCCAACAGTAATGATGGAAGTAAACATGAAATATACACTAATTGCCGGAATTGCAGCATTTGCATCAACTACAATAGCAACAATGTTTGCATGTTACAGGATGTTAAGAGCAACTCCAGCAAAACTTATGAGACCAAAATCACCAAAAGAAGGTAAAAAAATATTACTAGAAAAAATGCCTTTTATATGGAAACATTTCAATTTTACACAAAAGATTACTGCAAGAAATGTATTTAGATATAAAAAACGTTTATTTATGACATTAATTGGAATAGCAGGTTGTACAGCTTTAATATTTATGGGATTTGGGCTTAGAAATTCTATTGCAACAATTGTAAGCAAGCAATATGAGCAGATAAGAAGATATGATTTTGAAATAACACTAAAAAATGAATTAACAGAAGAAGAAAAACAAGAACTAAACAAATATATAGAAAATAATGGTCATAATTCTAAATACACATATTTAAGACAACAAACAAATGATGTTACTGCAAATGGAGAAGAACAAAATGTGTATATAATAGGTGTAGAAAATCAAGATGAGTTAACAAATTTTGTTACAATGCAAGATAGAAAAACAAAGGAAAAAGTTAACATACAAAATGATGGGGTTATAATAACAGAAAAATTATCAAGACTACTAAATGCTCATATAGGTGATGAAATAACAATAAAAATAGATGATGAAAAATCTAAAAATGTTAAAGTGTCTGGAATAATAGAAAACTATGTATATCATTATATTTATATGAATAAAGCAATGTATGAGAATATTTTTGAAGAAGAAATGATAGACAATCACATATATTTGGACATAGAAGAAAAGCTAGACAAACAGGCAGAAGAAGATATTTCTAAATATTTACTCAAAGATGAAAACATAGCACAAGTACTAAGATTAAGTAGTATTAGTGAAAGCTTTAGCGATATGATTAAAAGTTTGGATACAGTAGTAATTGTATTAATTACTTGTGCCGGAATGCTTGCATTTGTTGTGTTATATAATTTAAATAGCATAAATATAGAAGAAAGAAAAAGAGAACTTGCTACAATTAAATTGCTAGGTTTTTATAATAACGAATTATCTAACTATGTATTTAGGGAAAATGTAATTCTTACAATTATTGGAGGACTTTTAGGACTAGTGCTAGGCGTTTATCTATTAACATTTATAATATCAACAGCAGAAATGGATATTGTAATGTTTGGCAGAGAACGAGCATTTTCAAGCTATTTCTTCGCTTTTGTATTAACAATGGTATTTGCATTTTTAATAAATTTAATAATGAACAAAGAGCTTAAAAAAATAGATATGATAGAAAGTTTAAAAAGTGTAGAATAAGAAAAAACAAAGCAGTTATCAAAAAAGATAACTGCTTTAACTTATTAATATTAAACATTTTCTACTTTTACAGTTTTATTAGCAGGCACTTCCTTTGGACTTGTAAACGAACTTGCTAAATATCCTGCAAAAAAACCTACTAAAAATACAATAACAATTAAAAGGGTAAATTTAATACTTTCTTGTTTTTCATATATTTCCTTATCATAAACTTTCATTTACATCACTCCTTTTAATTAATATACAATTATTATATATTATTGTTTAAAAAATTTCAAGAAAAATAAAAACAAAATGAAATTTGTATGAGTAGCGACATGACCGAGCAATTTTTGGAATTTTTCATATTTTAATTTTTATTAGAATAATTATATAAGATAACATATTAATTTTAAAAACAATGGTCTCCAAGCTCACGGGTATTCCCCCGCCTCAAAGGGCTGTCGACGCATTGTTTGTAAAAATTAATAGTGTTATCTTTGAACAAATTAATGAAAAATAAATTTTTCATTAATCCGACAAAGAATGAGGCAATTTAAATTTATATCCCGTTTAACATAGAGTAAATAAAAAGTTAAACAAATTACATTGTACATGCCTTAATTAATTCCTTTACAAATATAATAAAAAGAGATATTATAGAAGTTAAGAAAAACAAATAAGGAGAGATTGAATGAAAAAATTGAGTCTATTATTCTACTATATTTTGTTTATAATATACGAGGAATTAGTGTTTTCTTGTTTAATATATAAAGCTTTTCCAACAAGTTTATGGCTAATAATATTATTTTCGTTACCTATAGCAATAGCTTTAAATATAGTATCTAGTCTATTTAAAGAAAAGGCAAATAAAATTATTACATACATTTTAACAACGTTTATAGTAATACTTTTTGGAGCTCAAATTGTATATTATAGTATGTATGAATCTATACTTTCGTTTTATTCAATTATGAATGGTGGGCAAGTAACAGAATTTATGGATGTAATATTTGATATGATTTTAAGAAATTGGTATGGAATATTACTATTTATAATACCAATAGCTGTGCTAATTATATTACATAAAAAGAAAATCATAGATTTTGAAAAACAAAATTTAAAAGAAACTTTAATGAAAATTGGGGCGTTAATTATAATACAAGTGATTGCTGTTTTGTGCGTAAATTTTATAAGCACAAAGGATATTTATTCAAATAAAAATTTATATTATAAAACTCATGTGCCAAAATTAACAGCAAAACGAATGGGATTTTTAACTGCAATGAGGTTAGATTTGCAAAGATTTATATTTGGATTTGAAGAAACATTAGTTATAGAGACTTCTAGTGAAAATATAGAAGACAGCAAAGATAAAGGATACAATGTTACTAATATAGACTTTGAAAATTTAATAGAAAATGAACAAGATGAAGCAATAAAAGAAATGCATGAATATTTTAATACTCAAGAGCCAACAAATAAAAATGAGTATACAGGAATGTTTGAAGGTAAAAACTTAATTGTGTTAGTTGCAGAAAGTTTTAGTTCACTTGCAATAAGAGAAGATCTAACACCAAATTTGTACAAATTATATAAAGAAGGATTTCAATTTGATAATTTCTACACACCAGTATTTCCAGTAAGTACAGCAGATGGAGAATATATAACAGATACTTCATTAATTCCTAAAGAGGGAGTTTGGAGCTTTAAAGAGATCGTTGGAAACTATATGCCATATTCATATGCAAATGTATTTGAAAATATAGGATATTCATCAAATGCATATCATAATCATACAGCAACCTACTATAATAGAGATAAATACATAGAAACAATGGGATATAATTCATACTTAGCAGTAGGAACTGGACTAGAAGATAGAATGAATACTTCAAGATGGCCTAATAGTGATTATGAAATGATAAATGTAACAATGGATGATTATATAAATAATGACAAATTTCTTGCATATTATATGACCGTTAGTGGACATTTGAATTATACAAAAACAGGAAATGCAATGGTATATAGAAATTGGGAGCAAGTAGAAAACTTACCATATTCGCACAAAGCAAAAAGTTATTTAGCGGCCAATATAGAATTAGATAAAGCTGTTGGAGAATTAATAAATAGACTAAGTGAAGCAGGAAAACTAGAAGATACAGTTATAGTAATTAGTGGAGACCATTATCCTTATGGCTTAACTCTAGAAGAAATAAACGAACTATCAACATATCAAAGAGATGATGCTTTTGAGAAATACCATATGCCATTTTTGATATGGAGTGGAAGTATGAAAGAACCAATAAAAGTAGAAAAAGTAGGTTCAAGTTTAGATATATTACCAACTGTATTAAATTTATTTGGTATAGAATATGATTCAAGATTACTAATAGGAAGGGATGTCCTATCAAATGCAAGTCCACTAGTAATATTCTCAGATAGAAGTTTTATAACAGACAAAGGAAGATATAATGCAATAAAAGAAGAATTTATACCAAACGAAAATACAGAAATAGAAGAAGGATATGTACAAAAAATAAACAACATAATTTATAAAAAATATCAAATGTCTAGATTAATATTAGAAAACGATTATTATAGAAAAATTATGAAATAGGGAAATAGGGAAAAAGGGGACAGACCCCTTTTTCCCGGAATTTATAATGTAGGGACGTATTGCATATGCCCAAAATGCCAAATATGTTGCAAATGACGTAGGGGCGATTTTAATTGCCTGCCTTCAAGAAAATTACCCTAATACTAATTTGTTTGGGCAGACACAGGGCCTGCCCCTACATTAATTAAATAAGATAACATATTAATTTTAAAAACAATGGTCTCCAAGCTCACGGGTATTCCCCCGCCTCAAAGGG
>CAKPJM010000022.1 GCA_934162625.1 uncultured Clostridia bacterium
AGAGAAAGCACGCTAAATCTTTATTATAAAAAAATTTCACAAACTTTAATTAGTCTGTGAGCTTCTTTATTGTGGAGCGGGTAGAGGGAATCGAACCCTCGCTATCAGGTCGGAAGCATGACATTCTACCACTAAATTATACCCGCATTAACAAAATCTATTTTAGCATATTTATGCCAAATATGCAAATCAAATTTATTTAAAGACTTCATTTTAGTTTACGTAGTTACAAAAGTAGTGTATAATAAAAAAGGTGATAAATTTGAGTTTATATAATGAAACAATAGATATTTTAAAAAAATATAAAATTTCTGCAAATAAAAGGCTTGGACAAAATTTTTTAATTAATGAAGATACTATAGAAGGAATAATAGAAGCAGCTGAAGTAGGAAAAGAAGACTTGGTAATAGAGATTGGACCTGGACTTCGGAAGCTTAACCAAAAGATTGCTAGATAATGCAGGAAAAGTTGTATGTATAGAACTTGATGATAGAATGATTGAAATCTTAAATGATAGATTTAAATTTTATAACAATTTTAAACTGATAAGTGATGATGTACTAAAAGTAAATTTAGATGAATTAATAAAACAAGAAAAGAACGAGAATATTAAAACTGTGAAAATTGTTGCAAATTTACCATACTATATAACAACACCAATAATAATGAAACTTTTGGAGGAAAGGTTAGACATAAAAAGCATAACTGTTATGGTACAAAAAGAAGTTGCAGATAGATTGGTAGATGTACCAGGAGGAAAAAACTCTGGAGCAATAACATATGGAGTGAACTATTATACAAAACCTGAAAAAGTATTAGAGGTTCCAAACACATGCTTTATGCCTGCACCAGAAGTAAACTCAAGTGTTATAAAATTAAATGTATTAGAAAATCCAGCTGTTAAAGTTAAAAATGAAGAACTATTATTTAAAATTATAAAACTTGCATTTATGCAAAAAAGAAAAACTTTATTGAATGGGCTTTCAAATGGAAATCTAGGAAGCAAAGAAGAAATAGAGAAAATGCTTATAGATTTAGGTTTTGACTTAAGAATAAGAGGAGAAAAATTAAGCCTAGAAGACTTTGCTAAAATAGCAGACTACTGGTCGATAAAATTGACAAAATAGCCATTTTGAGGTACAATTAATAAAGATTTTAAGGAGAGATAAAAAAGTATGTCAAATAACAATATGAAGATGTTTGAAAATATAGAATCCAAAACAAAGATATACCTATTAATTATAGCAATAATACTTATTCTGCTATGTATGAATATACCAACATATATTATTCCAAGTATAATACTATACTTAGGCATAGTTGCGTACACAGTTTGGATATATAACAAAAGAAAAGGAGAAGTATCAAACTATATTAATGAACTTACAATTAGTATGGATTCAGCAGCAAAAAACACACTTATAAACTCACCATTTCCACTAATTATACTAGAAACAGATGGTAATATAATTTGGAGAAGTTCAAAATTCAACAAAGAGTTTGCAAACATAGGAATTAATAAATATATAGATGATATAACAAAAGAAATAAAAACAGATATTGATAACAATAATATTCCTACGGTAGATAAAGAAGTAAAAATAGAAGATAAAACATACCATATAATTGGAGACTATGTAAAAATAAAACAAAAAGATAGAAAAAAAACAAACAAGTATATGACAATTTTGTATTTTATAGATGTAACAAAAATGAAAGAATTATCTAAGGAATTTAACGATTCTAAAACTTGTGTTGGAATTATCATGGTAGATAATTACGAAGAAATTGTTCAAAGAATAGCAACAGAGGAAAAACCACAAGTAATGGCTGCTATAGAGAAAAACTTATATGATTGGGCAGCAAAAACTGGTGGAATAATGATAAAAACAGAAAGAGATACTTTTGTTTATATATTCGAGCAAAAATATTTAGAAGAGATGCAAAATGAGAAATTTAGTATTTTAGATGATATAAAAGAAATAAGAACAGAAGAAAAAATACAAATTACACTTAGTATTGCAATAGCAAATGAAGGTAATAGTAATTATGAAAAATATCAAGAAGCTCAAGATGCAATGGACATAGCACTTCGGAAGAGGTGGAGATCAAGCGGTATTAAAAACAGATGGAAAATATAGTTTCTTTGGAGGAAGAGCACAAGAATTAGAAAAAAGAACAAAGGTTAAAGCAAGAGTTGTTGCACATGCTTTAGAAGAATTAATAAAAGACGCAAGCAATGTTATAATAATGGGACATTTGAATGGAGATATTGATTCTATAGGATCTAGTTTAGGACTATATAGATTTGCAAAAGTTTTAAATAAAGATGCATATATAGTAAATACAACAAAAGGATTAGCACTTGGAAACTTTATAGAAGCACTAGAAAAACATGAAGAATATAAAAATGTGCTTATTGATAAAAACGAAGCACTTGCAAAAATAACTCCAGATACACTTTTAATAATTACAGACACACATAAAAAGACTTATGTAGAAGTGCCAGAATTATTAGAAGAAACAGAGAAAATTGTTATAATAGATCATCATAGAAAAAGTGCGGATTATATAGAAAATGCTATACTTACATTCCACGAAGCATATGCTTCTTCAGCTTCAGAACTAGTTACTGAAATTATTGAATATGGAACAAATGATATCGAATTAGAACAATTAGAAGCAGAAAGTTTGTATGCAGGTATAATGGTTGATACAAAAAACTTTACATTTAAAACTGGTGTTAGAACTTTTGAAGCTGCTGCATATTTAAGAAAATATGGTATCGACATAATAAAAATAAAAAAATGGTTCCAAAGCGATTTAGAAAGTTATAATGTAATAGCAGACATAGTAAAAAAAGCAGAAATAATAAATGAATCTATAGGGATTTCAGAATATGAAGAAAAAGATAAAAACGCTAACTTGATTTGTGCAAAAGCTGCAGATGAATTACTTACAATTAGCAATATAACAGCATCATTTGTAATTGGAAATTTGGGAGATAAAATTTGTATTAGTGGACGTTCAATAGGAGATATAAACGTTCAAATTATTCTTGAAAAATTGCGGAGGCGGAGGACATATTACTCTTGCTGGAGCTCAGTTAGAAGGGATGACAATGGAAGAGGCAAAACATGAGCTAATAATAAGAATAAATGAATATTTTACAGAACAACCTTAAAATATTTAATGTAAATATAGTAGAATTTTTTTACTATATAAAGATAAAGGAAACAAAAGAAAAAAATTTAAATAAATATATCACAAATTGCAAAAAACTTTTTCTATTTTGACAACTGTATACGACAAAAAAATTAAATTAGGAATGGTAAAATAACGAAAGGCAAGGGCAGATAGAAGCTTTGCCCTAACACACAAAAGATTAGAAAAGGTATTGAAGGTGGTAAGGATGTTTCAAAATATTATAGATGAAGATATAGAAGAGGAAGATATAAAAACTAATACAGAAAAAAGTAAAAAATCAATTAATTTAAAAAATCTTTTTTCTGTATCTAATTTTGTTTTATATGCAGTTTCATTTATGGCCTCAATGGTAGGATTTGGAGGAGAATTCGCTCCATTTGGACTTGCTATGTTTGCAGCAGTATGCAGTAATAGAATTCCAGCAGGAATTGTTTATTTAGCTACTTGTATAGGAACTCTTATAGGATTTGGTGTAAATGGATTTTTAAGTTATCTACTTACAACATTATTGTTTATAGTAGCAACACTTATATTCAGACCAAGATTTCAAGGAGAAGATAGAAACGAAAAACAAAAATTAGGTTTGTATATTGCAATATGTGCATTTGTGGTACAAGCTGGTAAGATGTTTTTTACAATGTTTTTAGTATATGATTTATTAGCAAGTATTATGTTTGCAATAATAACATATATATTCTA
Source organism: uncultured Clostridia bacterium (assembly GCA_934162625.1). Classification (GTDB taxonomy): domain Bacteria; phylum Bacillota; class Clostridia; order TANB77; family CAG-508; genus CAG-452. The sequence goes on from CAKPJM010000022.1 coordinate 3,907, forward strand.
TAAAATATTTTCAAATTCAATTACAGTAATAAAAGACTATGGAGTAAAGCAAGCTTTTACTGTAGAAGAGGTAATGGGAGCAAGCCTGCTTATGTCTATTGCTTTTTATTCTCTACATGGACTTAATATCTTTGGATTATCAATTAGCAATATATTAAGTATAATGTTAGTATTATTTTTGGGCTGGAAAAATGGAATGCTTGTAGGAGCAACATCTGGAATAACAATAGGAATGGTTTTACGGAATAATAGGAAAGTCAGATCCAGTGCTTGTAGCTTCATATGCAATATCTCGGAATGGTAGCGGGCATACTAAATAAATTAGGAAAAATAGGTGTAATAGTAGGATTCTGCATAGGAAATGCGGTTCTTACATATGTTGCAAATGGAAATACAGTGCCTGTTATAACAATTAGAGAAATTCTAATTGCATCTTTAGGTTTATTGTTATTACCTAAAAATATAAATATTGATATAGCAGATATAATAGGAAAAACAAAACTATTGCCTACAACAGGTGGACAAATAGAAGGAGAAAGAGAAGAAACAATATACAAATTAAACAGCGTATCAGAAACAATATCTGAAATGGCAGAAAGCTACAAACAAGTTGCAGCAACAACAATAGAAACAGATGAAGAACTAGAAGAGGACAGTAAAAAAGCATTTAAAGAAGAACTTACAAACAATATAGAAGATTTTACAGACAATTTACTATATGAAGATTTTGTGTATAGCGATGAAGAAATATTAGATAGAATTTATGATATATTAGAAGAAAAAGAAGAAATAACTAAAGAAGAGCTAATTAAAATATTAGAAAACAATAATAATTACATAATAGGCTTAGACAAAAAAGAAGAAAAATATGAAGAGATTCAGAAAGACTTAGAACAAATAGTTAAAGCGATTAACCATACATATAGAATAAATAAATTAAATTTGATATGGAAACAAAAAGAAGCAAATAATAAAAGAACACTTGCAAATCAATTGCGGTGGAGTATCTAAAGTTATATCTTCTTTAGCAGATGATATAGGGGAAAAAGATAAGAAAGAAGAAGTCAAAAAGGAAAAGCCAAAATATAAAATACAAATAGCATCTGCAAAAACAACAAAAAGTAATAGTGAAATATCTGGAGACACTAGTATACAAACTAAATTACATGATGGAAAATTTATGATGGCAATAAGTGATGGAATGGGGTCTGGTCCAAGAGCAAAGAAAAGTAGTTCTACAGTAATTAAAATGTTACAAAGATTATTAACAACTGGATTTGATAAAGATGTATCAATAGGACTAATAAATTCATCAGTAAATTTAAATTCGAACGAAGAAACATATGCAACTATAGATATTTCAGTATTTGACGGAATCACTGGAAATATAGAATTTATAAAAAACGGAGCTTGTCCAACTTTTATAAAAACTAAAAATAAAGTAGAAGTAGTAAAAGCTATTTCACTTCCAGCAGGAATAGTAGATAACATAGATTTGGTAGTGTATGATAAAGATCTAGTTGGTGGAGAAATAGTAATAATGTGCAGTGATGGAATATTAGAATCGAATCAAGAACTTGCAAACAAAGAAATATGGATAAAAGAATTACTAGAAGGTATAGAAACACAAGACATTCAAAAAATAGCGGATATTCTATTGCAAGAATCTATAGATAATGGATTTGGAATAGCAAAAGATGATATGACAGTATTAGTTGCAAAAATTGAGAAAATATAAAATTTGTCAAAAAGTATTTACAAAGTTTAAAAATATGTTATAATAAAAATAGGAAATGGAGAACCACAAACGTGGTTTGCCAGTGTGATATGTAAAAACACATCTAACTGTCAAGTTTACAGATGTGTTTTTTATTGGTTTATTAATGTTTGCTAATTATTATAACTAAAGCTATAATCAAGGCAAACGCAATGATAGTTACTGATATTAAACCAGTCAATAGTAATTTTATTATTAGCAATAAAGTTGTTTCTATCATACGCCTCACCTCCTTTATGTAGGAGGCAAACCACATCTGCTTATCTCATTCCCTATGAATGTAATTATATAAAATATGGAAATAAAAGTCAATAAAAATTGCCAAAAAAGCAATAAAAAATAAAATGCACAAATAATTGACAAAAGAGTAAAAAAATTATAAAATATAATACAGTAAAAAGCGTTTGATAAATGGAAATAATTAAAAATTATTTTGTGACACATTTAGAGCTATATAAAAAATCAAAAAAGTGGGATTACAATCCAATAAGGGTGGCACCGCGGAGAATAAAGAATCTTCGTCCCTGTATACATTAGTATACAGGGACTTTTTGTATAAATAAAGAATCTTTTTTTAGGAGGAAAAAATATGAGCAAATACAGAACTAATAACTGTGGAGAATTAAGAATAAGTGATGTTGGAAAAACAGTAAAACTAGCAGGGTGGGTACAAACAATAAGAAATTTAGGAGCAATGAAATTTATAGACCTAAGAGATGAATATGGAATTACACAAGTAGTGGTATCTGCAGAAATGGATTTAAAAGATGTAGTAACAGAAAGTGCAATTGGAGTAACAGGAATTGTAATAGAAAGGGCAAGTAAAAATAATAAAATACCAACAGGAGATATTGAAATTGAAGCAAAAGAAGTAGAAATATTAGGTAAATGCAAAAATGTTTTACCATTTGAAATAAATTCAGAGAAGACAGGAGAAGCAAGAGAAGATTTAAGACTAGAATATAGATTCTTAGACTTAAGAAACAATAAATTACATCAAACAATTAAACTTCGTTCTGAAATAATGAAAACATTAAGAAGCAAAATGGATGAACTAGGGTTTACAGAAATACAAACACCAATACTTGCAAACTCATCACCAGAAGGAGCAAGAGACTTTTTAGTACCAAGTAGAATACATCCGGGAGAATTTTACGCACTTCCACAAGCCCCACAGCAATTTAAACAATTATTAATGGTTAGTGGATTTAACAAATATTATCAAATAGCACCATGCTTTAGAGATGAAGATCCAAGAGCAGATAGAGCACCAGGAGAATTTTATCAATTAGACTTTGAAATGAGCTTTGCAGAACAAGAAGATGTATTAAAAGTTTTAGAAGAAATATTTACAACAGTATTTACAAAACATACAAATTGGAAAGTAGACCAAGCACCATTTATTAGAATTCCATATTTAGAAGCAATGGAAAAATATGGTTCAGACAAGCCAGATTTAAGAAATCCACTTATAATACAAGATGTAACAGAAGTGTTTGAAAATACAGAATTTAATGCATTTAAAGATAAAACAATAAAAGCAATTGTCGTACCAAATGGTGGAGCACAAACTAGAAAATTCTTTGACAGTATGACTGAGTTTGCAGTTCAAGAAGCAGGTGCAAAAGGTTTAGCATGGGTGAAATTTGATGAAGCAAATAATCCAGTTGGAGGAATTGCAAAATTTATAGACGAAGAAACGAAAGCAAAATTACAAGAAAAATTAGGGGCAAAGAAAGAAGACTCAATATTCTTTATAGCAGATGAATTTAAAACAGCACAAAAAGTTGCAGGAGCAGTAAGAATAGAACTTGGAAACAGATTAGATTTAATTAAAAAAGGCGAATATAAATTATGCTTTATAGTAGATTTTCCAATGTACGAATTATCTGATGAAGGAAAAATAGATTTTTGCCATAACCCATTTTCAATGCCACAAGGAGAAATGGAAGCATTAGAAACAATGGATCCACTAGATATTTTGGCATATCAATATGATGTGGTTTGCAACGGATATGAAGTAGCATCAGGTGCAGTAAGAAACCATAATCCAGAAATAATGGTAAAAGCATTTGAAATAGCAGGATATAAGGAAGAAGATGTAAAAAATAGATTTGGAGCATTATATACAGCATTCCAATATGGAGCACCACCACATGCTGGAGCAGCACCTGGATTAGATAGAATGGTAATGCTTGTAGCAGACTCAAACAATATTAGAGAAGTAATAGCATTTCCTAAAAATAAAAAAGCAAGAGACCTACTTATGAGAGCTCCAAGCAAAGTAACAGAAGAACAATTAAGAGATGTTCATATAAAAATAGACACAGATAAAGAGTAATTTGTTTAAAAATTATATAGGATGAAAATATGAAAAAGATACTAATTACAGAGAAACCATCTGTTGCGATGGAATTTGCAAAAGCTTTAAAAATTAATACAAATAGAAAAAATGGATACTTAGAATCAGAAGAATGGATAATCACTTGGTGTGTTGGACATTTAGTTACTATGTCATACCCAGAAAAGTATGATGAAAAGCTAAAACAATGGAGACTAGACACTCTTCCATTTGTGCCTAAAGAATGGAAATATGAGATAATACCACAAGTTGCAAATCAGTTTAAGATAATCCAAGGCTTATTGCAAAGAGAAGATATAAGCGAAATATATAATGCAGGTGACTCGGGACGTGAAGGAGAGTATATACAAAGACTTGTACTAATGATGGCAAAACCGAATCCAAGCATAAAAATAAAGCGTGTTTGGATAGATTCGCAAACAGAAGAGGAAATTTTAAGAGGAATAAGAGAAGCAAAAGATGCTTCAGAATATGATAGCTTATCTGATTCTGCATATTTAAGAGCAAAAGAGGATTACCTAATAGGAATAAATTTTTCTAGATTGCTTTCAATTACACAAGGAAGAATGGTCGCAAAACAAGTAAATGAAGAAAGAACTTCTATTGCAATAGGACGAGTTATGACATGCGTTTTAGGAATGGTAGTTGCAAGAGAGCGAGAAATAAGAAACTTTGTTAAAACCAAATACTATAAAATTACAGGGAAATTTGGCGAAGAGCAGAGCTTTTGCGAGGCGGAATGGAAGGTAAACGAAAAATCAATAGAATACAATTCTGCAAAGCTATATAATGAAACGGGATTTAAGAAAAAACAAGATGCAGAAGAATTTATAAATAAAATAAAAGATAAAGTGGCAGTAGTAACAGAAATAAAAAAATCAAAACAAAAAGAAAATCCTCCACTTTTATTTAACTTGGCAGAAATTCAAAATGAATGCTCTAAAAAGTTTAAAATAAAACCAGATGAAACACTTGCAGTAATTCAGGAATTGTATGAGAAAAAATTAGTTACATACCCAAGAACAGATGCAAGAGTGCTTTCAACAGCAGTTGCAAAAGAGATTACTAAAAATTTAAATGGAATAGCAAAAGGATTTAAAGATGAAGAAGTTCAAAAATATATTAATAAAATGAAAGAAGAAAAATATTCTACAAATCTAGTAAAAACAAAGTATGTAAATGATAGCAAAATAACAGACCATTATGCAATAATACCAACAGGTCAAGGATATGAGAATTATGAAAAATTAAATCAATTACAAAAAGACATTTATAAAATAATAGTAAAAAGATTTTTAGCAATATTTTATCCACCAGCAGAATTTAATAAGCTAAATATAACAATAAATATAGAGAATGAAATATTTACGGCAAGTCAAAAAGTTTGTATAAAACAAGGGTATTTAGAAATATTAAAACCAAATGTAAGTACAGATAACCTAAAAAAGAATACAGATTCAGAGGGGGCACTTCAGAGCAATACTCAAGAAAGTAATTTTCTAAATACTTTAAAAAAAGGACAAGAAATAAAAATATTAGAGTTAACAACAAAAGAAGCCGAAACCTCTCCACCAACAAGATACAACTCAGGCTCTATGATTTTAGCAATGGAAAACGCGGGAAAATTAATAGAAAATGAGGAATTAAGAGAGCAAATAAAAGGAGCAGGGATAGGAACAAGTGCAACAAGAGCAGAGATAATAAAGAAATTAGAAAAAATAAGTTATATTGCTATAAACAATAAAACACAAATAATTACACCAACACTGAAAGGCGAAGCAATATATGACGTAGTAAATAAAACTATGCCAGATATGCTTAATCCAAAACTAACAGCAAGTTGGGAAAAAGGATTGGACATGGTAGCAAAAAAAGAAATACCACCAAATGAATTTATGACTAAACTAGAAGCATATGTAAATTCGAAATTTGATAAATTAGTAATAAGGTAAATTAATAATAACTTTATGATATAATATAGAAAATCTAAGAAAAAGAGGAGAAAGTAATGGTAGGGTTTATTATTTTTATAATTATATTATACATTATAATTTCTAAAAAAGAGATATACAAGTATAATGAAGGAATTAGCGTGGCTAAACTAATAGATTTATTAAAAAAGCAGAATTTTTCAGAGATAAAAACGAAACAGCTTAATGGAAATATTATAATTATTACTGCAAATAATTTAGGAGAAAATTTTTTATATGCAATGAGAAATGATACAACTTCAATAATCCCAACTAATATAGAAACTATTTATGAATATTCAAAGAAAGCACATATTCATAATACTATAGTAGTAGTTAAATCTTTGAATGATGGAATAACTAACAATGCACAAAACAAGGCAAAAGAATATAATTTAGATGTAATAGAAGAAAATGAATTAATAAAAATACTAAGCCAGGAAAATGCTTCAATATTAAAAACAAGTGATACATCTGATGATACATGTGAGATAGATTATTCACAAAATGAAGATCCAATATCTGATAAACCAAGCATGTTAAAAAAATTATTTAAGGGTCCAGATAGACTATAATCAGCTTGACACATTATGTAAAACATGATATAATAATAATACAACTAGGATATGCTAGAGGTAGCAATCTAGTTGATTATATAGATTCTCTTCTATAAGTAATAAAAAGAAACAAGGAGGTTTTGATGGAAGAGGTTAGTTAGAAAAGGAGCATTTGTTAAAAGTAATAAATGTTCCTTTTCATTTGTTAAGGTGATATAATACTCAAGAAGGGGTTTGATTTTATGAATATTAGTTTAGATTGGTATAAAATATTTTGTGAAGTGGCAAAAAAGAAAAATATAACAGTAGCAGCAGAAAACTTATGTATTTCTCAACCAGCAGTCAGTCAAACAATAAAACAGCTAGAAGAAAGCTTAAATGCAGAATTGTTTTTAAGAACAAAAAAAGGAGTAACTTTAACTAAAGAAGGAGAAGTATTATACTCATATGTTTTAGAAGCTATGGAAAAAATTAAGTTGGGAGAAGCAAAAGTCTTAGAGCAAGTTAATTTAGAAAGTGGAGAGATAAGAATAGGTTCAAGTGATATGTGTTTGCAGTTTTTCTTGCTTCAATATTTAGAAGAGTTTCAAAAAATGTATCCTAAGATTAAAATAAGCATTACAAATGGACCTACACCAGAAACTATAAAACTTTTAAAAGAAGATAAAATAGACTTTGGATTAGTAAGTGAGCCATTTGAATTAGAGGAAAAATTTACTGCTATAGAAGTATGCAAGATTGAAGATATATTTGTGTGCGGAGAAAAATATAAAGATTTATCAAAACAAAAAGTTAGTTTAAAAGAATTAGAAAAATACCCATTAATATGTTTAGAGGAACATACAAGTACAAGAAAATATATAGATGAAAAATTTAAAGAAAATAATGTAGAGTGCAATCCAAAATATGAGCTTGCAACAAGTAATTTAATAGTAGATTTTGCTAAAAGGAATTTTGGAATTGGAGCTGTAGTTGATAAGTTTGCAGAAGAAAAAATAGATAATAAAGAAATATACAAAATAGATATAAAAGAGAAAATAGAGCCAAGAAACATATGCATAATAAAGAAAGAAAAATTAATATCAAAAGCTTCAAATGAGTTGCTTAAATTTATTATTAATAAGTAAAACTTATGAATACTATAAAAAATATATATTTTACTTATAAAAAGAAAGGCTTTAAAATAGATAATGTAGTAAGAATTCTACATTATCTATTTTTTATATACTAGGAAATTTCTCATTTCCTAGTATATAAAAAATGCTATAATCGCTATTGCCTTTGAGATTTCCTCATTTCATTCGGAAACTCAAATCGGCGAGAACAAAGGGCGACTAAAGTCGCTTTGTTAGGAGGTAATATTTATGGTAAGTGCAATTGTTGGAGGAAACTGGGGAGACGAAGGAAAAGGAAAAATGTGTGATATTTTATCAAAAGATGCAGATGTAGTTATTAGATTTCAAGGAGGAGCAAATGCAGGGCATACAATAGTAAACGAATATGGAAAAACTGCTTTACACATGTTGCCATCAGGAATTTTTAGAGAAGATGTTATAAATGTAATTGGTCAAGGAGTAGCTTTTGATATTAATGCATTTTTTGAGGAATTAGAATCTGTTAAAGAAAAAGGAATGAAAAATCCTAATATAGTTATTTCAGATAGGGTTCAAATATTAATGCCATATCATATTAAATTAGATGAATTAGAAGAAAAAAGGTTAGGAAAGGCAAGTTTTGGTTCAACAAAATCAGGAATTGCACCTTTCTATTCTGACAAATATGCAAAAATAGGAATACAAATTTCAGAGATATATGATGATGAATATCTAAAGAATAGACTAACTAATATTTTAACTGCGAAAAACAAAATAATTTCAGCTTTATATGGAGAAGAGAATCAAGTTGATATAGAAGAAATGTATGAATTTTTGATAAATTCTAGAGAAAAACTAAAGCCATATTTGTGCAATGTAGTTAAGTTAGTAAATGAAAAAATAAAAGAAAATAAAAATATAATAGTAGAAGGACAATTAGGAACATTAAGAGATATAGACAATGGAATATATCCATTTACAACTTCATCTTCACCACTTGCAGGATTTGGAGCAGTAGGAGCAGGAATTCCACCTTATGAAATTAAAAAGATATATACAATAGTAAAGGCATATTCTACATGTGTTGGAGCAGGAGCTTTTACAACAGAAATTTTTGGAGATGAAGCAAAAGAGTTAAGAGATAGAGGTGGAGAATATGGTGCAAAAACAGGTAGACCAAGAAGAGTAGGTTGGTTTGATACAGTTGCAACAAGATACGGATGCATGGTACAAGGTGCAACAGATGTTGTTTTATCATTAGTAGATGTATTAGGATATCTTGATAAAATACCAGTTTGTACAGCATACGAAATTGATGGAAAAATAGTAAAAGATTTTCCACCTACAATAGAGCTAAATAAAGCAAAACCAGTATATGAATACTTAGATGGCTGGAAATGTGATATAAGCAAAATCAAAAAATATGAAGACTTACCAGAGAATACAAAAAAATATATTGAGTTTATAGAAAAGAAAATAGAACGCCCAATAAAAATAATAGGAAACGGACCTAAGAGAGAAGATATAATTATATGTAAATAAAACAAAAAATATTATGAATGTATTTTATAATAAATACTTCATAATATTTTTTTGTTTTCATTAAAGTATTTGATATTTTTATTAGTTATGATAAAATGTTTTCATATATTAGAAAATTTCTCATTTGCTAGTATATAAAATGTATAATTGATGTTGCTTTTGACGTTTCCACATTTCATTCGGAAACTTAAATTAGCAAGAGAACAAAGGAGGAAAAAGTGAATTTTAAAGAGAGAATATTTTATAAGAAAAATTTAATGGAAGTATTACATACAACGCTAAATCCCTATGAACCAGGAGTTATAAGAATACATTTAGTGCCAGCAAAGTATGAACCACTAAAAGCAGATCCAAGTGTAGTAATTTTAAATGGAAAAGATATTTTACCTGTAAATTTATCTTGGACAATATTGCTAGCTAATTTTATTAAAGAAGTGAATAAATTTAGTGGAAAAGAAGTTAATGAAAAAGATTTAAATAGTGTGTTAGATGCTGCAGTAGCAGAAACTAAGAAAGTATATAGAAGGCCTAGTGCAGAAGTGATGAGAAATGACTTAAATAGAATATTATCAGTTTTTATAGATATTTCAGAAGGAAAAAAGCCAAAAGAAAATGTAGGGCAAATATCTATAGGAAAATATGCTAGTAAAATGAAAGCTCCTCATAGAATGGACTTAATGATAAGTAGTATGACAAAAGATGGAAAATGGAATTGTAATCAAAAATGCCTACATTGCTATGCTGCAGGGCAAGTGTATGCAGATAAAAAAGAGCTTACAACAGAAGAATGGAAAAAGGCAATTGATAAATGTAGAAAAGCATGTATTCCTGAACTTACATTTACAGGAGGAGAACCAACAAAAAGAGAGGATTTAGTTGAACTTATAGATTATTCGAAATGGTTTGTAACTAGATTAAATACAAATGGTGTACTCTTAACAGAAGAACTATGCAATAAATTAAGTAAAGTAAGCTTGGATAGTGTACAAATAACCTTCTATTCATCAGATAAAGATAAACATAATAAATTAGTTGGAGCTAATAATTTTGAAAAAACAGTAGAAGGAATAAAAAATGCTATAAAAGCAGGACTACCACTAAGCATAAATACGCCACTTTGTTTAATAAATAAAGACTATGTAGAAACACTAAAGTTTTTAAATAATTTAGGTGTAAAGTATGTATCTTGTTCTGGATTAATTATTACTGGTAATGCAACTAAAGAATCCTCAAAAGAAACACAACTTAAAGGAGAAGAATTATTAGAAGTTCTAAAAGAAGCCTGTAAGTATGCAAACGAAAATTTAATGGAAATAAGTTTTACATCTCCTGGATGGATAAGTGAAGAAGAAATAAGAAAACTAGGTTTAGATATTCCAAGCTGTGGAGCATGCTTAAGCAATATGGCGATAGCACCAGATGGAGAAGTTGTACCATGCCAAAGTTGGCTTAATGAAGACGCTGGACTAGGAAACATATTAACAACAAAATGGGAAGATATATGGAATAATCCAAAATGTAAAAAACAAAGAAAATATTCAGCAAAATCATTAGGAAAATGTCCTTTAAGAGAAGGAGGATGCTAATATGAAAAGAAAACTATTGATATTTTTGTTATTAACATTATTTTTAATATTAATAGCAAATGGAACAAAATGTTACGCAATGGATTTAGATAGGATAAAAAATTATGTTGTAACTGTTGAGCCAAGAATGAATGATGGAAGTCTTGATATTACTTATGAAATAACATGGAAAGTATTAGACTCTTATACAGAAGGACCATTAGAATGGGTACAAATAGGAACTCCAAATTCATATTTTGATACACCAACTGCATTGACAAAAAACATTAGAAATATTACTTCTTATAATGGGGCATATGTAAAGGTTGTTTTCGATAAAAAGTATTATGAAGGAGAGGAAATAACCTTTAAATACAAAATTCACCAAACACGAATGTACAAACTATCAGGTAAAAAGTGTAAATATTCATTTACACCTGCATGGTTTACAGATGCAAGAGTTGATAGTTTAACAGTAAAATGGAATGCAGATGAAGTAAAATCAAGTAATTCGAAATCAAAGGATGGAAACTACTTAGTATGGAATAAAACTAATATGGACAAAGGAGAAAAACTTAATATTGAAGTAAAGTACAATAAAAATGCGTTTGGTTACCTAAGCGAAAGTATGCAAAAATCAAATAACTCTAGTGGAATGAGTGGAATTGCTGTTATAATATTCTTGATTATAATAATCGCAATAATATCAATATTCACTGGAGGCGGAGGGTACTATGGACATGGAGGCTTTTATGGTGGTGGCTACTATGGCGGAGGCTGTGTACATAGTAGTTGTGCAAGTAGCTGTGCAAGCAGTTGCGCAAGTAGTTGTGCGTGCGCATGTGCAGGAAGTGGAAGAGCAGGCTGCTCTAAAAAAGATTTTTATGGAACAAAAATTAGTAAGGAAGAACTAAGAAAAGCAATAAAAGAAGATTAATAAATATAATTATATAAAAATGACAAAAGGGACGACAGACTGACGTTCCTTTTATCAAAAGTTTTATTTTTGTAATTATTATAAGTTGTTTAATTTATTGACATAAGGAAATTTTGAATAATGTATTATAAAATGTATATTAAGGAGTGTGATTATATGGTATTTAAACAATGGGATGATTTTAATAAAGTATGAAAAAATTTGAAGAAATGTTAGATTGGGTTACAAGAGTATATGTTAATGCATTAAATATTATACATTATATGCATGATAAATATTCATATGAAGCATACAAGAAAGAATATAATAATAAAATAACATAATGAATATTGGCACAATATTCTAAGTATAAAAAAGAGAAACTTTTAAATAGAACTTGATTAAAATATATAAGAAGAATATAATAATGTTACTTAAATAATAATTATTATTGGTGGAAATTTGCAATGTATAAAATTTTACTAGTCTAGTATTATAGTATTTTATACTAAAAGCAATTTACATATATTTAAAAAATGAATATTTAGACTTAAATATCATTTAATTTACACTAAGGGGTTATAGAAATGAAACTAGTAGTTCAGAAATACGGAGGCAGTTCTGTAGCAGATAGACCTGGTTTATATAATGTTTGTAAACATATAATTCGGGGCAAAGAAAAAAGGAGAAGGAGTTGTAGTTGTAGTATCAGCACAAGGGAATATGACAGATGAATTATTAAAAGAGAAAGGAGAAATTTCAACAAAAGAAAATTTAAGAGAGCAAGATGTTTTATTAACAACAGGGGAACAAATTACAATAGCAAAATTATCAATGTGTTTGAGTAATTTGGGATATGAAGCAGTATCTCTTCTTGGATGGCAAGTTCCAATAATTACTGATTCTAATTATGGAAATGCCAATATTATTGATATAAATACTGATAGAATATTGAAAGAATTAAAAGAAGAAAAAATTGTAATAGTTGCAGGATTTCAAGGACTTACAAGAAATAATAATGTAACGACACTTGGAAGACGGTGGTTCTGATATTACTGCAATAGCTTTAGCTAAAGCACTAGGATTAAAGGAATGTGAAATTTTTAAAGATGTAGATGGAATTTATTCAGATGATCCAAATAAAAATAAATGTGCAACAAAATATAAACAAATATCATATAATAAAATGATAGAAATGGCAAAAAATGGAGCAAAAGTTTTACATTATAAATGTGTGGAAATAGCTAAAGAAGAGAATATTAAAATAATAGTAAAATCCACTTTTAATTTTGAAAATGTAGGAACAATAATAGATAAAGAAGGAGAGATAATATGAGTATAAAAGTTGGAATAATAGGATATGGAAACTTAGGAAAAGGGGTAGAACTTGCAGTTTTAAATAATAATGATATGGAATTAAGAGCCATATTTACAAGAAGGAACCCTAGTAGTATAAAGACATTAACAAATGTAAAAGTAAATTCGATAGAAGAAATAGAAAAATGGAGAGATGATATAGATGTTATGATTTTGTGTGGAGGTTCTGCTACAGATTTACCAGTTCAGACACCAAAATTTGCATCTATGTTTAATGTAATAGATAGTTTTGACACACATGCAGAAATACCGAGTCATTTTAAAAATGTAAATGAAAGTGCCAAATCAGCTAAAAAAATAGCCTTGATTTCATGTGGATGGGATCCAGGAATTTTTTCATTAAATAGATTATTAGCAGAATGCTATTTGCCAAAAGGTAATACATATACGTTTTGGGGAAAAGGAGTAAGTCAAGGACATTCTGATGCAATAAGACGAATAGATGGAGTTAAGGATGCAAAACAATATACAATACCAGTAGAAAAAGCAATGGAAAGAGTGCGAAAGGGAGAGAGCATAGAATTAACGGCTAGAGAAAAACACATAAGAGAATGTTTTGTTGTTTTAGAGAAAAATGCAGATCAGGAAAAGGTAAAAAATGAAATAATCAATATGCCAAACTATTTCGCAGACTATGATACAATTGTAAATTTTGTATCAGAAGAAGAATTCAAAAAATATCATAATACAATGCCACATGGTGGAGTTGTAATAAGGAGTGGAAAAACAGGAAAAAATGATAAATCAAAGGAGATAATAGAATATTCTTTAAAGTTAGATTCTAATCCAGAATTTACAGCAAGTGTACTAGTAGCATATGCTAGAGCTGTATATAGATTATATCAAAAAGGAGAATATGGAGCTATTACTGTTTTTGATATACCACCAGCATTACTCTCGAATAAAACACAGGAAGAATTAATAAAAAATATATTATAAAATAAGGAGAGACTGATATGAAAAAAATAATATTTAAAGGCTGTGGAACAGCTATTGTAACTCCATTTATAGATGATGGCATTAATTTTAATGAATTTAGAAATTTGATAGAATATCAAATAAAAAATGGAGCAGATGCAATAATTGTATGTGGTACCACAGGAGAATCCTCAACAATGACTATGCAAGAAAAAAAAGAAACAATCAAATTTGCTATAGATGTAGCAAATAAAAGAATACCAATAATTGCTGGAACTGGAAGCAACTGTACTAAAAATGCAATAGAATTGTCAAAATATTCTGAAAGTGTTGGAGCAGATGCTGTTTTGTTAGTTACGCCATATTATAATAAAACTACACAAGAAGGATTAGTAGCTCATTATAAAGCTATAGCAAATGCAATAAACATTCCAGTAATTTTATATAATGTGCCTTCTAGAACTGGTGTTAATATATTACCTAAAACATGCTTAGAACTTTCAAAACTAAAAAATATAGTTGCAATAAAGGAAGCAAGTGGAAATATATCACAAATAGCAGAAATAGCAAATTTATGCAAAGATAATTTAGCAATATATTCTGGAAATGATGATCAAATATTGCCAGTACTTTCAGTTGGAGGAGTTGGCGTTATTTCAGTTCTTTCAAATATCATACCAAATGATGTGCATAAAATGATATATGCATTTTTGGAAGGAGATATAGAAACTGCAATAAATTTGCAACTAAAAACTTTAGATTTAACATCAAGTTTATTTTCAGAAGTGAACCCAATACCAATAAAAGAAGCATATAATATTTTAGGATATAATGTAGGAATTCCAAGATTGCCATTAATAAAGATGAGTGACAAAGCAAAAGAAGGTCTAATTCAAGAAATGAAGAAATATGGATTAATAGAGGTGGAAGAATGAAAATCTTAATTAGTGGAATAACCGGGAGAATGGGGCAAGAACTTTTAAAAGAGATAGAAAAAAGTGATGAATTTAGTGTTTGTGCTGGATATGATAAAACGAAGTGCAATAGTAAAATACCAATATATAGCAACATAGAAGAAATAGAAAAAAATCCAGATGTAATAATAGATTTTTCAAATCCTAAAGCTACATTTAATATTTTAAAATATGCAAAGAAAAACAAAATACCAATTGTAATAGCAACAACAGGGTTTAGCCCTGATGAGGAAAAGAAGATATGTGAACAATATTCAAAATCAATTCCTATTTTTAAATCGAGCAATATGTCTTATGATATTAGTCTAATGAGTCAAATAATATCAGAATTAGCAATTAAACTTAAGGAAGCAGATATTGAAATAATAGAAACACACCATAGAAATAAAATAGATAATCCAAGTGGAACAGCTTTAATGCTAGCAGATTCTATAAATGAAGTATTAGAAAACAAATTTGAGTATATATATGATAGACATGAAAGAAAGATAAAACGTAGCAATACGGAGATAGGAATCCATTCTATTAGAGGGGGAACAGAAGTTGGAAAACATACTGTAATATTTTTTAGTGAGAATGAAAGTTTAGAAATAACACATAATGTAACATCAAGAGGAATATTTGCAAAAGGAGCACTAAAGGCGGCTCAATTTATTATAAATCAAAATGCTGGCATATATAATATGAAAGATTTATTAAAGGAATGAAATAATATGAAAAATAAAAGATTAGCAATAATTGGTGTTACGGGTTTAGTAGGACAGACAGTTTTAAAAGTATTAGAAGAAAAAAGATTTTCTAATTTTGAATATGAGCTTTTTGCTTCTAAAAGATCCAAAGGGAAAAAAGTAAAATTCATGGAAGAAGAATACGAAATACAAGAATTAACAAAAGAGACTTTTAACAAAAAGTTTGATTATGCAATATTTGTTGCTGGAGGAGAAGTATCTAAAAAATATGCACCAATTGCAGTAAAAAATGGCACAATTGTAATAGATAATAGTAGCTATTTTAGAATGAACAAAGATGTACCACTTGTAGTACCAGAAGTAAATGTACAGGATATAAAAAAACATAAAGGTATTATAGCAAACCCTAATTGTTCAACAATACAAGCAGTTGTTGCATTAAAACCATTAGACGATATCTATAAAATCAAAAGAATAGTATACTCTACATATCAAGCAGTATCAGGTGCAGGACAAAAAGGAATTAAAGACTTAGAGGATACTTTAAAAGGATTAAAAAATCAAAAATTTCCATATCCAATTGCTAATAACTGTATACCTCAAATTGATTCTTTTACCGAAAATGGATACACTAAGGAAGAACTGAAAATGATTAATGAAACTAGAAAAATTTTAAATAATCCAGATATGAAAATTACAGCAACAACAGTAAGAGTTCCAGTTTTAAATTCTCACTCTGAATCAATTAATATTGAATTTGAAAAAGAAATAAATATGAATGAATTGAAAAAAGTATTATCAAATAGTCCTTCTATTGTTATTCAGGACGATATTGAAAAAGAAATATATCCTTTGGCTACAAATTCAACAGGAACAGATGAAGTATATATTGGAAGACTAAGAAGAGATAATAGTGTAGAATCTGGAATTAATATGTGGGTTGTGGCAGATAATATAAGAAAAGGTGCTGCAAGCAATGCTATTCAAATACTAGAGAAGTTAATAGAAGAAGAATATCAATACATCAGACTGTCTAACGTCAGGCTGTCTGAAAATTAATCAAAAAATGTAGGGGTTGCCGTCCTCGGAGACCTGCTCTTCAAAGAAATTACTA
>CAKPJM010000023.1 GCA_934162625.1 uncultured Clostridia bacterium
CTTTTATCTTAGTTGGCGTTCCCGTTGTTACTATTTTTTTTGCATTTGGCAACCTTTTTTTTGCATCATCAAATCCTACTAATACTGTATCAACTTTCTTTGATAACAATTTTACTGCTACTCCTGGAAAAGCATTACTTTCATGCAAAATAGTTGGTATTTTGTATTTATTTGCAGCTAGTAATACAGGCCCGCAAATAAATCCACCAGTTCCAATTACTATATCTGGTCCAAAATTTTTTACTATCTTTTTTGCTTCTCCAAATCCCTTTAAAGTTTTAAACATATTTTTTATATTACTTATGCTTATTTTTCTGTTTATTCCATATGCATCAATAGTTTTTAATTTATATCCTGCTCTTGGAACTAAATCATTTTCTAGTCCTCTTGTAGTTCCTATAAACATTATTTCTGCGTTTTTATTTTCCTTTTTTATTTTGTTTGCAATCGCAATTCCTGGATTAATATGCCCTCCTGTTTGCGCCGCTGCAATTATTACCTTCATTTTATTTCCTCCGTAAATTGGAATTTGTTTAATTGAGGTGTGATGTTGGAGGTGTGATTTATAGGGCCAAGGCTTCGCAGGCCTTTCTCTATTTCTCACACTTCTCACCTCACACTTCGCACTTCGCACTTCGTGAAATTCCAATTTATTATTTTTATATCTTCTGGCTTTGTCTTGATATATTTAGCAATACCCCTACTGCACATAGTAAAATTATAAGTGAGGTTCCTCCATAACTAAAGAATGGAAGTGCCATTCCTGTTACTGGTATTGATGACGTTACAACAGCAATATTTATAATTGCTTGTAATCCTATTAAAGATGTAAATCCTGTTGCAAGTAAGCTTCCAAACATGTCTGGTGCTTTCATTGCAATTATTATTCCCCTCCAAATAAATACCGCAAATAATAATATTACTGCTACACATCCTACAAATCCTAACTCTTCCGCAAGTACCGCAAATATAAAATCGTTATGTGGTTCAGATATATACAAATATTTTTGTTTACTATCTCCGAAGTCCAACTCCAAATAGTCCACCAGACCCTATAGCATATAAACTCTGAATAATTTGCCACCCTTCATCTTGTGCATATGCCCATGGATTTAAAAATGAGGTTATTCTTGTTAGCCTATATGAGCCTATATTAAAAAACTCAGCAAGTATATACATTAAACCTATTCCTGCTCCTGCTCCCACTGCTCCAAATGATACAAAGTGTGCAACTCTACTTCCTGCTACTATCATCATTACAGATATAACTAAAATTATTATAACTGAAGCACTAAAATGCGATTGTACACCTAATAATACCAAAATTGCAGGAGATAATATCAAAAATGGTTTTAGAAAACCCTTCCATATATTCTTTAATTCGTTTTTATGTTTTGTAAGGTATGCTGCAAAAAACACAATTAATCCTATCTTTGTAAGCTCAGATGGTTGAAAAGATGATACTATAGGTAAGTTTATCCATCTTCTCGCACCATTTACAGTTCTACCGAAGTCCTGGTACTAGTACTAATAATAAAACAAGTATGGCTCCTATATATGCAATTTTATAGAATTTAGAATATACCTTATAATCTATTTTAGAAAATATTAACATTGCTGCAATTCCTATTGCTGCACTAAGTGCTTGTTTCAAAACATATGTATAGCTGCTTCCTGTAGTTGCCAGTGCTGATGGTGAACTAGCTGATAATACCATTGTAATTCCGAAGAGCCAATAATAATAAAACTGTTATAAATAATATAAAATCAAATGTGTTATTATTCTCGTTTGTACTTAATTTTTTCTTAGCCATAATACCATTCTCCTAACTATATAAGTTATATAGCAAATAGTGCAATTATACAAAGTAATAAGGTTATTACACTAAATACTGATACTACTTTATTTTCTCTCCAGCCAGATAATTCAAAGTGATGATGTAAAGGTGCCATTTTTAATAATCTTTTTCCTCCAGTTTTCTTGAAATATGCTACTTGTAATACAACTGATAAGGTTTCTAATACAGGTATTGCTGCAATTATCAAAAGTATTAATGGCATTTTTAAGTATAAGGCTATTGCAGATATTACTCCGACCAAGTAATAGTGAACCCGTATCTCCCATAAATACTTTTGCAGTATTTAAATTAAATATTAAGAATCCTAAACATGCACCTATTATTATGCTCCCAAAAACTACAATTTCTTTTACATCTAATATAATTGCAATAACAGTTAAGCATGTAGTTATTATTGCAGAGACACTAGTACTTAGTCCATCTATTCCATCTGTCAAATTAACTGCATTAGTAGTTCCTAACATAACAAATATGACAAATGGTATATATAAACTCATTGGTAATACAACATAATTTTTAGCAAAAGGTATAAATGTTTCTGTACCTAAATGTATGCCCTTTGTTAAATACAATGTATATACTACAGAAATTATTAAAAGACCTAACATTTTATATGCTGGTTTTAAGCCCTTTGTATTTCTTAATACTAATTTTTTAAAGTCATCTACAAATCCTATTAGTCCAAAACCAATAGTAATAAATAATAATGGTAGTATATTTCTAGCCACCTCTGGTTCCCTTCCAGCGTAGTATATATAGCCTCCTATTGTACCTATAATAATTCCGAAGAGCAATTATTATTCCGCCCATTGTTGGTGTTCCTTGTTTTTTAAAGTGTGTTTGTGGCCCATCATCTCTTTCTATTTGCCCGACTTTAAGTTTTTTTAAAACTGGTATTATAAATATTGATATAATTACTGTTGCTACAAATGATACAAATAATATTCTAGTTTGGAAGTACAAAATTATTTCCCCCTTCTAAGACTCTTCATTATTCTTGGGCGCACATTGTGCGCCCTTTACATTTTTATTTACACTATCATAAATGGAAGTAGTTTATTTCATTAATTTCTTAATTATTTCTCTTTCATCAAATGGATATTTCTTTCCATTTATTTCTTGATATGTTTCATGTCCTTTTCCAGCCAAAACTATTATATCATTTTTATTTGCCATATTTATTGCATACTTTATTGCTTCTATTCTATCAACAATTGTTACGTATTTACCTTTTGTCTTTTTCATTCCAACTTCTATTTCTTTAACTATTTCAGTTGGATCCTCTGTCCTTGGATTATCTGATGTTATAATTGTAAAATCTGCAACATTTCCAGATATTTCTCCCATTTGTGGTCTTTTTCCTGGATCTCTATCTCCTCCGCATCCAAATACAGATATTACTCTGCCTCTAGTGTAACTCTTTACTGCAGATAATATATTTTGTAGACTTTCTGGTGAATGTGCATAATCAATCATAATTGTAAGCTCTTTTTTATTATCTACCAGCTCACTTCTTCCTGGAACTCTTACTTCCAATAAAGCCTCTTTTATCTTTTCAGCATCTATTCCAAAGACTCCTGCAACACTAATTGCTGCTAATGAATTATATACACTAAACCTTCCTGGTATTCCTGTTTTTACTCTTTCATTTCTTTGTCCTATTTTTACTTTAAAATCCACACTAGCATTTGTTACTGTTATGTCTTTTGCTAGTAAGTCTGCACTATTATCTATTCCATATGTTTTAATATCACAATTTGTAGCTAATTTTTTTACTTTTGCCACTTGATAATCGTCTACGTTTATAAAACCTTTTTTACACATTTCAAAAAGCTTTAATTTAGAATTAAAATAATCTTGCATATCTGGATGTTCTTTTTCACTAATATGATCTTCTGAAAAATTCGTAAATACTCCTATGTTAAAATCACATCCATCTACTCTATGTAATTTTAAACTTTGTGAAGAAACTTCCATAACCACTGTGTCCATTTTTTCTTTTACCATCTCTGCAAACAATTCTTGAAGTTCCAGACTTTCTGGTGTAGTTCGAGAACTTTCTCCTAGATTTTTGTCACCTATATAATTAGCAACGGTACCTATTAGTCCTACTTTTTGACCACTTTTTTCTAGAATAGATTTTATCATAAATGTTGTAGTAGTCTTTCCTTTTGTTCCAGTTATTCCTATTAAGTTAAATTTTTTAGATGGATTATCGTAGAAATTGCATGCCATTTTAGCAAGTGCTTCTCTTGTATTTGGAGCTACAACAAGTGTTATATTTTCTGGTAATCCACTTTGTTTAATTGAGCTTATATCTTCTACAACTATTGCTTTTGCTCCGTTTTCTATTGCCTGGTGTATATAATTGTGTCCATCTACATCATAGCCCTTTACTGCAACAAATACATATCCTTCCTTTACTTTTCTTGAGTCATGTGCGACTCCCATAATTTCCATATCAAGGGTTCCTTTTGCTTTTAGCCCTTCTATTCCACTTAATACAGATTTTAGATTCATTTTTATCTTCTCCTTTTTTGTATAACAATTTAAATGGATAAAATTATTTATCTACTTTTTTATTTATACACATGTATTATATAATTAATTTTTTATTTTGTATAGTAAAATTAGATATTTAATTAAACAAATTAATTTATTTAATTAGCATAAATTGTAACTTTCGTTCCAGAGTTTATTTTTATTCTGTTCTTTGGCAATTGGTCTGTCACTGTTTCTCCCTCTCCTATAACTTCCATTTCTAAGCCTAATTCTTTTAAAGCTTTTTTTGCATCATTTATACTCATTCCCATTATGTCTGGCATTGTTACAGTTTCTACCATTTCTTCTTCCTGTTTTTTTATTTCTAAATATGGTAAAACTTCTCCGCAAAACCTGTGATGCAATTGGTGCTGCTATCCCTCCCCCTTGGTGTCCTCCTTCTCCTGTAGGATTATATAGAAGAATTATAATTACCACCTCTGGGTCAGAAACATCTGCAACTCCTACAAATGATGTTACATATTTGCCAGTATTTACTCCATCTTCTGATGTTCCTGTTTTTCCTCCAACTGAATATCCTTTTACTTGTGCTTTTTTCCCTGTTCCCTCACTCACAACAGACCCCATCATGCTAAGTACTTTCTTTGCTGACTCTTCTGATATAACTTGTTCTCCTTGTTTTGTTTCTACATCTTTTTTCTCTCCTGTCTTTCCATCAACAGTTGCTTTTACAATCCTAGGGGTAAATTTCTTTCCATTATTAGCTATTGTAGACACCATTGTTAGCATTTGAATTGGTGTCACTTCAAATCTTTGACCAAATGATATTGTTGCAAGTTCTACAGGCCCTACTTTTTCTTCTTTTAAAAATATACTATTGGCTTCTCCTGGCAAGTCTATTCCAGTTTTTTCTAGCAAACCAAATTTTCTTAAATAACTATAATATTTTCCCACACCAATCTTTTGTCCGTAGCCCTATAAAAACAGGATTGCACGAATTCATTAGTGCTTGCCTTAAGCTTTGAGCCCCATGTGGCCTATAGTATCTCCAACACTTTATTCTCGTTCCTGCTATATTAATAGAACCCCCACAATTAAACTCTCCCGAATTGTCTGTATCTGTTATACCTTCTTCTAATGCTGCCGAAGATGTAAGTAGCTTAAATGTAGAGCCTGGCTCATATGTATCTGATATCGCTTTATTTCTCCACATTTGTTGTAAAGCTACAGATTTGTCTCCAGATGAAAGCGTATCCCATACAAAACTTAATTCTTCATTGTTAATTTTGTATGGATTATTTAAATCATAATTAGGATAACCTGCCATTGCTAAAATGTCTCCTGTTTTAGGATTAGCAATTAAAATATTTCCACCATCTGTGCAGACATTATCAATACATGCTTCAGTTAAATACTTTTCTGCTATAGATTGAATAGTCATGTCTATCGATAAAATTAAATCATCCCCATTTATTGCTTCTACATAATTCTCCCCTTCGCCATCCAAGTCAGTACCTGTTGCATCTGTATGTTTTAAAATTTTCCCCGGTTCTCCCTTTAGCACATTGTCATATCGACTTTCTATACCTTCCAATCCCTGATTATCGCTTCCAGTAAAGCCTATTACATTAGATGCAAGGTTTGAATATGGATAATATCTCTTTGTATCCTCGTCTATATTAATTCCTGTTGTTATGTTATTATCTTGCATCCACACTCTTAGTTTATTAGATTCTTCTTTTTCCACTTTTTTAGCAATAGTCTCAATAGAACTATTTTTACTTACTTTTTTTAATACTTTTTCATAATCCAAATTAAATATATCTGAAAGTGCTCTTGCAACTTTCTCTTTGTCTTCTTTTTTTATATTTCCTGGATTTACACTAACAGTTTCTACACTTGCACTTACAGCTAATATATTTTTGCCTGTTGCATCATAAATTGTTCCTCTTTTAGGACTAATTTTTCTGTTTAATGTCTGTTGCATATATGCCATTGATTGCAGTTCTGATCCCTGAACAAATTGTATGATTCCAATTCGTACAATAAGTGCCATACAAATAGCAAATGTAATAAACAACATATTTCTTAATCTTCTTTTTCTGCTAATATTTGTAGACTTCATAAAAAACTCCTTTAAGATAAAACACGAACAAATGGGGACAGCCCCCTTTTGTTTGAATTTAAACAAAAGGGATCTGTCCCCATTTGTTCGCATCTCATCTTACAATAAAAAATAAGATTAATATTTTATTAATACTAATCTTATTTAAATATATTCTTAATTGTGTTTATTATGCCTTTTATACCTGTTTGATTTTCTTCTATAATTACTTCTTCTGCTGCTGGTTCTATATAGTCACTCTTAGGTAATGTCATATATATTGTTTGTTTTGAATTTAGCTTTTGCATACCCAGTTGTTCTTTTGCCTCTTGTTCTAAGTTATTTAAATTCAAGCCATTCTCTATAGATACCTCTAATTGAGTATTTTGTTTTTGTACTTCTGCAAGTTCTTCTTTTAAATCTTGTACCTTTGCAAAATTTTCATCTATTTGTGAATTTCTATAACTTATTGCGAAAAGCACTAGAAATCCTATTACAAGATATTTTATGGCTCTTCGTTTTTGTTGTTTTATTGATTTTATCTTTTTCTTTTCTTCATCGGAATTTCTTTTTCTTGCCGTTGTTTTCTTAGCTTTATAGGGATTTTTTACAGGTGTATATTCTGGCTCAAGTTTTCTTGGGCTTGTTTCATATTGGTATTTATTAAAATTTCTTGGCAAAATATCCACCTCCTTAAAATTTACAGAGAAAATTTTGTATTATTAACTATTTACTCTTAAATATTTCCTCACTATACATTTACAATTGTAATGTTCTTGCTATTATATTCTTTCAAACACTCTTAGTTTTGCGCTTTTACTTCTTGAGTTTGCTTTTATTTCTTCTTCTGTTGGTAATATTGGCTTTTTAGTAATTATCCTACCTAAAGTTTTTTTACCACATACGCAATATGGAAGTCCTGGTGGACATGTGCATTTTCCCATAGCATCTTGATATGCATTTTTTACTGCTCTATCTTCTAAAGAATGAAATGTAATTATACACAATCTACCCCCACTTTTTAAGCAATTAATAGATTTTATTACTGTTTTATATAATGGTTCTATTTCATTATTTACTTCTATTCTTATTGCCTGAAAAGTTCTTTTAGCAGGATGTCCCTGTTTTTCTATATATTTTTTTGGTATGCTTTTTTCTATTATATCTACCAATTCTTTGGTAGTTTCTATTTTCTTATTTTCTCTATACTCACAAATATTTCTTGCTATTCTTCTGGAAAATTTTTCTTCTCCATATTCATATATTATTCTTGCAAGTTCTTCTTCTTTATAATTGTTTACTATATGCTCAGCTGTTAAACTTTGAGTTTTATCCATCCTCATATCTAATGGTCCATCTTTTATATATGTAAAGCCTCTTTCTTCTTCGTCTATTTGATAGGAAGAAACACCTAAGTCTAGCAGTATTCCATCCACATTATCTATTTCTAATTCTTCTAATATATTGTTTATATCATCATGATTTCCATGAATATACCTAACATTCTTATAGTCCTTTAGTCTTTCTTTGGCAACGCTCAGAGCCTCTTCATCTCTATCTATTCCTATAAGAACCCCATCACTTGATAATCTTTTAGCAATTTCCCTGCTATGTCCTGCTCCGCCGCATTGTCCCGTCTACATATATGCCATTAGGTTTTATTCTCAAATTATCAATACATTCATTAAGTAATACTGGAATATGTTCAAAATTCATATTAATATTCTTACCTTTACAAAATATTTAACATAGTATAAACAGTTGGTAAAACATATACCAACTGTCATTCCTCTTATGTTTTTATTTGATTTACTTTTATCTTTTGTATAATTTTTTCTTTTGTTTCTTAATATTTTTTCTTTTGTGTATATATATAATTTTACATTTGTAAATTATAATCATTTTTCCTTTGTAGACTTAATGCTTTTGTAAACTTTAAACTACATTTATCTTTTGTGTATTTAGTCTTTTGTAACTTACTTTACATCTTTTGTATTTTATATAAACTTTTTTCTAAACATGAAAATATATATTTTCATGTTTGTAAAAAGCTATAATCGCTATTGTCTTTGAGTTTTCCTCATTATATTTGGAAACTCAAACTGGAATGAGAAAATTTGGTTTTGTCACTTTTCTTGTTTATATACCCAAGTTTTCCATTCTTTCTGCAATTTCATCTGCTGCTAAGTTTTCTTGTTCACTATATGCAAGCCATTTATCTTTACTCCAAATTTCTATCTTATCTAGAACTCCAATAATTACTACATCTTTTTCTAATCCTGCAAATTCTCTTAAGTTGCTACTAATTAAAAATCTTCCTTGTTTATCTATTTCACATTCTGTTGCTCTAGCTAAGAAGAATCTTTTTAATGCTCTTGCATCTTTGTTTGTAAGTGGAAATGTTCTTAATTTTTCTTCGAAGTTTTTCCATTCGTTTTGTGAATACGCAAACAAACAGCCATCAAGTCCTTGTGTTATAACAAACTTTTCGCCAATATCTTCTTTTAATTTAGCTGGCATTATAAGTCTGCCTTTTGCATCTATTGTATGTGAATACTCACCTATTAACAAATGGTCCCACCTCTTTTCCTTTTTAGAGAATTTTGTTCCACTTTCCTCCACTTCGTTCCACTTTGACCATATTTTATATGATTAATTTATAAAATGCAATAGTTTTTTAAAAGTTTTTTTGATTTTTTGTTAATTCTGTGTTAACTTCTCTCTTTATCAAATTAATATATTATCTTATTTAATTAGTAAAATAAAAAAGTAACTTAAGTCGTCCTTTATTCTCGCCAATTTGAGTTTCCGAATGAAGTGATTATAGTATTTTTCATATACTAGGAAATGAAAAATTCCTAGTACATGAAAAATGAACCCAAATTGTTAAACTCTTTGTCTAATAATTTGGATTCACTTCATTTTTATAGTTTCTTATATTTTTATCTTGAAAATGGATCGTTATTCTTCATACTTGTAAATATACCTGCCTTGATTGCTGCTTTAGCTTTTTCTTTATTTTCTCCTTTTTTTATCAAGTCCTCTGCTGTAACCAATATATCTTTTCTGAATTCTGAAGTTACCTCACATCTCTCTTGTCTTTCAGCAAAAACTTCTTGATCTCTTTTTTTAGAAAAACTCTTGAAGAAAGACTTTATCTTTCCCTCTCCTTCGTGTTCCCTCAAAAATTCTCTTCTTTTTCTAAATTTATTTAAGAAGCTCATTTTTTCAGGGATTGTTGCTGGTAATGCTTGTGCTTGTGCCTGTGAATTATAATTGTCTTTTCTAGCGTTTAATTTTTTAATCTTATCTCTTTCACTTTTTACTGCACTACGGTTAATATTCCTATCAATTTTAATTTTATCTGACAATTTTGCTAATTCACTAGCATTCGTTCTATCTACATAATCCTTTACCTTAATTTCTTCAAATTTTTTTGTAGTACTATTATACACTCTTATTTTCATATTTTCTAAAGACTTTAACTTATTCTCTAACTCACCTTGTTTAATTGTCAAAGCTTGTTTTGCATACATATCTGGCGCTATAGCATTACTTTGGATTCTCGCTAAATAATCTCTATCTGATTCATTTTCACCTTGTTTATAGTCTTCATCTTTATGAGTTTTCTCATCAATAACTTTTATAATGCTAATTAATGTCTTTTCTTTATTGGCCTTTTTACCTTCTAAATCTGCCTTTGTTTCATCTGATATGTCTGGTTTGCCTAGTTCCCTATCTATGTCTTCTATTTCTTTTTTTAGATCAAAGTATTCTTTTGTTAATCTTAACATTTCATCATATGCAACTCTCTCATTTCGTGTTTTATATTCAAAATCTTCTAAACCTGATGTATTTGTTGCTATTTCTGCTTCAATATTTCTCTTTTCTGCATCTATTTCTTCTACTTCACTGTCTCTGTATTCTTCATCAATTTTTCCACTTGCCTTCGCTTCTGATAATTCCTCTAGTATATCTTTTAAAGGTCCAGCCTTTTTACCTTTACTATTTTCTAAGGCTTTTTTTACATTATTAAATGATTCTATTGTAGCATCATTAAATTTATCTATATGCCCGTCTTCTAAACCTTTATTTTTTTCCAATTCCTCTTCAATAGATTTTATTGCTGTGTCATAAATTGTAATTATATCAGACAATACATCTTCATGACCATTTACATTAATAGCTTCTAATTTTCCTCCTATTAGTTTTATAAAATCCCCTGCCTCTGGCATGGTCATTGCAACACTAGTTGCTTCATCAATTCCATGATCAAAAACATATTGTTTTAACATTTCTACGAGATTTTCTGCTTTTGCTGCTATCCTGTTTAATTTTTCTATATCTGTTTTTAATTCCATTCTATTACCTCCCTACCTTTTATATAATTCCAGCATCTTCTGCTGCTTGTAATATAGTTAAGTTTTTTTGTATTTCTAAATTAACTTTAGCAAGTTCTAATAATTCTTTTTTAGATAATTTTTTTAGTTCTTCCTTACTTATATTAGAATTTATCTCTTCTAATTGTTTTTCTATTAATTCTTTATTTGCTTTTATATCCATATTATCTCCTCCCAAAATACATATATATTTATTTTAACATAATTTTACATTTTTTGCAATACTTTTATGTTAACTCGTTGAATTCTTAATAAACTTGTAATATTTTGGTAACATTTTCTAAACTTCGTCTAGCCATTATTTCATATCTTTCCTTTTTATCTTTTATTTTTTCTTCTAATGGTGGTAAAATTCCAAAGTTTGCATTCATTGGTTGAAATTTTTCATTTGGCGAAGAAATATAATCCATAAGTGCTCCTATTACCATTTCTTTTGGAAAAATTATTTTTTCTTTTTTATTTAATTCCTTTACTGCATTTATACCTGCAACCAATCCAGATGATATAGATTCTACATATCCTTCAACTCCTGTTATTTGCCCTGCAAAAAACACATTGCTATTATTCTTTAAATTCCCCTCTTTATTTAATAGTTTTGGAGAATTAATATATGTATTTCTGTGCATAACACCATATTTTATAAACTCTGCATTTTCTAAACCTGGTATCATAGAAAATACTCTTTTTTGTTCACCAAATTTTAAGTTGGTTTGAAATCCAACTAAGTTATATAGAGTACCGCTACTATTATCTTGTCTCAATTGTACAATTGCATATGGCCTTTTTGCTGTCCTTGGGTCATCAAACCCAACTGGTTTTAATGGGCCAAACCTAATAGTATCTTCTCCTCTTTTTGCCATAACTTCAATTGGCATGCACCCTTCAAAAATCTCCTTTTTTTCGAATTCATGAAGATTTACAACCTCTGCATTTATTAATTCATTATAAAATCTTGAATACTCTTCTTTATTAAACGGAAGATTAATATAGCTCCTTTCTTCTTGATTTTCTAACCTTTCTTTCCACTCTTCTATACTCTCTTCTTTTTTCTTTTCTTGAGAATATCTGTCTCCATAAAATGCAATATTCATATTTATACTGTCTTTTTCTACAATTGGAGCAGCCGCATCATAAAAATATAATTTATTCTCTCCCGTAATTTTTTTTATTTGCTTTTCCATTTTTTCTGATGTTAATGGGCCAGTCGCAATAATTGTAATGCAATCTTCATTACATATATCTCCCTCGAATTCTTCTCTTATTATTTCTATATTATCATTTTTTTCTATTTCTTCAGTAACTAATTTAGAAAACTTTTCTCTATCAACAGCCAAAGCTTGTCCTGCTGGAACCGAAGTAATATCTGCACACCTTATTAACAAAGAATCTAAATTTCTTAATTCTTCCTTCA
The DNA here is from genome assembly GCA_934162625.1 of uncultured Clostridia bacterium. GTDB lineage: Bacteria > Bacillota > Clostridia > TANB77 > CAG-508 > CAG-452. Next base: position 12,277 of record CAKPJM010000023.1, read on the forward strand.
ATAATCCACAAGCATTTGTAATTGCATCAGATTTAAAAGAATTGCTACAAACAACTTCCGCCAAGTTCACATTAGAATGAGCTGGTGAAAACCTATTTGGTTTCATCTCATATAACTTTACTTTTATACCCCTTTTTGCAATTTGATAAGCAGCCTCGCAACCAGCCAAACCACCACCAATAACTCTAATATAATCTTTCATTTTTTCTTCCTTAAAAAAATTTCTGATGAACAATGTTCATCAGAATTATTTTATCACATATTATAAAAATAGTCCATTATTCCTGTATATATTCCCCACGCTAGTTTATCTTGGTATTCGTTGTTTAATAGTAGTTGCTCTTCCTCTGGGTTTGACAGGAATCCACATTCTACTATAGTTGTCGGTATTTCTACATGCTTTATTATATATACATTTTCTATTTTCATTGGGACTCTTTTGTTTTCTTTTTGTATTGATTCGTTTAGGCTATTTTGTATAGATGTCGCAAGTTTTTGTCCTTCTTGGCTTTCTGGTTTATAAAAGGTTTGCCAACCCCAATATTGCTGTTGCGGTATTTTATTTAGGTGTATTGACACAAATATGTCTGCACTTGATTCATTCCCTATTTTTACTCTATTATGTATGTCTGATATTTTTTTCTGCTTTAGCGTTTTACTGTCTAAGTCATAAATCGCATTTTCATCTGAACGTGTAAGTATTACTGTTGCTCCCGATTGTTCTAATAAGTTTTGTACTTTCAGTGCTATTTTTAAATTACTCTCTGCCTCTGTAGTTCCATTACTACTTTGTGCTCCCTCGTCTGGCACCCCATGTCCTGCATCTAACACTATTATTCTATTATTGACTGGAAGGGCTACTGTTTCTACTGTTTTTGTTTTGTTTTTTATAGTATTAACATTGTATCCTGTAATTACATATGCAAAACCAAATAACATTATAATACTAAATACAGTTAATATCTTTTTTCTACTTAATACAATCATAAAAACACCTCATATATAATTTATATGAAGTGTTCTTTATAATTATTCTATTTTTAGCATTCTTCTCTCCTATCTATTGCATATGAACTCCCAATTGTTGTTTTTGCTAAATGTTTTACTTGAGCTCCTACCTCTCCTATTTCTAATATATTAGAAAACCTTCTTTTATCTGCTATAACTACGCCTATTGAAATTGAGGTTAATTGAAACTCTTCTACGATACCTTTGCGGTTACTTACTTCTATGTATCCCCTTTGTATATCTATATCATTAAAGTATTTTAAAATTTCTTCATCAAATTCTGCTATTATACTTTGACATATTTTATCATGGTCTACGTTTTCATCTACAATTGCCACAAAGTCGTCTCCACCTATATGCCCAACAAATGTATCTGAGTCTTCTAAAGAATGTACATTTTTAGTAATGATTTTTGCTGTTAATTTTATTATCTCATCACCTTTTAAAAAGCCATATACATCATTATAAGCTTTAAAATTATCTAAATCAAAATATAAAACTTGAAATGTTTCTTTTCTTAAAAGTCTCTTTTTTAATTCGGTTTGTATTTGAACATTCCCTGGCAAGCCTGTAAGAGGACTAACTGTTCGGTTTACTGATAGTAATCTTGTTATATTTTTTATTGCATAATATAAATATATGTTGCTTGCCGTTTTTGGAACAATGTATTCTATATTATTCTTCATGATTTCTATCTTGTGTTCTTCATCATCGTTAGCTGAAATTATCAAAACTGGTGTAATACTATTATCATCATTCTCTCTTATTTTTTTACACAATTCAACCACATCAACATCTATTGATTTTTCATTTACTATTATTAAATCTGGTATATTTTTTAATGCTATTTCTAGATTACTTGGTTTTATATTTTTAAATCTAAATCCTCTTTCATTTTCAAATTTTTCTCTTAATAGCATGGCCAATTCATTTTCGCAATCTATAATATAAATTTCCTGAACCATTTAATTCTCCTTTTCTTTAGTAATTTTATTATAAAGTACATGCTCCCTCATATGTGTCAGTTGTGTCTTCATTACTCTCTGCTGTTATTTTTACATAATTTTCTCCTTCTTGAAGGTTAAGGTAATACTCTACAGTTTGCTTTTCTGAGTCGTAATCAGCTTTAGTTTCATCATATGTTAATTCCAATCCGTTTATATTAAACTCTATTTTCTTAAACCCTTTATCATGCATAATTTTCATATATAGCCTATTACCTTCTCTATATATATCAAACTCTGGTTTTAATCTTCCATCAAATCTTTGCTCAATACTATTGTTATTTCCCTCTATGTCTTCTACAAAAACACTAATTAAATTTTTCCCTCTTTTTACTTCTATCTTAGTTTCTAAATTAGTTTTTTCTTCTCCATCCTCTGTTTCAATTTTTGTTTCTTCCTCTTCATTCCATTTATATGTCATATATTTTATAGGCACTTCTGAAGTTACTGATATTTTTAATTTTCCTTTTTCTTCTCCATCTTTTATAATATCTAAACTTATTTGTATTTTTTCACTGTTTTCCTGTTCTTCTCTTGTATAACTTTCTGTTCTTTCTCTTTCTTGTCCAAGTTGGTCAATTATTTTTACCTTTAATGTGTTATTTCCAACTGGTATATCTATTTTTTCCTCTTGTTTTGTTCTTCCTCCAAGTTCTTTTACATTTTCTTCCTCATCATTCCATTGATATATAATTTTACTAATTCCTGCTTCTGCCTTTGCAATAATTGTAACCTCTTCATTTGTACTTTCTAACAATATATCTGGTTCTCCAATAGTTTCTTCTTTATTGCTATTTCTAAATATTTTATAACCATATATTGCAGATAAAGCAATTCCAAAAATCAAAATTACAACAGCGAAAAAAATAATAATTTTTTTTACATCATTTGAATTGTTTCTATTATAATTTTTATTACTATTTTTTTTATTATTGTTATCATTATTTGTTAATAATATTTGGTTCATACTCTTTTCCTCTCTATATATTTTAAATTATAACACAACAAATTTATATTTGTAAATAAATTTAAAAAATTTCCATATTAAGGCAAAAGGAGATCAGATTTGCTTTCTAATCTCCTTTTTGCTTAATATTCTAATATGTTAATACATATTTTTTTACTAAATATATTCCTCCTGCTAGTAGTGTTAGCATTGTTGTTGTTAATAACATATATGATGTTCCTTTACCTGTTTTTATTGATAATATTACTAATGCAAAGTCATCATCATCTTCTTGTTCTTTTTCATATGGGTCTTTTTTGTTGTCTGGTGTTGAATCTATGTCATCTGTGTTGTATTCATTGTAGTCTTCTGTTATCTCTGCTATATTTGTTTTTAAACCTAAGTTGTCTGTTCCATTTCTCCATGTAAATACAATTTCAACTTCTGCGCTTTCTCCTGGTTGCAATAAAACCGTTTCTAAAGCTCTTGTTGTTACTTTTTTGTCTCCTTCTTTTACCCAGCCATATGTTTTGTTGTCTTCTTCCTTAAACTCTAGTCCTTCTGGTATAAAGTCTGTTAATTCTGTTGCATAACCTGCAATCTCCCCTTCGTTCGTTACTCTTATTTTGTATGCAAATTTAACAACTGTATTATTTAGCTTTTTCCTGTCTACTTCTACTTTTGCTATTGGTTCTGCTTCTTTATTATCTCTTATTCCTGTTGTTTCTGTTTTACCTGTATTAGGTTTAAATCCTGTTTCTGTGCTAGTTGTTTTTCCATCTACTGTAACTATTGTTTTAGTTACCCATTTTAATAGGCTTAGGTCAAATATTGGAACACGTACTTTTTCTATGTCTTCATCATCTTCATCTTTCCATTCGTTTGTTGTAGAGTCCTCATCATCTCCACTGTCTTCAGTTATTTGTGCCTGGTTTACTATTGCTGTACCTTTATTTGGATTTTTAGATTCATCTACTATAAATACTACTTTTACATCTGCATAGTCTAGCTTTTTCTCTTCTGAATTAAATGCTTTTATTAATGTTTTTTCTAAATATCTTGTTCTTATCATTGTTGCTTCTTCGGCATTTGTTGTTTCAATATATTTTTTATTGTTATACTCAATAATGTCTTCTTCTGAAACATCTTTTTCGTTTTCTTTTACTTCTTTGTACATTTTCCAACCGTATTCTTTATTTGTAGTATTATCTGGATCATATACTAAACCTTCTGGTATATCATCTGAAACTTCATAAGCGTATCCATCTTCTGATCCTTCATTATATACTCTTATTGTATATTCAACTACACTTCCGTTCTTTACTAGTAATGGATCTTTTGGATGTGTATATGTTGCTGTACGCTCTAGTTTTCCATTTCTGTCATAAGTTCCTTCTATTAATGTTTTTAAATCTACTTCTGGTTCTCTTGATTTTTCTGGTTCTTTATCATCTACTTTTGTTATAAACTTACGTAATGCTAAATCAAAATATTTTAATTGTAATGGTTCAAAATCATCATCATCTTGTTCTCCCGGTGTATATCCATCTACTTCTGTTCCTGGTATATGTTTTCCATCTTCATATACGTTATTTGGTTCAGAATCTCTATCATCACCTACATTTTTTATTTCGTTTCCTTCTGAATCCTGTGCTGCTGTTATTTCAGCAACGTTTGTTAATATTCCTTGATATGTATTTTCTTTTAACACTACACATGTTATTTCAAGTTCTTGATAAAATAGTCCATCATTTTCATCATTTATGCTTTGTTGCCATAAATCTTGTTTTGCTTTTTCCGATTTATATGCTTTTATTAAACCTGTAGCATTAATTTCAGTTTGTCCTGTTGTTCCTCCTGCTGTTACTGCTAAAGTTTTATCTCCTTCAACATCTTTTCCTTGTATAACTTGTACATCTGCTAAATTTACATTTTCGCCAAGCAATTTTTTATATGCTTCGCTTTTCAAAACTTCTTTCTCAGATGCATATATACCTTTTTCACCATATAATGGACTAGCATTTACACCTTCTGGTAAAAACCAATCTGAATTAATATCTCCATTTACTGTATACAAGAATCCTAGTCCTTCTGGCAAGTAATCTGTTACTCTTGTTGCATATCCGTCTCTTTTTCCTTCATTGTATATTCTAATTTTATAGGTAACTAAATCACCTTTTTTTACTGTTAATGGTTCTTTTGAATGTTTATATGTTGCTGTTGTTATTGTTTTTCCCGTTGTTATATCTGTTGTATTTAATTTGCTTGTATCTATTTGTGGCACTCTGCTACTTTCACCTTTTAGTTCTTCTCCATTTATTGAAGATATATATTTACGCAAACTTAAATCAAACTCTCTTCCTTTCATGACAAGCATTTCATAGTCATCATCATCTTCTTTATATGTACTGTTATCTGTTCTTGATTCATAATCATTTCTTCCGGGATCTCCTGGAACTGAATCTCTATCATCTCCAGTATCTGCTGTTATAGCTGCAATATTTCTTAATTTTTGTTCTTGTGCAGAAGCATTTGAAACAACTTCGCATTCTATCTGTAAATCAGCATAATATAAACCGCCTTCTCCTTCTTTTGCTTTTTGCCATCCTGTTTCTTCAGTTGTTTTATCTTTATCAAAAGGCTTTATTCCAGCTTTATCTTTTAAATACTCTGTTATTATTGTCTTTTCATCATTAGTTGAGGTCCTCCATCCATATTGACTATTTATTTCACTATTTTCTGCTAGTTTTAATCCTTCTGGTAAATAGTCTGTTACCTCTGTTGCTGTTCCTTCAATTTCTCCTTCATTATATATTCTTATTGTATATGTTACTTTATCTCCATTTTCTACTTCTAATGCATTTTTAGGGTGTGTATATGTTGCTGTATATTCTTTAATTCCTGTTCTACTGTTTTCTATTCCATTTATTAAAGTATTTGTATCTATTTCAGGAGTTCTTGTTTCAAATGTCAAGTTTGAGTTTCCTCTTTTAATTGATGTAATAAATTTTCTTAAAGCTAAGTCAAACTCTTTTGTTGCAGTAATCTTATCAAAATTTTCTTTTTTATCTATCTCAACTACAGCTTGATTTGTTGCGTTATGGTCTTTTACATCTTTGTCGATTTCAGCATACATAAATGTTGCAGTAGATTCAATATAAGATAGCATTTCAATAGTCACTGTTGACATGTCATATTTGTCAGAGTCAGTTAAATCTGAGCCTTTTTCAAAAAGTTTATTAAACATTATAAAATATTTCATTCCAGCTTGAAGTGTCTGTACTTCGTTTTCATCTTGATCTACAACTTTATATATAACATTTTCTGAATAAGACTTAGGTATTAGCTTTCCTTGTGCATCATATAATACTATCCTTGTAGAATTTACTGCTTTCTCTCCTGTTCTACCATCAGACTTAATTATTACTGGCCCTATTTTATAGTAATTATTATCTTTATTTGTTATAGTTAAAGTCTTTGTTTTATCAAACTCATTTTTCTTTATTTCTCTTGTTCTTGCTTCAGACTCTGCATCTTTTATATATGCCGAAAAATTATTGATAGCTCCATAAATAAAATATTGGTAAATTCTATCTATATTATTTGCTTTTGTAGTCTCAATAATCTCATCTTCTTCATTTATCCTTATCCTTAAAAATTGTGTAGGGTTCATTGTTGCTTGTGATACTGTTGGTTTTTTCTTTAAATCCTGTTCATCATAGTTGGCAAAATACCATATTGCTAATTGTTGTATTACTTCTAAGTCGTTATCTGTAATATCTTTTTGTTGGTCTTTTGGTACACCTGCTTTATCTAATAATTCTTGTTTATATTCTGATGAACTATAAACAACTTTATTCTCTGAGTTCACTTTATCTTTAGGTAAATATGATTCATCTAATATCCATAGTATTGCATTATATATATTTACTTCTTTGTTATTAATAGTTCCATCTTCATTTTTAATTTCAATGGTTACATTTCTATCTAGATTAACTCCATATAATTCATTATACTTTTCTATTACTTCTTTCGCATTTTGGTGCATTTCCGATTTTTCGGCTTGTATGTATTCTATTGGCAATTCAGAAACATCAGTTGCACCAAATCCCTTGCCACCTCTTAAGCAATAAATAGGTTTTGTGTATTTTGAAAAGTCTCTGTCATTATCGTCAAAAATTTTAACAACTGTATACAAAAGTTCGGTTCCTTCTTCTTGTCCCTCAACTTTATATTGATATTTAGATTTTGGGTCAAAAGGTCTTTCCTTTTGTGCTTTCAAAGTTCTTGTTTGATCTGCTGCATATGTAGTTGTAAAAAATGCTCCTGCAATAGTTAGCAATAATGCAATTAATAAAACTTTAATCTTTTTCATATTTACCATCCTTTTTTATTTTTATTGTATTTATATTATATATTTTTTTAAAATTAAATCAATAGGCTAATTAAAAACCGTCCTTATGGTTTCAAATTATATTAAATATACATCTACGGAAAGTGTTTTTCTGGTTGTCACTTAAAATAATAAACTAATATTACATTTTTATGTCATTTTCTTTGTTTAAACTTATTCTTTGTTAAAAAATCCTTAAACGCCTATTTTCCGTAAGTTTTTTTATTTTCAGCTATTGATTTTCGATTTATATCCACACATATTAATTATAGCTTATTTTTTAAGTTTTTTCAATACATTATGTCAATTTTGTAGCAAATATTAGTAGAATTGAACATTAAATAAATTTTATACAAATTATTGACTTTTTAATTTAAATTTGCTATCATAGTAATGCTTTAGTTTTTGCGGGAATAGCTCAGTTGATAGAGCGCTGCCTTGCCAAGGCAGAGGTCGCGGG
>CAKPJM010000024.1 GCA_934162625.1 uncultured Clostridia bacterium
GCACAACACCTACATTTGGTTCTATTGTGCAGAATGGATAGTTTGCACACTCTGCTCCTGCATTTGTTATACTATTAAACATTGTACTTTTGCCTACATTTGGTAATCCTACTATTCCTATTTTCATTTTAATTCCTCTCTATGTTTTTATTTTTATGGTATTTGTTTTTGTTTTTTGGAGCTTCCAGCCGGAATCGAACCGGCGACCCCTGCCTTACCATGGCAGTGCTCTACCTACTGAGCTATAGAAGCATATAAGTGAGGTTTTTACTCCTCACTAATTATATTTTTATTTGCTTTTTTTCTTATTCTTTGTATTGCATTATCAATTGCTTTTACTGGCGCATCTAATTTTTCTGCAATTTTTACATAGCTATCTCCAGCCGCGAATCTTGTTAGCACTTGCTTTTCAAAGTCACTTAAACTCTCATCTATTTTATTACCTACAAATTTGTAATACTCCTTTTTTGTTATGGTATCTAATGGGTCTTCTGTTGTTTTGGAGTTAAAAAAATCGATTAAAGAGACATCATCTTCATTTTGATATACGGTAGTATTTAAGGATAATGAAGAATTTAAAGGTATATGCTTTTGCCTATTTGATGTTTTTATTGCTGTAATAAGCTGTCGCTCTATGCATAAACTAGCGAACGATTTGAAAGAATTTTGCTTATCTAATTCAAAATTTTTAATAGCTTTATATAATCCTATCATTCCCTCTTGAATTATATCTTCTCTTTCTGCACCTATAATAAAATATTTGCTAACTTTTATATTCACAAGCTCTTTGTATTTGTCTAGTAAGCATTCTAGTGCCTCTTCATCTCCGTCCTTCGCATACTTTATTAATTCAGCATCTGTTTTATTTTGTAAATCATTATTAAATGAATAAGCTGTATTATGTGCCATATTTTTTATGCCTCCGCTTTAATCTAATTTCAATTGTATTATATTAATTAAATCCAGTAAAGTCAATACTTTCCTAGCATTTTATCCTACTTTTCTAAAATTATAGTAACAGGTCCATCATTTAATAAAGTCACTTTCATATCTGCACCAAATACGCCTTTTTCAACTTTTTTTACTTTTTCTTCACATTTTTTTATAAAATATTCATATATTTCATTAGCTTTTGAAGGCTCCATTGCTTCTGTAAAACTTGGCCTATTGCCTTTTTTGCAATCTGCATAAAGTGTAAATTGCGAAACAATTAAAAGTTCTCCATCTATGTCTTTTAGAGATAAATTCATCTTTTTGTTTTCGTCTTCAAATATCCTTAATTTGTATAATTTATCTGCTAAAATATCTGCTTGTTCTATTGTGTCTCCTTCTTTTACTCCAAATAGCACTAAATATCCTTTGTTAATCTTCCCTGCTATTGCCCCATCTACTTCTACTTGTGCATTTGCTACTCTTTGTATAACTAATTTCATTGTTTTTTTCCTTTTTTCCCTTCCAAATTTGTATTTTTGCCTCTTAATTTGTGCCTATTTTGTATTCAATATCTTCCATAAATGGATGAATTTCCATAACACTTTTTAGTGTTATTATTTGTGTTTTCGGATGTGGTCCTTTACCTGTAAATTTAACTATTTCCCTAGAATAACAATTTTTGTTCATCTTACTAAGTAAATATCTTGTTCCCATATATGTGTAATATATTTGATAGCCATTATTTAAATCTTTCCATAATTGCTCAAAACTATAGTTTTTGTCCATTTTATTCTCCTTGTATACTATATAAAATTTAAGGTTAACTCGAAATTTTATATTATGACACTTTTGCAATATAATTTTATTTTTAAGATAGACGGTTTTGTCCGTCTATCTTATTCAATTTCTGCATAGACCTCTCCTGTTTTGAATTTTCTCGAAGTTACATGTCCATTTTTAAATGTTATATTCATGCTGTTTGGTAAGCCATTAGTATATTTAACACTGCTATATGTTATATTTGCTTTATTATTAATCATAACGCTAGTACATTTAAAATCATTATACTCCACTTTCCATCTAACACTTTGTGCCTTTGCTTTTTCTTCTGCATTCCAAGAATTCCATGTTGCATTTATATTTTTCTCTGACTTTTTATTAACTTTAAATTCTCCTGTTTCACTTAAAGTTGCATAGTACTTCTTCTTATTAAGATTTGCTGTGCTTGTTCCATTTCCTTGTATTTGCATTGAAAGTGTATCATAATATGTTTTACTTATTTTTACTGTGTTATGGTTAGGATCTAACCAAACTTTAAAAGTGGCTGAGTTTGTTGCTGATATTGTTCTGTTTATAATATTTCCATCATCATCTACAAACTCTCCTGTAATTGTAAAATCCCCATTGCACTTAATAGTATGTGTTGCTATTTCTTTTCTTAATACTACATCAACAGTTTGTTCATTATCTGCATTTAGTTTTTCTCCTGCTATTATTTCTCCTGATGCAATTTCATTTGTTTTTCTAGCGAAATATTCAATTCTCGCTCCTTTTTTTACAATAAATGATATTGAGCTTGTTCCTGAGATTATTCCTGCTTCAATATTTGTTTTTATTATATATTCTCCATCCTCTGTAACATAGTCACCGGATACTCTGGCTTCTATAGTTGTTCCTTCTTTTGCTTTTATTGTACATACACAATAACTATTATTTGATAATATATACAAGCATCCTCCATTAGCCTGCTCTTCATTTTCTCTGTGTTTACTTCCTCCATATCCTCTATTATTTCCTATTCCACTTTTAAATCTCTCATTGCTCATTGCAGATGCTCCACCCTTGCTCCAGCGTTTTACGGTTATTGTTTCATTTGTTCTGTATCCGATTATTTCCATTAGAGCTTAAGTATACTTTTTCTCCTTCTAATGTTCCTGAGGCCTCTAAGGTTCCTGCTTCTCCTCCTCCTGCAAAAATTCCTGAAATTGATCCTTTCTCACTTCCTCCTGCTTTTCCTCCTCCTGCTTTTATATTTGTTGAAGCATTTTGCAATATTGTATCTCCGCCATCTATGCCATTTGCATTATCTACTTTTCCACCATATCCGCACTTTTATGTTATACTGACCATTTAGTCTTTTTCTAGCAATATACGCAGCTCCAGATCCTCCTCCGGTTGTGGCCTAAGTTTGCATCTGCTGCTATATTTGGAGCAGAGCCACCGTCCTCCACATGCAATTACATAATAATATCCATTTGGTATATTAACATTATTTTTCTCCATTTTGTTTCCATATTTATTTTTATTTTCATTGTGTATTGCTAATATAAATTCTGGTCTTTTTCCTATGTAAACATCATTATGCCCTTCTCCTGCTTTTTTTGCGTCTTTACCTATTGTTATGCTTGTTATTCTTTTAGTTTCTTCTTTGTAATTGCTGTTCTCTGCTGTGCATGTATACTCTTTAGATTTATTTAGCATTAGCGTATAACCATATGTAGAACTGTCTATATTTTCGCACTTTTGTTCAAATTTTTCAAATTTATCTAAATTTATTTCAAATGAATTAATATTTAATCTTATTGGTTCATATACCGGACATCCAACATTGTCTTTAACATGGATTGCTGTTCTTCCATAATTTTCTAGTTGCCACCATAATATTCCATATCCATCATAACCTTTATCAGTTTCTATTGGATTTGTAGTGGTATATATATAATTTTCCACATCATTTCCTTCTTTTATAATAACTCCGCCTTCACCATCATCTTTTGTTGCCCATTTATACAATAGTAGCTTCATATCGCTTTCATTTTTTTTATCTCCAAAGTCATTTTTCTTAGACGAACTATCTAAATAATAACACTCTATAAATTCAATATGATCGTTTACCTTTGTAGCGCCGAAGCATTCGTGTTTTTAAAATTCCTGCCCCCTTATTAAGGAATGTACCAGTAGTCTTTCCTTTATTATAACAATATCTAAAATAATTATGCGTTTTTCCAGTTCCTATATAAGATATATCAAATTCTCCTAAATATTTATTTGTAATTTTTTTCTTTTCAATTTTTTCGTATATAGTATTGTCAACGCATGACCCCATAATTCCTGCAACATCTGCATCTCCACTTATATTACCTAAATTATAGCAAGCAGTAATATCTACATTACTTCCATGTCCACAAATTCCTCCTACTTTTCCAAGTATTTTTGTTGCTGTAACATTACCTGAATTATATGAGTAATCCACTTTACTTGACCAATTAAGCCCAGCAATTCCTCCTACATTCATATTTGATTCTATGTTTCCCGTATTATATGATTTTTCTACTTTGCAATGATATAGCTTACCTGCAATTCCTCCTGTTCCCGTATATTCTGACCACATAACCCAGTAGCTTCTTCCCAAATTTCCTGCTCCAACTATTTTTCCACTATTACTACACGAACTTATGGTGCCTCCATTTTCTAATCCTACAATTCCTCCTACATTTTCTGCGCCATTTATACTCTGTATATTTTGACATTGCATAATGTTTCCTTTATTGTTTAATCCAACTATTCCTCCTATGTTTTGTGGATATATCTTTTCTCCTCCTTCTGCTAAAATTGTTCCATTATTAGTACAGTTTTCTATATTGCCCTCATTATTATATCCAACTATTCCTCCTATATTTTCTCCTGTTCCTACTACCTTTCCCTTAAATGATATTCCATAAATAGAACCAACATGGTTGTATCCAATAACTCCTCCTACATTATCAAAACCAGATATTTCTGTTCCTGAAATATCTAAAGTATCATCTACTGAAATCTTATTATATTCTAGTGAACCTATTAATCCTCCTGTGCTAACAAATGCTTTTGTATCTTCTTCATTACGATATAATACTTTTCCTCCTTTAATAGTACAATTAGTAGCTGAACATTCACCATTTAATGAGTTGTTTAATTTGCCTACTAAACCTCCTACATGATATTGATTTGTATTAGAATTCTTATATGAAAGGCTACTAGATGCACTGTTTCTGTTAGAATTTCCATCTCCAATTTTACACTTATCTACTCTACAGCTTTCTATTAATTTGTCACAGGCTCCTACTAATCCACCTATATAAGAAGCATTTCCGTTTTAATGTGGAATTTTTTACTATTACATTAATTATTTTCGTACCAGTACCATTATCTGCATATCCACATAAAGCTCCAACTTTTATATCATTTTTGCGCATATCATATTTTATTTCTATAGTATCTATAATTAAGTTTTCTATTGTAGCAGGGCTTCCTACCCATCCAAATAGTCCAAAAGCATAATCTTCCTTGTCTTGTATTTTTATTTTTATATTACTAATGGTATTATTCTGTCCGTCTCTTTTAACATAGCCTCCTTCAGCATAATATGTTCCACTACCAAAATATCCATCAAACCAATTATCTGTATTTTGGCAAATTGGATTTATTTCTTCATTATTCATATCTATGTTTTCTATTAAATAAAATGTTCTTCCCTCTGTTTTTGCTCCATTATTAGTTGCTTGTGAGAATGCTTCTAATCCTTCTTTTTTTCTTAAAGTATAATATTCCATTTTGTCTGTTGATTTAATAGATCCACCTGCTACATTCAAAACGTCTACCTGCCAATCATTTTTATACCAGCTAAGCTTATCATCTATTAATTCACAATATATAGACGAATTTGTTTCTGTTATATTAAATATGTCTTTTGAATAATATTCTACCGTTTCTACTTCATTATTTGTATTAATAAACGTATTAGTAAACTTTAATCTTACATATCCTGTTATATCTCCAGTGTTAGTTACTATCGTTATTTTACTTTTTCCCTCATTTATATCCTCTATATTAGTAAAAGCAGTTATTCTAGAGTCTTCTCCTCCTGATGTATAGTTCTTTTCATATTTTAATTTTATATTAATATACCCATCCTCTTCAGGACTAAAGCTTTTTGTGTTCTTTGCATTTTCTGGTATTGTTGTCCAAGCATCTTCATTCCATGCATCAACAGAAAATGTAACTCCTATAGCTGGATTATATTTAGTTGTAACATCTGCATGTGAATCAGATTTGTATACACTATAATTATAACCTTCGAAGTCTGGGTCTGCTTCACTTATTGTTTTAGCAGTACTATCAAAGCTACCTAGATCGTCTGTAGGTTTGTTTCCCTCTAAAGTTTTTTCTTTCCCAAAGGTCGGTCTTATACTATATTCTGAAATTTCTTTGTTTATTTTAACTCCACCTTTTCCTGTAGATGCTGTCCCATTTATAGAATATTGAGCAGTTGTTGCATCTATTTCTTCTCCATTTTCTATTGTATATGGTATTACATTTATATAGTATGAGGCCTCTACTTCTGGTGGCAATTTAGCCATTCTTGCAACATATCTTTCTCTCGCTAAAGCTGTGTTATATGCTGTTTCTTTTTCATTATTTGTGTCTTTTTCATATAGTGCCTTTTGTATCAAACAATAATAACATGCTTGGTTTACATTTATATTGCTACTTTGATTTGCTGTTTCACTATCACTAGCACTTTTTGCATGTTTATAATAGTAAGTTGGTTTTTCTGTTCCTGTTTGTGTATATGTTCTTTGAACATAGTCTATGCTTCTGTATCCTATCATATTGTTTGTTTCTTCTAGATGTTTACAATATGGCATATGGTAATATTCATCTCCAGTAGCATTCAAATATATTTCTTCTGGATCTACATATTCTTTATTCATTGTACTTGTTGCTATTGCATAGTTGTTGTAATATTTCATTCCTATTGGAATATTTTGAATAAATGTTATTATTGATACATTTCTTAAAATTTGATCCCAATCTGTTTCTGTTAATTTTGGTAATTTATATTCCCCTTCGCTATTTCTACTATAACTTGTTATTGCTTGGTTTAAGTTTGATTCTATTGCATTTTTTATTATTCCTCTTTTATGTATGCTGAAGTCAGAATCTTTATTTTCTGGATTATTATTTGAAGTTATATTAAATGTGTTGTTGTTATGATTGTATCCACATATGCAAGTTCCATCTACCTCGCTTGGTTTTAAATCTAGACTGTTTACAAATTTTGTTACTATGTATGATTCTACACAATAATTAATTGCACTATAGTCAAGTTTCTTATCTGCCTCTATGCCATATCCTGGTGTTGCTTCTGCTATAATATTTTTTTTATCTTTATCATACCATTTGCCATTATATAAGCTTTGATATATTTCCTTATATGTCCAGTTTCCACTCTTATATTGTGGAATTGTCACCTTTTTGTATCTATTTATATATTCTGATAAGTTTTCTCTAACTAGATCACTTCCTACAATAAAAGCTGTTCCATCTTCATCAAAATATACCTTTGTATTTTTATCTGCTTCATAAACATATCTAAATATTCCTTCTTGTACTTGAGCATCCCTTGCATTGTTTACATTCTCATTATCCTTATATGCTATTTTTTCAGATAAAGATTCTGGTTCAATTTTTCTTTCTCTAAACTTTATATCTTTTACTGTATTATGATTGCTAGGTTTAAATTCACTTATCCCTTCTTTTCCAATTACTGTTAAGTATCCAGACTTAGAAATGAACTCTTCCTTGCCCGTTTCTGAGTTTTCTATATTTCCATATATTGTTATATAGTTATCTAAAGTATAATTAATTACCCAATCTCCTATTTTTTCTGAATATGAAGCAAAAGGCTTTAGTATATGCTTGTCTTCTGTATCTGCTTTTGATGGGTCTAAGGTAAAGGCAACTCCATTATATTTACCATCAGAATCCTCTCCTGCTGCCTTATACAACAATTTTCCTTCATCAGTTTCTTTATACGTATATCCAGTAGTTAGCTTTGCTGTTTCACTTGTCATTACTACTCCTACATCATTGTCATCTGTAATTGCTATTTTTGTATTTGCAGGTGAATAGATGTAGTATCCATCATATAAAGTGTATGCAATTGCTGGCATATACGCCATTATATACTCTTTACTTGCTCCTCCAATGCCAATATTATTTGCAAATGAGCTAGTAAAAGTATTAATTGACGCCATTATATCTCTACGCTTTGAGTCTGCAGTTTCAGAATAATTTGCATTCCATTCTACAGTGTTTATTTCAAAAGCATCTATTGCTTCTTTTGTAGAATCGAGTAGCTTAGTATTATATGCTGTTTGCATGTTTATTGTATCTATTTGCAATGATATGTAGTATGATGTAATTAATATTAGTGGAATTGCAATTATTACAAATATTACTGATAAATTGTGTAATTTCATCATTTCACCTCATATGATTATTTTGTATTTTTATTTTGTTTTTTTCTATTTTTATTTTAATAAAGTGAGACGTGGCATGGAGTATATTAAATTAAACATATTCCATATCACCTCTCACTTTTCTTATGTATTATTTTTTTAACATTACTAGGTCTAGTTGCTTGCGCTTCCTGTATTTACAACCATACTAGACGCACTAGCAGCTACCTCACTTGAAGCTTGTCCGAGTTATTTTATAAAAAGTCGTTCTTAGCATTTGAGCCATTGTTCTGTTTGTGTTTTTTGCTGTAACTATTATAATATCTCCTTTGTTTAAAATATAATCTTTTGGTTTTTCTCCACTATACATTGTAGACTCTATTTCTGAGGTGTATGAAGAAAATCTTGCATTTTCTCCTAATAGTTGTCCCGAAGTTGTTGCAGATTTTTTACCTAGGTTTTCGTCTAAGTGTTGTACTTCTATTTCTATTTCATATGTGTTTCCTGTAGCTCCAATTGTTTGTGCATATGCCTCATAGTCTGCTGGTTTTATTTTCCCTGCTACTGATACTTTATCTACAAATTCTGAAGTTGCTGTTTGCACTACAGATTGAGATATATCATCACTTCTTTCTGATAATGACATTAAAGGGAATATAAACATTAATATTACTGCCACAAATATTCCTATTATAAGCATTAGTGAATCGCTCATGCTAACCCCTCCTTTTTAGTTAATACATATTGCTGTTGTTTTGTGGGCGAGCAAAATAATCTCGCCCTATTTAAAATTTTGTTTATTGTTATTTTTCTGTATATAAACTATATGTAATATATACTTTTTTTCCACCTGATGATAATGTAATTTCTGAAAATTCCTCTTTAAATTTTTTGTCCTTATAATCATTAAGCTTGTCACTTATAAATTTGCCTAAATTTTCTTCTCTTTCTTCTTGAGTATTTATTGTTTTTCCAATTAAATTGGTTTCATAGCCAAGGTCAAAATAATAAGTACCACTGTCTAAGTTAACAGTAACAGCAAGAGATTCTGTGTCATATCTATATAATGTTGCTACTATATCTGAAACATTAACTTCTCTATTTGATTCTTTGCTGTCATAATGACTATAGAAATTAGTTTTATCACTATAGTATAGCACTACATCTGCAGTAGACCTTACTTTGGAAATCATTACAAATATTATTGTGATTGCAATTATAAATACTAGAACTGCAAATGCCGTTTTTAAAGCATCAGCTGCATTTTCCATATTTTTTCCTTTCTAGCTTTCACTATTTGAAGTTATACTTATACTAGTTACCTTTCCTTCATTATCACGTGCAGTTACTGAAACAGTATAGTCTTTGTAAGGATTAATATTTGTTATAACACCTGTTAAAGTAGGTCCATTACCGATTTCTAGCTTTATATGTAGCAACAAAATTTATTAAATTTGTAACTTCTGATCCTTTAACTCTGTTACCACAATATTTAGTGAATTGGTTATTATAGGTTTCTATTTCCATCAAATTTCCGGCTTCTATTCCGCCTTCTCTAACTCCTTTTGTGGAGTTAAATACTATAATACCTGCACTTATTATTAATATAGCAATTAAAATAGCTCCTGCCATAATTAAAGCTTTTGTTGCATTCTCCATAAATTACATTATCCTCCGTTTTAATTTTAACTTAATCTATAAGCCTAAAGAACTTTTCATACTGTTTAATTCTTTGTTGGCAGCTTGATCCATTACATTAGTTGTATCTGATGCTTTACCTGTTGTGCTTTTAGATGCATTAAACATAACAATTCCTAAGCTTATTAATAATATTGAAATCAATATAGCTCCTGCTATAATTAAAGCTTTTGATGCATTCTCCATAATTTTTTCCTCCTTTGAATTTTTTATTTATTTTATCTTTAGAATGTTTTTATTCTAAAATGTTGATAACATATTTTCGGGCGGGTACGGAGCCCCGCCCCTACATTATTTTATATTATTCTAATTCTTCGAATACCATTTTTGATATTTTATTTGTATCTTTGTGATATTCAATTTTTGTACATTTGAATTTTATTTGATTAAAATTTTGTACAAAGTTTGTTATTTGATTATTGTATATTTCTTCCATTGGATATGTTTTATCTATTGTTGTCATTTTTAAATCTATTTTTATACTGTTCTGATTATTATCTATATAATATTTTTTTTCATCTTTTGCCACATTATTTTTTTCATTTTGGTCTATTACTTTGTTTATTAATGTTGCAACTTCTGTTCCTAAAACTTCTTTATTTAGATATTTTTCGTACTCTAAATTGTATGTATTTATTTCTTTTTTTTCTGTTTGAATATTAATTATTGTTCCTGAGACTATACATATTACAATAAAGATTATTGCAAGTATTATTAAAAGTGATTCCTTCATTTTATTAAAGTTTCTCCTTCTTTTATTATAATATTTTTTACTACATTATGCAACATTTTTTGTAAGTTTTTTGCCTTCTAAATTATACCATTTTGTTAATGTCTCTTTTGGAATTTTATTTTTTCGACTCTCCCATCGTTTCCATACGCAATGTCTTCACATACAAAATATGTTATTTCACCATTATCTTTTACTGAATATTTTTTCATAAATTCTACATCTTCCATTGTTTTATCTGGATATTCAACCATTACATTTGTTTCCCTCTGTTTATTATAATCAGCAGTAAATTTTTTTAAAGTTATTATTTCTTGTGCTGTTATATCAGTTCTACCTTTGAACTTTGTAAAGTTAGTATTAAATTTATTAATTTCTTTATTTTGTTGTACTTGTCCATAACTTTCGCTAACTTTGGAATAATTAACAAATAGATATACTCCTACACTTAATACTATTATAGCTATTAATATTCCTCCTGCAATTATTAATGCTTGAGATGCATTTTCCATACCTTTCTCCTTTATGTTGACTTGGTTTTGTAACTAATATTATTTATCAGAAAAATTTGTTATTTCTTCAAAAGACATTTTATTTATTTTTCCACTGCTACTGTATGTAACACCTGTACACTTAAATGTTGAATTTTTAAAAACTGTTAAAGCGCTATATGTGTTTGTTATAACAGTATCACTTTTTTTTACTCCTAATATATCATTAACTGGTTGGTTAAAAAATGTCTTTAATTTCTCATTAGAGTATGTTTCTTCGGGTTCAATCCTTAATTCACTAGGCTTTCGTTCTTTTGCAGAAGTAACCTTCCCATTACCATTAGTAGTCAAAGTTTCTATTACAGTTTCATAAGTACTATGTACTACTAATTCAATTTCTATTTTCTCTGCTTCTTTTTTATTATATTCAATTGCTTTATTTGTAACCGTTATTATATCTGTGCCATACATTTTCTTTTTATTATACGCTTCATATTGTCTGTTAAATGCTGCTATTTCTTCTGTTGCCTTTTTTTCTTCTTGAGCTTGTACCATTCTAGATGTTGATGTAGACACATATACAATTAAAGATAATATCATTAGGGCAAGTAGTATGCTACCTGCAATAAGTAAAGCTTTTGATGCATTTTCCATAGATTCTCTCCTTTATTTATACTAAGACATTGTAGAAAGTGTAGACATTGAACTTGACATACTAAATAATCCTATAACTACTAATGGTACAATTAGATAACCTACAAAAAGTAGTACTAATGGTGCAAAGCCTATTGCTTTCCCTATCATTCCTTTTCTTTTTATTAATCTTTCGTTAGATTCTTTTCTTTTTGCTTGATAATATTCTCTTTCGTTATCTAGTTCATCAAATGCTTCTTTAATTGGTATTTTTTCTACTGCTGATTGTAGGCCTTCTATTATTCTAATCATTTGTTCAAAGTTTACTTCATTCTTTAATTCTTCTAATGCTTCCCAAGCTCCTGCTTCATAGTTGTTAACACATTTTGAAATTGGTTCTCTAAATATATTAGAATATCTTTCTAGCCATTCTAATATCATTTCTACGTTTACCCTTTCAATTTTCATAAGCATTAAGATTATTGTTTGGAATTGCATAACTTCGTTTTCTATTTCTAGTTTTCTTAATATTTTTTGGAACATAAGCATCCATTTTGGTGCCATATATCCACCTAATGCAAATACGCATGCAAGTAGCCATTCAAACCATTTTAAGTATTCTTTATTTACTACTTTTAATTTTTCGTTTATTCTTTCTGCTCCGTGTTTTTAACTCTTCTTCTGTTGCATCTCTATAATATTCAGAATGCTTCAGTTCCATTTTTACTTGTTCTTCTGTTAGTTTTTGTCCTTTCAATTTGTCTAGAAAGTAATTATCTTGTGCTGTTAAACTCATTGCAGCTGTATAATCTGCTTCTGATAATTCACCTAGCACATCATATTGCGTTGTTGGATTTTCGTATATATAGTCTATTGCTACATTATGTACCTGTCCAAATATCATTAAAGAAATTATAAAGACCGCTATACTACATAAAATCCTATTTATATATAAGGTTTCTAATTTCTGCTTTGATGCTGCATCTTTCAGCAGGTTTGTATCTTTTCTATATTCTTTTGTTTTTTCTTTTGGTATAAATAAATCTACCACTTTTTTTACTATTGGATTTTTGTATAATTTCATTTGCCAAACTTTATTTGGGTCTACATATTCTCCTTTTATTGAGCCATTATCTTTTAATTTTCTTGTTAAAAGGTAGCATATGAATGTTATTACTACTAATAGAATTTGTGCAATAAATCCTAACTTTCCATCATAGAATTTAGATGTGAAAGAGAAGTTTGATACTGCCCAATTTCTAAGTGGTTGCATAGCTAGTACTGGTACTATTGCTATTACAGATAAACTTTGGAAAACATAATCCAATTTTTCTCTTTTTAATATTTCTAGTTGCATCTCTTCTGTTATGTTGTTTAAGTTCTTTAAGTACAAGGATGCTCCATTGCTATCTGTTCTATCTCCAAACTCCCTTGTTAAGTATGATATTCCTGCAAATTCTTTTAAATAACTATTTGGAGCTACATCATAGTATTTTTCTAGTTCTGTTTCTGGATCATCAGATATTAGTATTTCATATATTTTTTCTCCTTGCCTTGAAACTTCTAGTTGATCCTTTTGTGAGACTTCATATATTGCTTCTTCTACCATGTTGTATTCGTGATATGCATGTCTTATTTCTGCAAAAAATTCTATTTGTTGTTTTAATAGCTTGGTGTCTAATTTGTCTACCATTCCACTCATTATTGTTTCTATTAAGAATACTTCAAATAATAATAGTATTGATAACAATAACGTGTTGCTATGTGCAAATATTACTACAAATATTGTTAATATTGCTACTAATATAATTGCTTTTGTAATTATTGCCGCTGTCTGTCTTCTTGTCAAATATTCATCATCTATGTTTATTATTTCTAGTTTCCTTCTTACTTTATTTACGTATCTTTTTAAAAATGGTACTCTTATTAAATAAATGTATATTTTTTGGTATAAAACATCTGAGGTGTATTTTTTTTCTTTTGTTCCTTCTTTCAGCTGTTTTATATGCTTTATGTCTGATTTATTTAATACTTGTCTCATTATAAGGTATGCTACTATTGTAAATACAAATAATCCACCACTTATTCCCATTATTAAAAATAATGTTTGGTTAGACATGGCTTTTTACACCTCTTTCTTTGGTCTTCCTCTTCTTTTTGATATTTCACCTTCTGCTACTGTAGCAGATACTGGAACTGCTTCTTCTTTTTGTTTTCCCCAGTTTCTTTCTACAAATCTATCGAATTCTTCTATATCAGATTCATCCATGTTTATACGCATTTCTTTTAAGTTATGGTCTGATATTTTGTTTGTAATAACATATTCATCATTTCTATATTCCATTATATTTACATATTTATATAATTCTCTGTTTGTAACTTTAGTAAAGTAATGTGTTGCATTGTCTATAAATTTATCCATTTTTCCTTCTAAAGTTTTTTCTTTTCTATGATCATATGTATACTCATTTTTGTCTTCAACTGGTATACATTCTGTAACTCTTTCTATATAACGTCTACCTCTAAAGTCTTTTACTAAGTGAATATCAAAGTTTAATACTTGAACAACTTGTTCTTCTGCTGTTCTTTCGTCTTTAAATACTCCAGCTCTTAACATTGAGTTACGTAATGCTGTAACTAAGTCTGGGAATGTTTTAGCATGGTGAGTAAATAATGTAAATTTAGATGCAACCTGTGCTGATTGTATCATCCAAGATGCTACGGGGTCTGTTGCAACCTCACCAATTATATTAACACTACCATCAGTCTTCTTTTGAACGTCCAAACAATCTTGTCCAGATATTGTTTCTGTTTCACGCATTGACAATATGTTTCTTGTTGGATATATTTTTCTTAAGTGCAACTCGAACGCAGTTTCTGTAATACGAAGGTTCATTGTTTCGTATATATTTTCTATCATTGCCATAAGCATTGTTGTTTTTCCGGCAACCTTGCTCACCAGTAAGTGATATTATTCTAGCTCCTTTTACTAAGAATTTTAGTAAATCTATTGCATTATCTTTTCCTGGTACTGTAATTATTTGTTCTAGTGTTGCTCTTTTTACGTCGAACTTTCTTACAAAGAATGCCCATGTTTCTGACATTGATGGACGTACAACAACGACACGAGATCCATCTTTCATTTCGTTTATTTTAAATCCGTTTGTATCAGATAATTGTCCTGGGTTGTTATATTTGTATATGTTTTGACATACTCTTTTTAATTCACTTTCTTTTCCAAATGAAAGGAATGCTAAACGTATTGATTTACCTTGGAACATTATCCAAATACTGTCACATGCTCTTGGGACCTTATGTTCTGTTATTTGGTTTAGGTAATCTCCATCTGTTTGTGCAACTTGGCTTAAGAAACTTTCTGGAAGACCAGATACACCACCAGAGATACCATCGATATTCATATCTCTAACTTCATCAATACTACTATAGCCCTTATAATGTTGATATATTCTTTGTACTACTACATTTAACTTGTCTTGAAAATTTAATGTTATAGCTTCTTTTTCAAATATTTCATCTATTTCTTCTTTTGTTATTACATAACATGGTTTTGCTTCTCCTGCTATATATTTTAATGTAGCTAGGTTATATTTTTTTATTATTTGTGTTAAAGCTTCATATCCAAAGTCTTTTTTATATGTATATAATAATATATCAAATTTATCTTGAGAAGTAAGAAGTGATGGAATGTCAAATGGTATTGCTTTTGATATATTTACTTCTGTAACTCCATACTCTTTAGATAACAAATCGAATATTAATTCTTTGACATATTTTTTATCATTAACATCTCCATAGGTACAACCTTTTAAAGCTCTTTTTAATTCGTATTTTTTGGCTTTTCTTCTTTTTAATTCTTCTTCTGAAAGGCCTATATCATAAAGATTTATTTTTGTAATTTCATCTAATCTTTTTTTAACGAATTCTTTCATTTTATCTATTGTGTATGTTTTGTCATCTATATCAATGCCCTCTTCTACTTCTGCATTTTTATTCTTTTCTATTTTGTACTTAATCAACACTCCTACTAATATTAACACAACAAATGTAAATAAAATATTTGTAATAGTCATAGTATAAGAACTCCTCTCCTACATTCTCATTTGTAATTCTTTTAATCGTTCGACCATTTTTTCTGTAACTTCTTTTACTTCAGAAATAAACAAGGCATTTCTATCTTTTTCGTTTATTTTTCTAAATTTTATAAAGAAGTCTGCAACCTTTCCTTCGTTGCATGCTTCAAAAAATAGTGTATTGTATGGTATTGTAAATACTCCTCTTTTTTCTTTCATATACCTTGAAATATTTTTTTTATTAAATTTAGAATGTTTATCATATCTTCCCAGCATAGGAATTAGTGCTTTATTTTTTAAAACTTCTTTTTCATTTCTTAATTCCATAAATTCATTTATTTTTCTTAAATTCTGAGGCAAGCACGCTACAACAAGATTTGATACTTCTAATAATGAATCCTTTATTTTTTCATCCAAGCTGCTATCTATATCTATAAATACCAAGTCATAATATTTGCTTGCTATTCTTGCAATATCTTTAAATATTGTTTTGTGTATTTCATATTCTTCTGGTTCTACTTTTGTATCCATTAGTAGTTCTAGTCTATCTTTAAATACTATTTTTGTATAGTTTGTTACAATTTCCGGAGATGTTTTATTACTTAATATTGCTTTTGATAATCCACTAATATCATGTCCTATATCTGTTTTCGCATTGTTGCTATTTATTAATTTAATTGTTTTATCTTCTTGCCAAAAGCAATCGTGATAAAAATAATCATTATATTTTGTATCTAGGACTAGTATTTTATAATTATGGTTTATGCCTAAATATGTGGTTATAGCTGCTATAGCTGAACTTTTTCCTGTTTCTTCTTTTCCATTACTCCAAAATGATATAATTGCCATGTGTTCTCTCCTTAAATATTTTTAAAAGCTCTTTTTATTTCCCCGCTCTTTATTTCTGGAACTATTTCTTGAGTTAGTATAAACAATGCTTCTCTATATTCTTCGCTAAGGTTTTTAAGTTTTATTTTTGTTACTCTTTGGTTTTCTATTATTGCAGTCAAATCCCCCTGGTCGTATGGAAAATATATTTTTTCTTCATCCCATTCTATTGGATATGTCATAGATAATAAGTTTAAGTATTCATCATCTTCTTCTAGAAAATCTCTTTCAAATAGTATTTTTTTCATTTTTACTTTTTGTCTCATTGTACCTATTATTTCTATTCCTTTTTTTAGAGAAAAGCTGTCAAAAGCAGTTACAAAATATATTCTTTCTGAATCCATTATTTCGAATGAATCAAATTTTTCGTAAGAATCTATATCTATTAAGACTATATCATAATCTGTTTCTATATCTCCCAAATATCCATTTAAAGATTCTAGATCTTCAAATCCTACGGCAACATCTATTCCTTCATATTCTGTAACATAAGTTTTTGTTGGAGCAATGCATGGTATAATATATCTTGCTTTTTGTAGTATTGTTGTGTCTATTACTAAAACTCTTTTCTTCAATTCTGTTAGTATTTTTGCAGTATATATAATTAAATCCGTTTTTTCAAATGCTCCTATAAAACCTATTTTTCTCAACTTTAGTTTCCTCCTTAGTTTCTGTTATTAATATGTGTTCTATTTATTAATAGCTTGTTAATCCTGACAAATAAGCTTCTCTTGCTGCTTTTGCATTTTCTATTTCTTCTTTTAATTTTGTTTCTATGTTTTGTGTTTCTTCTCCACTATATGAAGAAAGGTCATTATTTACCCAAGATCTCTTGCTATCACTAAATTCTCTAGTTAATGCATTTCTTGCAGTGTCCACAATATTGCTGTCTGCTGCTATAAGCGCTTGAACTGCTTGAGTAGGAACATATGTGTTTTTTGCTGCAACTTGGTTGCCTGGTTCTACGTATTGTGTTACATATAGTTTTGACGCAGACATTATATATGCTTCTACTATTGCACTTTCCATCATTAATATATCTCCTTCTGATAATTCAAGACCTATTGTTGCTCCTAATATTGATTTTATTTCTTTTTTAGAAACTACTATTAAATCTTGTCCATTTGGAAGTTTTAGTCTTATATCTATAAATTCACCAACATTAACTGTAGTTGGTAATGAAAGCATGTTGTATTCTACATATCTTACATCTGGAGTTAATTCTTCTCCTTTATATACTAGTGCAGATGACAAAATTGTTCCGGCCTTTAAATCTACTTTTGCATTATATCCTTCTGGGAAAGCTTGATCTACCAATGTTTCTTTTCCTTTCGAGTTATTTGCTTTTGTTTTAGATGCAAAAGCGTCTGATGGTACTGCTTTGGATGTAACAGGTATTGATTCTACATCTGAACTAGTTATTTTATGGCCTGATTCCACATTGTTTTTTAGTCTATATACATATGTAATTGTGCCTTCTTCTGCCTCTCTATTTTTATTCTGTTTTGATATAATCATATAGAATAAAAATCCTATTATTATACACACTATAAGTGTAATTATCATTCCTAATAAAAATGAATTTCTTGCTTTTTTTTGCATTGGATTTGCTACCATAATATTTTCCTCCTAATAACTATTATTTCAATATGTTTTATTATATTGAAATTAGTAATATTGTTATATTTGTTTTCTCTGGTTTTCGGCAATTTTAATTGTTGCCTTGTATTTTTATTTTATAACAAAATCACCTTAAAAACAACATTTAAGGTGATTGTAATTTAAAATTAATATGTTTGTAACACTTTTGTAATATTTTTTAGATGTGTTTTAATATGGCCTCTGCAACGCCATCTTCATTATTACTTGCAACTGTTTCATCTGCTATTCTTTTCATTTCTGGAGAAGAATTTCCTACTACTATTCCCAAACCTGCATTTTCTATCATTTCTTTGTCATTTACATTATCTCCTATTGTTATTAATTCTTCTTTTTTTATTTCTAATTTTTTTAGTAATACTTCAAGAGCAGTCCATTTGTTTACATTTTTATTTGTTATTTCTGTGTAATAGTATGCAATTTCATGTTCTTCACTTCCATGCTTTATTATCTTTTTAGACATATGTGCTACTTCTAAAACATCTATATTTTTAATATTTTTCATTTTACTCATTATACTCTTAAAAACAAATTTATCATTATCGCATATTGTAATTTTCAAGAAGTCGTCTTTTCCGTATTCTTCTACATATTTACAAATGTCATCTACAATATTTATTTTTATTTTTTTATCCTCTGGATTTTTTTTATTCTCATTGTAATAAAAAAGAATATTATAATTAAGTGATTTTGTAAGAATCACATCATTCGTATAAACATTATAAAACATGCTATTTTTTTCACATATATCTATTATTTCTAGCACTTTCTTTTTAGTCATATAACTATTATATATTATTTCATCATTTTGAACATCATATATTGCTGCTCCATTTCCAGATATAATATATTTATTTGCATTTATTTCATTTGCTATTGGTAAGATTGCTTTTGGCATTCTTCCTGATGTTAATACAACTTCTATATTTTTTTGCAAAGCCATTTCTATTGCTTCTTTATTTTTTAAACTTACTTCTCCATATGAATTCAAAAGAGTTCCATCTATATCCATAGCTATTAATTTGTACATTATTATTTTATCCTCCGTTTTTTATTTATTATATCATTAGCAGATTTATTTTCAATATTTTTAAGACAAAATGTAATTTACGTGAGTAAATCATTTAAGAAAATTAAAATATGTTATCTTATTTAATTAACGTAGGGGCAGGCCCTGTGTCTGCCCGAAACA
>CAKPJM010000025.1 GCA_934162625.1 uncultured Clostridia bacterium
AAAAATATTATTAGTATATCTATCTACAATTTTCTTCATTACTACCTCCTTCTTCATTTTTTATATAAAAGTTTTCCATATGTCGTTATTACCTTTATTTTCTTTAAATTTTTATCATTTTACACCTATAGAATGTAAAAAGGAGTCAAATTTAAAGTCTTTATTTATAAGTATTTCTAAGAGGTTTCCATAAGTCATTATTTCCCAGTTTACATTTGTTTTACTTTCGTTCATATTTTTCACCTTATTTTTATTTAATACCTTTTATATTTTAACATAAAAGCAAGTGATTTTCAACCAATCACTTGCCCTATACAAATTACAATAAATTTTCTTTTTAATACCTTTTTGAATTATTTATATTTTTCTTTGTTTTTTACAAAATCTACATATTTACAGCTTTTTGAAACTACTTCCATAGGATGTGCAGCTCTGTACTTTCTAGTTTCTTCCCATGTCATTTGCATAATCTCATTAGCTCTATCTATGTGTAAAATACCATTTAAATGATCAAATTCATGGCTAAAAACAATTGCTTTAAACTCCTTAAATTCTTCTATATGTTCAATTCCATTTATATCAAGATATTTCACTATAACTGAATATGGTCTATCAACTATTCCTACATAGTTTAAACAGCTTTCACATCTTTCTAAAAACCTTGTCAGACCTTTCCTCTCTATAATAATTGGATTTATCAATATCACTTCTTCATCATACTTACTGTCTGTATTTTTTGTCATATCCTGAGTAGTATTTCGCAAATAAATTATTCTTTTTGGTATTCCAATTTGGACTGCAGCAAGCGCATAAACTGTATTGCTATTGCAGTATTTTTTCAATAAACATATATATTTCATGTAATTTTCATTTTTTATATCTATATTAGTTGATACTTGTCTTAAAAATTTTTCATTATCTTCTATAGTAATTCTATTCATAATTTTTCCTCTCATTTTTAATTTAGAAAATTAGAATCAAGACACACATACCTATTAATGTTTAATCTACAATTTCTTCAAAGCGATACTTTTGAGTAACATCTGGGTATTTTTTATGGTCTACCTCTGACAAAAACATATCCAATGGTCTTGCATAAATTCCGTCCTTATGGTTAGTTTTTCCATTATTATCCATGCAACAATAAACAACTAATTCTTCTCCAGTTTCGCTATGTTTTGCTACTGTAATTACAAAAGCTCTTGTTCCTTTAAAATGTCTCCACATTGTAAAAGGCTTTACTATTCTTTCTTTCATATATTTTCTCCCCCAAATTTTTCTTTTAGCTAGTATACATATTTAGCAAAAAAGGCATTTTTGCCTTTTTGTTAAAATTTATATTGGTTTTTATCTGCTCTATCATCAAATTTCCTGTCGTAATCTTTGTTTTGATAAAACCAATCTGTGTTTTTATCTCTGGTACTACCTTTTCTATCTTTATTTAAAAATATGTCCATAACCGTTAAAAATGGAATTACTACGCCTATAAATGATAAAAATAACGAAGCATAATCAACAAGCCCTGTTTGTCCATTCATAATATTTATTACACCATTATATAAATCTGTTCCAAAGTATAGTCCATAAGCTACAAAATACATAAGTGCACCTATAATGTTTCTTTTTATAATAAATATCATACATACTAATGTAAAGAACAATAAAATTATTTCTATATTAAAATTTAATGGCGCTATTCCTATATCTGCATCCATTGTGTATGCAATAGAAATGGCAACTCTTATTAGCCAAAAGATTCCTGCAAACATTGTAATTAAATAACTAAACAAACTTGTCATAAGTATATCTCCCTTTCTAATTTTGCAGAGTGTTTTTCTCTGCTACTAATATATGTAAAAATATTTTATCATAATCTTTTTTAAATTACTATATCTCTTTTTAATAATTTATCTTTAACAATTCCTAAACCTATAAATTCATTATTATATACTCTATATACTCCATCTTCTAACTCACGAGTTAATTGCACTCCATTTAAAAACAGCTCTACACCTTTGTCGTTCAAATATATTTTTTCTTTCTCTTTAAATATATTCTCTATTGTTATAATTCTTTTCTGTGCTTCATCTTTACTTAATTCTTCTAAATTAATGCTGTCTTGTATTTTAAATTTATCGACAGATGTTCTTTGCAGTTCTTTCATATACCCAATAGTTCCTAATTTTTCTGCTATATTTTCGCATAAGGTTCTTATATATGTGCCTTTTGAGCATTCTACTTCAAATTCTATCCTGTTATTTTTATATTCTATCAATTCTATTTTATATATTTCTATTTCTCTAGGTTCTACTTTTACTTCTTGTCCGCTTCTTGCATATTCATATAGTTTCTTGCCATTTACTTTTATTGCAGAATACATAGGCGGTATTTGCTTTTGCTTACCTAAAAAGCTTTGCAATACTTGTTTTATTATACTAATATCAAATTCTTTTATATTAGAGTCACTTTCTATGATATTCCCTTCTGAATCTCCTGTATCTCTTTTTTCTCCTAGTTCTATTGTTGCAATGTATGTCTTTTTATGTTCAATTAGATATTTAGATATCTTTGTTGCTTGTCCTACAAGTATAGGTAAAACACCGGTAGCATTAGGGTCTAGCGTACCGGTGTGTCCTACTTTTTTCATATTTAATTGTTTTCTTACAATATTTACAACATCATGCGAAGTATAACCTTTTGGCTTGTTTATTATAATTACTCCATCCATTGTTTCCCTCATTTTAAATACTTTTTGCATTCATCTATTACTTTTTGTTTTGCTTGTTCAAACGGAAGATTAATACTTCCTCCTGCAGCTCTTATATGTCCTCCACCACTAAACATTAAACATATATCTGATACATTTACATATTCATTAGATCTAAGTGATATTTTATATCCATCTTCCTTTTCTCTCAAGAATATTGAAATTTCTACACCTTCTATATCTCTTCCCATTTCTACTATTCCATCATGGCTATTACTTCCTGCCGTTGTTTCTTCTTCATCTTTTAAGGTTGTATATGTAAATGCTATTTTTCCTTCTTCTAGAAATTCTAATCTATTCATAGCTCTTCTTCTTAATTCAAAGCTTGGTTTTGACAATGTTTGAAGAACTTTTTTATATATATTTGAAACATTAACACCTTTATTTAGCAGTTCTGCTGCAAATTCAAAAGTTTCACTTGTTACTCCTGAATACTTAAATCCACCCGTGTCTGTTATTATTCCGGTAAGTAAGCATGTTCCAATTTCCTTATCTATTTCTATTCCTAGTGCTTCTAAGACTGTAACTAATATTTGGCAACATGCAGGTGCCATAGGATTAACAAAATTGTAATCTGCAAACATTGTATTTGCACTGTGATGGTCAATAGATATCCTTACATTTGCATCTTCAAAATATTTTGCAAATCCATCTAATCTTTTTATGTCTCCACAGTCTAATGCTATTGCTAGATCATATTTTTCTGTCTTTCCTTCTTTTTTTACTTCTTCACTGTTTTTTAAAAACTCAAAAGTTTGTGGAAATTCTGGTATTATTAAATCTGCATCTTTTCCAATTTGTTTTAGTCCATTGTATAAAGCTAAACTACTACCAATCGCATCTCCATCTGGGTTTTCATGAGTAAGTATTACTATGCTTTCGGCATTATTTATTTCTTCTATAATATTATCTAAGGTCATATTTTGATATCTCCTCATTTTTAATCTTCATCATTTGGTTTTATGTCTTTCATTATATCTTTTAAAATTGTATCAATCTTTTCTCCATATTGCATTGAGTCATCTAATTCAAAAACTAATTCTGGAGTTACTCTTAGATTTATCTTTTCAGCAATTCTGCTTCTAATAAATCCAGAAGATGATTTTAGTCCTGCTAAAGTTTGTTTAACATTTCTAGAATTAAGGATACTAACATATACCTTAGCATACCTTAAATCTGGAGAAATTTTTACTTTTGTCACACTAACCAAACCAGTTACGTTTGAATTAGTAACTTCATAGTTAATTATATTACTAATTTCTCTTTTTAATTCTTCATTTATTCTATTAAGTCTATTATTTCCTTTTTCTCTTTTCATTCTTTCTCCTTTTGAGGCAATTTGGCAAAACGAATCAAAATTAGTGGATTGCGTATTTTCTGAGACAATAAAACCGGAAACGTACACTGTACGTTGAGGATTTTATCGCTGATAGAAAATGTGCAAAGTACTGATTTTCATTCGTTTTTTCTTATTGTTTTACTTGTTCCATTATATACGCCTCAATAATATCTCCCTCTTTAATATCATTAAAGTCTTCTATTTGAATTCCGCATTCAAATCCTTTTGTAACTTCTTTTGCATCATCTTTCATTCTCTTTAATGAAATTAATTTGCCATCATGTATTACAACATTATCTCTTAAAACTCTCACTCCTGCATTTCTCGCAACTTTTCCATCTGTAACATAGCAGCCTGCAATTGTTCCAACATTAGATATTTTAAATATTTGTCTTACTTCTGCATTTCCTATTATTGTTTCTTTAAATACTGGATCTAACATTCCCTTCATTGCAGCTTCTACATCCTCTATTGCATTATAGATTACTGAGTATGTTTTTATTTCTACTTCTGATTTCTCTGCCATATCTTTTGCTAAAGCTTCTGGTCTTACATTAAATCCTATAATTATTGCATTTGATACGCTTGCAAGTGTTACATCACTTTCTGTAATTGCACCAACATTTGCGTGAATTACTTTAACTTTTACTTCATCATTAGACAATTTTTCTAATGCTTGTTTTACTGCTTCTACAGATCCTTGAACATCTGCTTTTACTATTAAGTTTAATTGTTTTAAGTTTCCTTTTTCTATTTGGCTAAATAGTTCATCTAAAGTAACCTTTGTTGTTGCATTTAGAGCTTTATCTCTAGCTTGACGTTTTCTTCTTTCCATCAAGTGTTTTGCAGTTTTTTCATCTTTAACTTCATAGAATGTATCCCCTGCTTCTGGAACTGATGTTAAACCTGTTATTTCTACTGGGGTTGAAGGGCCTGCTTTTTTAACTCTATGTCCCTTATCATCTGTCATTGTTCTTATTCTACCTATAACAGAACCTACTAAGATAGTATCTCCAACATCTAATGTACCACGTTGTACAAGCATTGTTGCAACTGGTCCTTTTGATTTATCTAGTTTTGCTTCTATCACTACACCTTTTGCTTGTTTGTTTGGATTTGCTTTTAATTCTTTCATATCTGCGACTAGAAGTACCATTTCTAGTAAGTTATCTATATTTATTTTTTTCTTTGCAGAAATCGGAACAAAGATTGTATCTCCACCCCATTCTTCTGGTACTAGTTCATATTCAGCAAGCTCTTGTTTTACTTTATCTGGGTTTGCACCTTCTACATCTATTTTATTTATTGCAACAATTATTGGTATTCCAGCTGCTTTTGCATGATTTATAGCTTCTACTGTTTGTGGCATTACACCATCATTTGCAGCAACAACTAATATTGCTATATCTGTTATTTGAGCACCTCTTGCTCTCATTGCTGTAAATGCTTCATGTCCTGGTGTGTCTAAGAATGTAATTTCTCTTCCATTTATTTCAACTTTGTAAGCACCAATTGCTTGTGTAATTCCTCCAGCTTCTCCTTCTATTACATTTGTAGATCTTACAGCATCTAGTAATGAAGTTTTACCATGGTCTACGTGTCCCATAACAACAATTACTGGTGGTCTTGGTTTTAATTCATCTTCTTTATCTTCACTGTCATCAAATAAGATATCTTCATCTGTAACTACTTCCTTCTTATGTGCAGTTACTCCAAATTCTCCTGCTATTAAAAATGCTGTATCAAAGTCTACTTCATTATTTATTGTTGCCAGAATTCCATATCCTAATAATTTTTTTATTATTTCGCTACTTGTTTTTTTAAGTTCTGTACTTAAATCTTTTACACTTATACTTTCTGGAATTGTTATATCCGTCAATTCAAATATTTTTTGTTTTACTCTGTTTTCTCCTTGAGTAATTTTCTTCTTACTTCTTCTTCCTCTTGTTGTTGTCAAATCATAATAATCTAGCATTGATCCTTCATCAAACATATTTGATAATCTATTTTCTTGTTTTAGGTCTTTTAGTTTATGGCTACTTATTTCTTCAAAATTACTTTTTCTTGATTTAGAAGATTTTTTGTTTGATCTTTCTTCATATCTGTTATTTTTTTGTTTATCTATAGATTTATTTGCATATTCTCTTACATTTTCTTTTTCTACTACATCAGAGGCCATTATATTTTTAATGTTTTTTTCTATGCCTCTTTCATCAAGTGGTCTTCTTCCATAATTCCCCTGATTTCTTTCTTGCCCTCTATTATTATTGTATGGTCTGTTACCATTTCCTTGGTTAAATGGTCTATTTCCGTTTGGACGATTATTATATGGTCTGCCACTATTTTGTCCATTTTCTCTATTAAATGGCCTATTCCCGTTTGGACGATTATTATTGTTATATGGTCTATTATACCCTTCTCTATTAAACGGTCTATTATTGCTATTTTGATTGTTGTATGGCCTCGTTTGGGTGGCTGTATTATTGATTTTTTTAGGTTGTTCTGATTCTGTTTGTTGTACTTTTACATTTTTCTCTATTTCTTTTTTAACCTCAACTTCTTCATTAACCTTAGGCTGATCTATTTTTTGTTCTTGTTTTACTTCAGGTTCCACTTTTTTACTAGATGTTTTTGTTCCAAATAATTCACTTACAGTAAGAGGTCTATTAGGTTTATTTCTATATACTATGTTATAGTCTTTTTTTCTTTCTCTTTCTATAAATCCAACGTCTCTTTGTTTTTTATTTTCTTCTAGTTTTGGTTCTACTTTTTTATTTTCATCAGTTACAATAACTTCTCTCCTAATTATTACAGGAGTTTCTTTTTTTTCTTTAACTTCTTTTTTAGTTCCAGAAAACTTTGCTTCTATTTTTTTTGCTTCCTCTTCTGTCACACTGCTCATATGTGTTTTTACTTCCATTCCTAGTTCTATAGCTTTCTCTAGAACCTCTTTGCTATTTACTCCTATTTTTTTTGCTATTTCATGTATTTTTATTTTACCCAATAGCTTCACCCCCACTTTTTGTTTTTAGTCCAATTTTTTTTCTAGTTACTTTTATCAATAATTACACCCCTTAATTCGTTATATATGTTTTCGTCTATTTTCATATCAAAACATTTTTCTAATCTTTTAGTTTTTATTACTTTTTCTAAGCATTCTATACTATCACATATATATGCTCCTCGTCCCGCTAATTTTCCTGTTTTGTCTATTGCTATTTCTCCATTTTTGTTTAGAACCACTCTAATAAGTTCTTTTTTGTCTTTTTTATTATTGCACCCCATACACATTCTCTGTACAATTTTCTTCATAAAATTATCCCCCTTTTTGCTTTTGCGGGTTACTGAGAGGCATGCCCCTCATCTATTAATTTTCTTCTTTTATTTCTTCTGCTTCTTGTTTTGCTAATAATTCTCTAAATTGACTTTCACTTTTTATATCTATTTTCCAATTTGTAAGTCTTGCTGCTAGTCTCGCATTTTGACCAGATTTTCCTATTGCTAATGACAATTGATCATCTGGTACAATTACTTGTGCAAACTTTTCTTCTTCTTTAATATCTACTGCCATAACTTGGGCTGGTAATAGTGCTGCCGAAATGAATACAGCTGGGTCTTCATCCCATTCTATAACATCTATTTTTTCACCTTTTAATTCATTTATTATATTTTGTATTCTAATGCCTTTTTGTCCAACACAAGAACCTACTGGATCTATATTTTCGTTTGTAGAATATACTGCAACTTTACTTCTTGAACCTGCATCTCTTGCAACGCTTTTTATTTCTATTAATCCCTCGTATATTTCTGGTATTTCAAATTCTAATAATTTTCTTACAAAATCAGGATGACTTCTAGAAACTAAAACTTGTGGAGCACCTTTTAAACCTTTTTCTACATTTACTACATAGGCTCTTATTTTATCATTTACTTTATAAGTTTCAGTAGGTATTTGGTCTTTCACAAGCATGATCCCCTCTAATTTACCTAAATCTAATACTACAGTTCCTCCATCTGATTTTTGTACTATTCCAGAGACTATTTCACCTTTTCTATCATTATACTCTGTATAAACCATATTTCTTTCTGCTTCTCTAATTTTTTGAACAATTACTTGTTTTGCTGTTTGTGCTGCAATTCTTCCAAAATTTCTAGGTATTATTTCTAGTTCTATTGTATCTCCAATATTTGCATTTTTATCTTCTTTTCTTGCATCTTCTAAACTAATTTGTAGCATATCATCTTCAACTTCTTCTACTACTTCTTTTAAAGAAAACACTCTTATGTCTCCTGTTTCTGCATCCATAGTAACTTTTACATTTTCTGCTGAATCGAAATTTCTTTTATATGCTGTTACTAATGCTGCTTCTAGGGATTCTAATAAATATTCTTTGTTTATTCCTCTTTCTTTTTCTAATTCTTCAATTGCCATTATTAATTCTTTACTTTCAATTGATTTCATTTTCTTATCATCCTTTCTTTACCAGTTATATACTGTTTTTATTTGTGATATATTTTTTCTATCTAGTTTTACTTCTTTATCCACCAGTAGAGTTAAATAATCATTGTCAAATTCTTTTAAAATTCCTTTGTATTGTTTTTTTCCTTCTATTGGCTTAAATAATTTTATCTGTACTTCATTATTTAGATTTTCTTTTAAGTGCTTTTCTTTTCTTAAATTTTTTTCTACTCCTGTGGATGACACTTCCAAAAAGTATTGTTCTTTAATTGGATCTTCTTTATCTAATATTTCTGTTATTTCATTGCTAACTTTTTCACAATCATTTAGATCTATCCCTTTTTCAGCTTGTATATATATTTTTAAAAAATAGTCTTTACCTTCTTTTACATATTCTACATCATATAATTCATATCCCAATTTTTTTATTGGCTCTAAAATTATATTTTCAACTTTTTCTTCTATATTAGCCAAATCTATTTCTCCTTTTCAAAAGTTAAGAGTGGGATTCTCCCCACTCTTATTGTCATTTTATATTTGCAATAATATTATACCCGCTTTTTATTAAAAAATCAAGCTTTTATTCGTTTTATTTATAAAATTTTTATTGCTCTATAACATTTTTTAAGTACATCAAAATTTAATGCCAAGACCTCCTTAGCATATTGCAAAAGGTTTATATTCATGTTAGAATTTTATTATATTATTTATAAAGGAGTTGATTAAAAGGAAATGCAAAGAAACATACATTTAAGTACATTAATATTAGTTATTTTCATTTTGCTGTTAGTAATTTTTGGAATGTGGTTTTATTACAATAATCCGAAAAATCACTATAATAACACAGCTGAAAATCCTTCTAACGTTCCAACCACTAACACAGTTATCAATATTTCCAATAATATCTCTACTGAAAATTCGTTTAAGTTAGGCTCACATTATGTGCAGTCTGTTGAAACGCCCCTAGACGATGGAGCAGATACTCTTGATTGTGAAATTTCGTTTTGGGAAGATAACACATTTACTTCATATGTAGGTTGGGGTTGTGCTGTTTCAGGCACTTATAAAGTCTCTAGTAATAATATGATAGAATGTACAATAGATACTTATTGGAGTGAATTCTCGCCAAAGCAAGATACCTATGCAAAAATTTCTTTTATAATGAATAATAATTCTGAAATAGAAATATTAGACGCCTCAGAATTTTATAAAGTAAAACTTTCAAATTTAGATGAATCTGGAAATTGGATTCTAACTGATGAGGATAAAGATATGCCACTTAACCTAAAAAAGGGAATAAAGTTTAATTTATCTAAATAAGCTCCTAGAGCAAATTATAAAACATAGTGGCTTAAAGTAAGTTTCTTTTCTTACCAATTTGGGTTTTGAAATGAAAGATTCTCAAAGACAATAGCATTATAGCATTTTTTATATACTTGGAAATGAGAAATTTCCTACTATATAAAATAGGGCCTACAGTGTATGCCCTATTTTTATATTATTTTTATTGGTTCATTTGTTTTGCAACTTCTTCAGCAAAGTTTTCTTCTCTTTTTTGAAGCCCTTCGCCTTTTTCAAATCTTGCAAATTTTACTATTTCTGCATTATTATTGTCTAGTAATTTTTGAACTTTTATATCTGGCTCTTTTACAAATGGTTGTTCTAGTAAGCAAATTTCTCCGTAGAATTTTCCAATTCTTCCTTGAACCATTTTTTCAGCTATTTCTGCTGGTTTTCCTTCATTCATAGCTTGTGCTTTTAATATTTCCATTTCATGTGCTACTACCTCTTGAGGGACTTGCTCTCTGTTTAAATATTCTGGTTTTGCTGCTGCAATTTGCATACATACATCTTTTGCAACTTCTTCTGTTCCTTTTGGGCAATCTACTAAAACACCTATTTTTCCATCACCATGAACATAGCTTTCTACTAGTCCTGTACTTTCGAATCTTTCAAATCTTCTAACTGACATATTTTCTCCTATTGTTGCTATTTTATCTGTTAGTATGTCTTTTATTGTTTTAGATGAATCATCTATTGATTTTTCTTCTAATAAGCTTTCTACATCTGCTGGATTTGTAATAGCTATTTGTTTTGCTGTATCTGCAACAAATTTTCTAAATTCTTCATTTTTTGCAACGAAATCTGTTTCTGCATTTACTTCTAATACTACTCCAACTTTTTTATCATCTGTTACATAGCAATATACTAGCCCTTCAGCTGCTATTCTATCTGATTTTTTAGCTGCTTTTGTTATTCCTCTTTCTCTTAATAACTCAGCTGCTTTTTCCATATCTCCATCAGTTTCTGTCAAAACTTTTTTACAATCCATCATTCCTGCGCCTGTTTTTTCTCTTAATTCTTTAACTAATTGTGCTGTAATCATATTGCTTTCCTCCTTTAAAATTATAAATTCATATTTTGCTATTGTAGGGGTCGCCGCCCACAGCTTCCCTCTTATTTGTGAGGTACCTAAGGGATGCGTCCCCTACAACGTTTACATACCATATATTATTCTTCTACTGTTTCAGCTTCTTCTGCAACAACTTCTTCAATGCTCGTTGGCTCTTCTGTTACTGTTTCTACAGGTTGTTCGTCTTCTAGAACTTCTCCTTGTCTTCCTTCTATGATGGCATTTGCCATAACATCTGTAATTAATTTTACAGCTCTTATTGCATCATCATTTCCTGGTATTGGATAGTCAACATCTTCTGGATTACAGTTTGTATCTACTAATCCAACAATCGGAATATTTAATTTTTTAGCTTCTAAAACAGCTATTCTTTCATTTTTAGGATCAACTACAAACATTGCTCCTGGCATTCTTGTCATATCTTTAATTCCACCAAGATTTTTTTCTAGTTTTTCCATTTCATTTTTTAATGCTGCAACTTCTTTTTTAGGTAGTACATCAAATGTACCATCTTGTTCCATTTCTTCTAGTTTATTTAATCTTTCAATTCTTTTTCTAATAGTTTTAAAGTTTGTAAGCATTCCACCTAACCATCTTTGATCAACATAGAACATATTGCTTTTTATTGCTGCTTCTTTTACACATTCTTGGGCTTGTTTTTTTGTTCCTACAAACAAAATATCCTTTCCGTCTTCAGCAACTTCTTTTATAAAGTTATATGCCTCGTCAATTTTTTTAGATGTTTTTTGTAAATCAATAATATGGATACCATTTCTAGCTTGATATATATATTCAGCCATTTTAGGGTCCCATCTTTTTGTTTGGTGTCCAAAGTGTACACCTGCTTCTAGTAATTGTTTCATTGCAACTACTGCCATTTTTACATTCCTCCTTATTTGTTTTTCCTCCATATAGTTTTTTGCATCTAAGAACACTTAATCTAAGCACAATCTTAAACTATAACTATATGTGCGTATTTTCAACTTTAATATTATACAAGAATTATACAATCTTGTCAATACTTGTTGTGTTAATTTTTGTTTACATAAGTTGCAGTTTGTTAATGTTCTGGCATAATTCTAAATATGGAAAATAAACATTGAAAAGAAATGACTGTTAAGCATAAAGATTGGAATTTTCCTATACAATAAAAAAATGCCCCGCCTTAGCCGTCGGTATAAGAATTTTTAAGGACCTGCTCTTACACAGGTGGGTGCTCTCCCAAACATTTGTGGGCTTCTTACTACTAATTAAAGTGTAAGCATGCACGCCATATTCAGAGTTCTAGCTCCCTTTCCTCATCTGTTGGTTCTAAAAATTCAGTCCTTACGCACTACGCAGGGAAATTTATTAACTTATTTTTATTGTATTTATATTATCATATGCTAGATAACTTTACAATGATACTAATTGTTTAAATAAAATATTTTTCTATTATAAAGCTATATTTATCTCTAATATTCTCTTCTTTTTTTACTAATTTATATCGTTTTACTATTTGCTATTTAATAAATTTAATGCTATAATGAAATAAGATTTTGAGCAAAAAAGAAAGAATATTTTTTTACAATATTCTTTCTTTTTTATATGCTATAATCGCTATTGCCTTTAAGATTTCCTCATTTCATTCGGAAACTCAAACCGCCAAGAACAAAATGCGACTTAAGTCACTTTGTTCTTTTATTCTTCTTTTTTATCTTCTTCTTTAGATTCTGTACTATTACTTTCTTCAGATTTATTCTCATTTTCTACTGTATCTACTGTTACATATGAATTATTATCATTTTTTTGTTTTTTAGAAAGTATTGCTATTATTACTATTACTATTGCTATTACTACTGCTATTGCAATTACTATAATAATTGTTATTAATGATGAAGAATTTCCTCCTGCTTCGAAATTAATTTCATTTACTTCTCCAGCCTTTAAATTCCATGTTAAAGTTTTTCCATCTTCTGAAACTTCACTTGCATTGTTTTCTCCTACTTTTACAGGTAATTTAATAACATATTTCATTGTAACCATTGATGCAGTACTTTCATCCATTCCACTTAAATCTATACTTGCTTTTTGTGAATATAATGTTTTTGAACCTTTTTTCTCAATTTTAATTTGATTTTCTTCTGAGTCTTTTACATTTTCTGAACCAAAAGCATCTTCTAAAGATATTTCAGAAAGATTTTCTATATGTTTTTTTGCTTTAAAGCCTTCTATTTTGTCATCTGAATATGTTTCAATTTCATAAGCATTTGTTTCAGCATTTTTTTGCATATCACTAGTCATATCTTCTGCTGAAGTTCCTAATTGTTGTAATGTTTCTTTTTCAAATCCATAAATATAAGCAACATCTGCTGTTCCATCCTTATTAAGTGTTACTTCATAATTTACACTTACACAGCCTGTTAAAGCAATTAACAAAATGGCCATAATTGAAATTAAACTTAAAACTTTTTTCATTTTATTTCCCCTTTTCTATTAAATATATGCTTAATATATCATTAAATTTTATTTTTTGCAAGAAATTTACTTTATTTTATCTTTCATCTTGACTAATATATTTAAGGCATCTATTGGTGTTAGTTCATTTAAGTTTATTTTATCTATTTCATGTGCTAATTCCGCTAGTTTATAATTATACATATCTAACTGTCCTGTTGCTACTTTTTTATTCTCTTTTTCTAGATTTTTCTTACCTAAAACACTTTTTCTTTCTAATCCTCTTAATATTTCATTTGCTCTTTTTGTAACTTCTTTTGGCACTCCTGCAAGCCTTGCAACATGCACTCCATAGCTCTCATCAGTTCCACCTTTTACTATTTTCCTTAAAAAGATTACGTCCTCACCTTTTTCTTTTACTGCTATAGAATAGTTTTTTACTCCTTCTATTTGAGCTTCAAGTTCTGTAAGTTCATGGTAATGTGTTGCAAATAAAGTTTTTGCTCCACACTTTTCTTTATTTGCTATATATTCTACAACCGCCCAGGCAATAGATAATCCATCATATGTAGAAGTTCCTCTTCCAATTTCGTCTAGTATCACAAGGCTTTTTTCTGTTGCTTCTCTCAAAATTTCTGCCACTTCCATCATTTCTACCATAAATGTACTCTGTCCCATGCTTAAGTCATCTGAAGCTCCAACTCTAGTAAATATTTTATCTACAACGCCTATTTTGGCTGAGTTAGCTGGTACAAAGGACCCGATTTGAGCCATTAAGGTAATTAGTGCAACTTGTCTCATATATGTAGATTTACCTGCCATGTTAGGTCCTGTTATTATTGATAACCTATCTGTTGCATTGTCTAAATATGTATCGTTATCAATAAAATTTCCCTCTGGCAACATTTTTTCTATAACAGGGTGTCTTCCCCCTTGTATATCTATAATTCCTTCATCATTTACTTCTGGTTTTGTATAATTTAAGTCCTCTGCTATAATTGCAAATGATGTAAGGACATCTAACACAGAAACTATATTTGATGCTTTCTGAAGTCTTTCTATATTTACAGCAATTTTACTTCTTATTTCTATAAACAACTTATATTCTAAATCTACAACTTTTCCTTCTGCTCCTAATATTTTGCTTTCTAAATCGTTTAACTCTTCTGTTATATATCTTTCGCAATTTGCAAGTGTTTGCTTTCTAATATATCTATCTGGAACTTGGTTCAGATACGATTTTGTAACTTCAAAATAGTATCCAAAAACCTTATTAAATCCTACTTTTAAGTTTTTAATTCCAGTTTCTTCTTTTTCTTTTGCTTCTAATTCTATAAGCCAATTTTTTCCCTGTGTAGTCGCATTTTTCAACTCATCTACTTCTTCATTGTATCCTAATTTTATAATTCCACCTTCTGTTATTGCAATTGGTGGATCTTCTACAATTGCTTTTTCTATTAAATCATGAATGTCTGTAAGTTCATCCAAATTTATGTATAAATTTTGTAATAATTCAGATTTGCTTGTTCCTAGTATATTTTTTAAATATGGAAGTTGCTTTAAAGAATTTTTTAACGAAATCATATCTCTTGCATTTGTATTTCCATAAGCAATTTTTCCGACTAGTCTTTCTATATCATAAATTCTTTTTAGGCAATCTGTAATATCTCCTCTAAAAATCAAATTATCTTTTAATTCTTCTACTGCATTCAATCTTTTGTTAATTTCTATTACATCTATTAATGGCTCATTTATCCATTTTCTTAAAAGCCTTCCTCCCATAGATGTATATGTTTTGTCTAGCACCCAAAGAAGTGTTCCTTTTTTGCCTTTATTATTCATCTTTTCTGTCAATTCCAAATTTCTTCTAGAAGTAATGTTTAAAGACATATATTTGCTTGTAGAATACATTTTTATAATGTTTATATGCTCTAATTTGATTTTTTGAGTTTGATTTAGATAATCTAGTAATCCATTTATTGCTGGTATTTGTAAACTTCTTTCATTTATATCTTCTATTTTCTTTTCACTATCATCTATAAAATTATAGCTTTCTATTAAGCATTCTGCATCTTTATTAAACATTTCTTCGTCAAAGCAATTTATATACGCTTTAAATCTTAATTTAATTTCATCTATTTCTTCTTTGCAATTGAAAAGCATTTTATTTACTATTATTTCTGCTGGGTTATATTTAGAAATTTCATCTAGCAATAAAGCAAAATTATTATTATCCTCTATTTTGGTTGATAGAAATTCACCTGTTGTTACATCACAAACTGCCAAACCAAAATATATACCTTTTTTATATATAGACATAATATAATTATTTTTCTTTTCATCTAGCATATTTGATTCAATTACAGTTCCTGGAGTTACTACTCTTATGACATCTCTTTTTACTATTCCTTTTGCAGTTTTTGGATCTTCTAATTGCTCACATATTGCTACTTTATACCCTTTTTCAATTAATCTTGCAATATAACTTTCTGCTGCATGAAATGGTATTCCACACATTGGTGCCCTTTCTTCTTGTCCACAATCTTTTCCTGTTAAAGTAAGCTCAAGTTCTCTAGATGCTGTTTTTGCATCATCAAAAAACATTTCATAAAAGTCACCCAATCTATAGAATACTATGCAATCATTATATTCTTCTTTCATTTGCAAATAATGTTTCATCATTGGAGAAAATTCTGCCATCTCTATCATTCCTTTTTTGTTTCATTTTATTACACTTTTTAATATTATCAAATTTAATCTATTAATTTGTGACATATGATGTAGGAAATTTGAAATCTTCTATATACTTTTAAGCAG
Organism: uncultured Clostridia bacterium; assembly: GCA_934162625.1. Classification (GTDB taxonomy): domain Bacteria; phylum Bacillota; class Clostridia; order TANB77; family CAG-508; genus CAG-452. Next base: position 16,232 of record CAKPJM010000025.1, read on the forward strand.
TCATTCAAATTGCACACTTCTCACCTCTTAAATACCACTTATGTTCTGATATTATTTTTATGTTTATTATTTTACCTATCAATTCTTCCTCGCCTTTAAATATAACTACCTTATTTGTGTCAGTTCTTCCTGTTAACATTTCTGTATTATTCTTGCTATGTCCTTCTACTAGTATTTTCTGTATTGTTCCAACATATCTTTGATTATTTTCTTCTATATGATCTTCAAATAACTTTTTCAATCTATCAAATCTCTTATGCTTTACTTCCTCTGGAATTTGGTTTTCCATTTTATCAGCTCTAGTACCTACTCTTCTAGAGTATATAAACATGAATATCTGTTCAAAATTTACTTTAGATACAACGTCTAATGTATCTTCAAAATCTTCTTCAGTTTCTCCTGGGAAACCAACTATTATATCTGTTGAAAACACTGCATCTGGAATTTCTTTTTTTATTTTTTCTATTAAACTTAAATACTGTTCTTTAGTATATTTTCTATTCATCTCTTTTAGAACTCTTGTGCTACCAGCTTGAAGTGGTACATGTATTAACCTTGATATTTTTTTACTGTTTTTTATTACCTCTATAACATCATCTGTAAAGTCTTTTGGATGTGGAGAAACAAATCTAATTATTTCTATTCCTTCTATTTTATCTACATCTTTTAAAAGATTTGCAAAGTTATAGTTTTCGCCACCTTTATAAGAATTTACATTTTGTCCAAGTAAAGTTATTTCTTTATAGCCTTCTTTTGCTAAATCTTTTATTTCTTTTAATATATCTTCCGGTTTTCTACTTCTTTCTCTTCCCCTCACATAAGGCACTATACAATATGTACAGAAATTATTGCAACCATACATTATTGTAACTGAGGCTTGCATACTGTTTTCTCTTTTTACTGGCAAACCTTCTATAACTTCTCCATCTATATCTAGTATATCTTTAATTTTTGCATTTTTTGTAATTGCAGAATAAATATCTTCTGGCAATCTATGAAGTGTGTGTGTTCCAAAAACTATATCCACAAATGGATAGCTTCTTTTTATTTTATCTGTAATATGCTCTTCTTGCATCATACAGCCACCAATTGCAATTATTATGTTTTTTGCTTCTTTTATCTTCTTAAGTTCGCCCAATTTTCCAAATAGTTTTTCTTCTGCATTTTCTCTTACACAACAAGTGTTTATTATATATAGTTCTGCATCATTTATTTCCTTTGATTCTGAGTATCCCATTTTTTCTAACATTCCAACTATTTTTTCAGAATCATTTTCATTTAATTTGCATCCCATTGTTAAAATATAATATTTTAAATTTTTACCATTATTTATTTTTTTTACTTTTTCCATATATTGTTTTTGTGTTTCAATTTCTTGCATTTTCATTAATAAATCTCTCCTTTATCGATTAATATATTTTATTATAAATCGACAAAATTATCAAGTCTAAAAAAGTCAGGTTTTTACTACAAATTAAAGTTAGTTAATACTTAGCACAAAGCTACTTTAGTCGCCCTTTGTTCTCGCCGATTTAAGTTCCGAATGATTAGCAATTATAGTATTTTTATATAGTAGGAAATGAGAAATTTCCTACTATATAAAAAAAAATAAAGCGAACACATAAGTTCGCAATATTTCTCTTTTATTAAACTAATTTTAATATAACTTTCTCAGCATTGTCTCCTCTTCTTGATCCCATTTTTATTATTTGTGTATATCCGCCTACTCTATCTTTATAATTTTCAGCAATTTCTCCAAATAATTTTGCTGGTAAATCTATGTTGTTTCCTTCTGAGTCTTTTACTTTATTTGTTTTTGCCATTATTTTTCTTCTAGCATTTAATCTTGATGGTAAATCTTTTTGTCTTTTTTCAGTAGTTTCTTCTTTTACTACTTTTAAGTATTCTTTACCATTTTTGCTTGTTACTTTTTCTGTTACTTTATTTCCTTTACTATCAAGTTTAGCTTTTACTACTTTTACATCTACTTCTTCGAAATTATCTTTTTCTCTGATTGCTAAAGCTATTATACTATCTGCTATAGCTTTTATTTCTTTTGCCCTAGCTTCTGTTGTTTCTATTTTACCATGAACTAATAAATCTGTTGTTTGGTTTTTTAGCATTGCTAATCTTTGATCAGTTGGTTTACCAAGTTTTCTATTTATAGCCAATTTTTCCACTCTCCTTTACTCTTCTTCGTGTATGAAATCTAATCCTAATGAATGTAATTTGTTTGTTACTTCATCTAATGATTTTTTACCTAAATTTCTTACTTTCATCATATCTGATTCAGATTTATTTGCTAAATCTTCAACTGTTGCAATTCCTGCTCTTTTTAAACAGTTATATGATCTTACAGATAATTCTAACTCTTCTATAGGCATTTCAAGTACTTTTTCTTTTTTAGATTCTTCTTTTTCTACCATTACTTGAGTATTTTTAGCTGTTTCAGATAAATCTACAAATAATTCTAAATGTCCTGTCATAACTTTTGCAGCTAAACTTAAAGCCTCATAAGCTTTTAAACTACCATCTGTCCATACTTCTATTGTTAGTTTATCGTAATCTACTGTTTGACCAACTCTTGTATTTTCAACTGAGTAATTTACTTTTTTTACAGGTGTAAATATTGAATCTATTGGAAGAACATCTATTGCTTGATTTGCTTCTTTATTTTTCTCTGCAACATTGTATCCTCTTCCTCTATCTGCTGTCATATCCATCTTTAAATGTCCACCAGCTGCCACTGTAGCAATATGTAATTCTGGATTTAATACTTCTACAGATGAATCTGTTATAATATCACCTGCTGTAACTTCTCCTTCTTTTGTTGCGTGAATATGTATTGTTTTAGGTTCGTTTGAATGATTTTTTAATACTACACTTTTTAGATTTAATATAATTGTAGTAACGTCTTCATAAACACCATCTATTGTTTGGAATTCATGAAGTACACCATCAATTTTAATACTGCTAATTGCACTTCCTGGAAGTGATGATAACATTACTCTTCTTAGTGCATTTCCTATTGTAGTACCAAAACCTCTTTCTAATGGTTCTAATTCAAATTTTCCATAAAAATTACTTTCTACAGAATCAGTTATTTTATAAATTGGTTTTTCAAATTGTAACATGAAACTAACCTCCCTTTACTTTTTTTCACAACTTATATTCTATTTATTATCCACGAGGACGTTTTGGTGGACGGCATCCATTATGT
>CAKPJM010000026.1 GCA_934162625.1 uncultured Clostridia bacterium
GTTCTTCTAAAGAAATATTATTTAAAAATTCTATTTTTTCTTCTTCTACGCTCTGGCTACTTCCTTCTATTAAAATAACAAATTCACCTTTTGGATTATTAATATTGCTTATTATTTCAGATACCTTACCTCTAATGTATTCTTCATGTATTTTTGTAATTTCTCTTGCCAATACTATATTTCTATCCCCTAAAACCTCTTTTATTGCTTCTAATGTATTTATTAATTTATGTGGAGCCTCATATAATATTATTGTTTGTTCATACATTTTAATATTTTCTAGTTTTTGCAATTTTTCACTTTTGTTTACAGGTAAAAAACCTATAAATACAAATTCTCTAGTTTTCATACCTGAAGGAATTAATGCATTTATTAAAGCGCATGCTCCTGGTACAGGTATTATTTCTATATTATTTTTTATTGCTTCTTTTACAATTTCTTCTCCCGGATCTGATATTGCTGGTGTTCCAGCATCAGATACTAAAGCAATATTATTTCCATTTAATATTTTTTCTATAAGAATATTGCTTTTAGATTTTTCTATTTGCTTATAATAACTTATTAGTGGCTTAGAAATTTCTAAATGGTTTAATAATTTTAGTGTATGTCTTGTATCTTCTGCTGCAATTAAATCAACTTCTTTTAATACTCTTATTGCTCTTAATGTGATATCCTCTAAGTTTCCTATTGGTGTTGCAACTAAATATAATTTTCCGTGTCATTTTCTTTTCCCTTCTTTTTTTTATTATATATTTCTAAAATCTCATCTGTATATGTTCCATCTTCATTATATACTATTAAAGGTTTTTCAATTTTTACAAATTCTTTTCCTCCTTTAGTAGCTTTTATTAATAATAAATTAGGTTCTTTTCCTATTTTTGGATAAACAAATCTAATTAATTTAGGTTCTATTTTATATTTTTTTAATGTCTCTATTATATCTACTATTCTATCAGGTCTATGTACCATGTATAATGAGCAATTACTATTTAGTAATTTAGATGCTGTTCTTATTATATCTTCTAAATTACACATAACTTCGTGTCTAGATATTAATTGAGTTTCATCTTTACTTTTTAATCCGGTATTATATTTCTTGTATGGTGGATTTGTAACTATTGCATCAAAACTATTAGGTTCAAAAATTTTATCTATATTTTTTATATCTTCATTAATAATTTCAAATTTATCTTCCAAGTTATTTAATTCAATTGATTTTTTTGCCATATTATATACTTGCTTTTGTATTTCTACACCTGTTATATGTTTTAAGTTAGTCTTTGCACATAATAGTATACTTATTATACCTGTGCCAGTTCCTAAATCTAAAACCTTTGCATCTTTTTTTATATCCTTAGCAAAATCTGATAATAATACACTATCAATTCCAAAACAAAAACCATTTTTATTTTGAATTATTTTTAATCCTTTATATTCTAAATCATCTATTCTTTCATTTTCTTCTAATAAAATATTAAAACCCCTCTTCATAAACAATATTTATACTTTTTTCATATTATATATTATCACATATTTATTTTCAAGGAGTATAGAATGAGTGACCATAATAAAAAAGAAAAAAAATTTAATATTTCACAAAGAAAAGACTGCACAATTCGTTCTATTAAAGAAATAGAATTCTTTTTGTGCAATCTTGATAAAGCAATTAAATCTTTTAAAATATATAAATTTTTAAAATAATCATTCTCTTATAAATTCTTTATTAAATGTTACTCCATCATCAGAAAATCCTTTATCTTTTTCTCCATCTATTAAAAACATTACTTTATTAACTTCTGTAAGTTCTGTAACTGTATTTACAATAGATTTTATAATTAGTTCTTCTTGTTCTTTTCCTAAGTTTTGTTCTTTTACAAATTCGCTCGAAAAATCTAAAAATAATGTATCTTCTTTTAATTCAGCTTTTATCAAACTAGTTCCATCTGGAATTAATTTTAATAATTTTTCATTTTTAGGTCCAGAAATTAATAAATTAATTAATACTTCATATGGATTACTTACTAATTGTTTAGAATCTATTGTTCTTGCTTCAGGTGCTAACTTATATTCATTTGAATCTAAAAAGTATAAAGTAATAACGGTTTGTCTTAATTGCTCTTCTGATATTTCTTCTTGAGGAACATATTCAAATTCACTATTTTTATTCTCTTTTTTAATATTCTTATAAATAAAATATCCTATAAATATTAAAATAAATACAATTATTAATATAGCACCATACATAATAAATCTTTTATTCTTCATACCATTCTCCTTTTTAATTATATTTATTTAATAGTATTATAGACAAGTATTTTTTAGAACTGTTTGTGAATATTTTTTTATTTTATTATTTTTCCAATATTTTATTAATATTATTTTTTGCAATTTTATATCCTAGTTCATAAATCTCATCAATTTTCTCCATGTCAAGTAAAGATATATCTTTAGTTTTTATTTTTAATAAATAATCTGCTCCCTCTAATTCATAATTAGATAATTCATGGCACAAAATATCCATAGAATTACTCACAACCTCTATTACATTTTTACAACATTTTCCAGCAATTTCTTTTTCAAAAATAACACTAATCACCTTATCTGCGCCAATTTCCTTTAATCCTTTCCATGGAACATTTTCTCTTATTCCGCCATCTATAAGCTCTGTATTATTGTATTTACATGGAGAAAAAACTAATGGATAACTGCAACTTGCTCTTACAGCCTTTCCTATATTTATATTATTTTTATATACTATTTCATCAGAAAAACTTCTTCTATTATTCATAGAACAAAAGCAATAAATTTTACCATTATGGACATCTACACTTGGTATTAATAATGGCATTTTTATATCCTCTATTTTTTTTATATTTTTATTCCTTGCCGCTTCTTCTACTATTTTTTCTATTATTTCTCCACTATTTAATCCATTAATAATTATTCTTCTTTTTATTAAAATACCATAAATTAATTTTATTATATTTTTTCCATCTATATATTTAATTTTTTTTGAATATTTCTTAAATAAATAGTAAATTTCCTCATAATTATATCCGCATTGCATATAAGCTAGCAACTATACTACCAGAAGAAGTCCCTGAAATATAATTAATTTTAATGTTTTTTTCTTCTAAAGCTTTTATTACTCCTATATGTGCAGCTCCTTTAATTCCTCCCCCGTGCTAAAGCTAAACCAATCTCCATAAATATCACCAATATAATATATATTTAATATATATTTTTTTATGAAGATTTTATTTTAATTATTTATTAAAAATATTTTTTATTTATATTTATTAATATATCTTTTTAATTTAAATTTATTTTAAATATTCAGATAATTTTGTATTTTTAAATTTTTATTTCTTTATTTTTTATTATTATTTATTTAATTATTATATTATTTAAATATTTATTTTTATTTTATGAACTATTTAAATTTATTAAATAAATAATAATTTTTATTTTGTAATTTTTAGTTGCATTTTTTTATAAAAATTTCGTATTAATTTTTTATAAAATTTTTCGTATTTTATTTACAAATTGCCAAATATTATTCTTGGATATTTTTTTAATTCTATTTTTCTGATTTTTACATTTTGTCTTTTTGCCATTTGTGTTTTTTAATTTTTCATTAATATTATATAAATTCAATTTACATTTTCTTACATTATTTTTTTTTATCTTTCTACTTAACAAATTTTTTCGAAGCTATTAATATCTATATTTTTAGTGTTATGTCTACCTTTTTTTATATTTTTTATGACCATTTTTTATTTTTTTTGCTATTACTTTATAAGTTTTATTCTTAAACATACACTGTTTTTGTTGCTTTTTTACTCATTTCTAAACTGCTATAATTTTATTTGATTATTTCTTTTTTCTGTTTATGTATACTTTACGTTTTTATCCTATCATAACTACTTTCCTTTAATTCCGCTATATTTTATCATCTCTTTTTTATTATTTTTCTAATTATTATCATTATTAAAAATTAAATATAGAACTTTATTCATATAATAAAGAACTTAAAATTATAATTTTATTTTGTAATTTCAAGTTCTTTAAACTATGAAGACTATTCTATTTATATTTTTCAATTAATATGTAAAAAACTTTTTAGTAGTTTACATATTGTTTTGTTTTATACTGCTTCTATTTATCCTTCTCATTTAAAGTAATTCTATCAAATTTCAATTCATTACTTTTTTTGTTTTTATTTTTATACTTACTCTTTATAATCAATTGTTTAAATATTTAAAATCTATTTTTTACTTTTTTATATTTTCCTAAGCCTTCAGTTCCATTTTTTTACATTTACTTAGTTTTTTATCTTATCCTTCTATCTTTATACTATCATTCTTATTTTATAAATTCATATCTTATTTTATTTTTTATTTTTTATATTTCTATTATTAATTATTTATTATTTAATTATTTATTATTTTATTATTTATTATTTTATTATTTATTATTTTATTATTTATTATTTATTATTTATTATTAATTATCTGTTTTTTAATTATTTAACATTTACACATATATTGCACTTTGGCGTATGTTAAACGGGCTGTGGATTAAGATTACCTCTTTCTTTGTCGGATTAATGAAAAATAAATTTTTCATTAATTTGTTCAAAGATAACACTATTAATTTTTACAAACAATGTGTCGACAGCCCTTTGAGGCGGGGGAATACCCGTGAGCTTGGAGACCATTGTTTTTAAAATTAATATGTTATCTTATTTAATTAATAATGCAGGCGATTAAAATCGTCCCTACATTTATTCTACATTACTCAAATTTAAAAATTCAGGACAGTCCCCTTTTGTTATTCAACAAAAGAGGGACAGTCCCTAGAATTTTTTTCAAATATTTTTTCGGGCAGACACAGGGCCTGCCCCTACATTTTTGCTTGATTCTACGAATAGCATTTTTTATATACTAGGAAATGAGAAATTTCCTAGTATATAAAAAAATCATTTGATAAGTTAATATATCAAATGACTTTTTGGCGGAGACGAGAGGATTTGAACCTCCGCGGCCCTTACGAACCCTAGCAGTTTAGCAAACTGCCCCCTTCAACCACTTGGGTACGTCTCCATATTTAATTAATATTTACTATTCAAAAGTGAATAATGAAGAGTACATACTTGCTTTTTTATTTCAATAAACTAATTCTTATACTTTTCATTATTCACTCTTTTTTGTCTCTTACTTACAGTAAGTTTGGCGGAGAGGGTGGGATTCGAACCCACGGTAGGCTACAAACCTACGCCAATTTTCAAGACTGGTGCCATAAACCAACTCGACCACCTCTCCATATAAGTGACAACTAATAGTTTAACACGCAAATTATTAATTGTCAAGATTTATTTTAGTAAAAATCACCACTTCAGTTACTGTTCAGTTCAAAAATGTAGGTGTGCCATAGAAATCACCCTAAATGTAGGGGCAGGCCCTGTGTCTGCCCAAAATTTACAATTGTTTTTTATGATTTACTCTACATTAACGATTTATTGCTATTTCTAACGCTTGTCTTTCTTCTTCAGATAGTTTATTACTGCATTTTCCATCTATTACTTGTTTTGCATAAATATTAGACATTTCCCTTGAATATATACCATTTAAAATTACTCCATCATTCTTATCATTTAATAGGGCTAAAGCAAAACTTAAATCACTTCCAGTATCTTTAAAGGCACTATATCTAACCATTCCTACTTTCTTTATGCATAATGAAATTCTATTATCGATTGTTTTACAATAGTTAACAATTTCTTCGTTCTTATCGCTAACTTCATCTACTTTATTTATATAATTTTTTAGCATCTCATCTATATTATTACCATTACCTATTTTTTTCATAAATGTTTTATAATTTTTATTTATTTTTTTTAATTTTAATATGTTACAAAAATACAAAATAAGTAATAATATGTTCATCCCTGCAACAATCATCAAAAATGTTTCTGTTTTTAAAAAATTTATTATCATTCGTAACCTCCTATCTAAACTCCTCAAGAAAACCTCTTATAACAATAAATTATTTTATTATATTTAATATTCTATCCAAATCTTCATTTGAAGAATATTGAATTATAATTTTTCCACTTCTTTCTTTAGCTTCTAATTTTACTTTTGTTCCAAAGAAACTTCTAAAAGAATCTTCTATTTCTTGATAAATAGGTTGATATCTATTTTTAACTTTAGGATTTGTTTTCTTTTTTATTCTCATTTGTTTTTCTACTTCTCTTACACTATCTCCACTTTCTATTATATACTTAGCTGCTTCGTATTGTTTTTCTGGATCATTAATTGCAAGTAAAGCTTTGCAGTGGCCTTCTGTTATTTTTCCATCTTTAACTAGTTCTATTACTCTATCATCTAAATTAAGTATTCTTACGGTATTTGCAAGTCCACTTCTACTAATTCCTAATTTATCTGCTAATTGTTGTTGTGTTAAACTATATGTATCTAAAAGTTCTCTTATTGCGGTTGCTTTTTCTATTGGATTTAGGTCTTCTCTTTGAATATTTTCTATTAATGCTATTTCACTATTTTTTTGTTTATCATAATCTCTTACTATTGCAGGTATTTCATCTAATCCAGCCTTCTTAGAAGCTCTCCATCTTCTTTCTCCCGCAACTATTTTATAGTAATTATCCTCTTTTGTAACAATTATTGGTTGTATAACTCCATATTCTTTTATAGAATTTGATAATTCTTCTAAAGCTTCTTCATCAAAATTTCTTCTAGGTTGTTCTCTATTTGGTTCTACATCTATTATTTTTAATTTTTGAACAACTTCACCATCTTGAACCTTTTCTTCTTCTATTATATTGCTTACTAACAAAGCATCTAAACCTTTTCCTAGTCCTGTATTTTTTGTCATTTTGTAATCACTCCTTAATTAAATTATTTGTTTTTTATTTTCTAGTACCTTTTATTATTTCATTAGTTAATTTTTCATAACACCTTGCGCCTTTTGATTTTGGTGCATATACAGTAATTGGCATTCCAAAACTTGGTGCCTCACTTAATTTAACATTTCTAGGTATTATTGTCTTATAGACATTATCTTTAAAGTATGTTTTTACTTCTTTAATTACTTGATTAGAAAGATTTGTTCTTGCATCATTCATAGTAAGCACTACTCCTTCTATGTACAAAGTTTTATTAAGTTGTTTTCTAACCAAATTAACAGTATTTATAAGTTGTCCTACTCCTTCTAATGCATAATACTCACATTGTATAGGTATTAATAACGAATTTGATGCTGTAAATGCATTTATAGTAAGTAATCCTAATGATGGGGGACAATCTATTATTATATAATGAAAATCATTTTCTACTTTTTCTAATTTTTCTTTTAATTTTTGTTCTCTTGACATCATTGGTACAAGTTCTACTTCTGCACCTGCTAAATTTATATTAGAAGGACACACGTATAAATTCTTTATAGGACTTTGTACAATTGCTTCATTGATTTCTACATCATTAATTATAACATCATAAATAGACTTTTCTGTATTTTTATCTATCCCCACTCCACTTGTTGCATTTCCCTGAGGATCTGAATCTATTAGCAAAACTTTTTTTCCTTTTTTTGCTAATATTGTGCTTACATTTACTGCTGTTGTAGTCTTTCCAACTCCACCTTTTTGATTTACTACTGCGATTATTTTACTCATTTTACTCCTCCTAAGAAAAATAGCTTTGACACACTTTTCTTTTTTTCCCATCTATATTCCAACGTAATTTTCTATAATAGGAAAGTTGCATAACTTTTTATTATAGAAAACAATAAAAGCCCATGGGCCACAGCGATTGCAGCATTTATGTAATAAAAAAATTCTACTTTCCTATTATATAAAAAACTCACTACTTATTAATAATATTAAAATATTATCAATATGTCAATGAATTTTTTAAATATTTTTAATTTTATTTTTGTCGAATTTTGTTCTATTTTTCATGTTGTCTGACAGAAAAATTCTTAGAGTTTCAAGTGTTTCACGTATTAGTTAATTGTGGAACAGATTATAATGGCATTTTTGTAGGTGTTCCTGCCTTTCTTGGATATTTCTTTTCTGTATTTTTTATTTTTTCTATTTCTATAATTACTCTTGCCATTTCTGTATTTGGCAAATTAAATTCTCTACTATTTGTAATTTCTCCTCCTAGAATTTTTATTGCATTTTTTCCTTCTACTGCTTCTTCTTTTCCTTTTGCCCCTTTCATGCATATAGCATACCCACCTATTTTAACAAATGGTAATAGATATTCACTTAAAACGTTTAATGGAGCTACTGCTCTTGCAATTGCAATATCATATTTTTCTCTATATTTTTTGTTATGTGCTACTTCTTCTGCTCTTCCATGTATTGTTTCTATATTTTTTAATTCTAACTTATTTATAACTTCTTCTAAAAATTTAATTCTTTTATTTAGTGAATCTAATAATGTTATCCTTGTTTCTGGAAAGGCTATTTTTATTGGTATTCCAGGGAATCCAGCTCCTGTCCCAACATCTATAATAGAGGCATTTTCTTTTATACTTTTTAAAACAGTTAAAGAATCAACAAAATGTTTCTGAATTATTTCTTCTGGTTCTGTTATATTTGTTAAATTCATAACTTTATTCCATTCAATTAAAATATTCATATAATTATAAAATTGATTTAATTGTTTTTCTGATATTTCTATATTTAATTCTTTTAAACTTTCTTTCATCTTTTTATTAAATTCTTCTTCTTTCATTTTTTCTCCTCTTAATATAATTGGGCCGTTTCAAAACGCGACCCATTTATTAAAATTTATTTTCTTTTTAATTGTTCTAAATATATAAGTAAAACGCTTATGTCTGCTGGTGAAATTCCTGAAATTCTTGATGCCTGTCCAATTGAAATCGGCTTAAATTGATTTAATTTTTGCCTTGCTTCTAAGCTAATTCCCTTTAAATTACTATAATCAAAATCTTCTGGAAGTCGCTTGTTTTCAAGCTTTTTAAATTTTTCAACTTGGGCTAATTGTAACTTTATATACCCTTCATATTTTACTTGTATTTCAACTTGTTCTGCTTCTTGTTTTGTTAGTTCTGGTCTTTCTGCATCAATTTCTCTTAATTGATTATAATTAAGTTCTGACCTTTTTAACAATTCTACTAATTTCACTCCCGTAGTTATAGGAGTAGAATTGTTTTTTTCTAAAAATTCATTTACTTCTTTTGTTGGTTTTATTGTTAATTTATTTATTCTTTCAATTTCCTTTTCAATATTTTGTTTTTTTTCTAAGAACTTGTTATATCTTTCATCTGAAATAATCCCTATTTCATGGCCTATTGGAGTTAATCTTAAATCTGCATTATCTTGTCTTAACAATAATCTATATTCTGCTCTCGATGTCATCATTCTATATGGTTCGTTTGTTCCCTTTGTTACTATATCATCAATTAAAACTCCAATATATGCATCTGATCTATGTAATATGATTGGTTCTTTTCCTTCTAGCTGTAAGCTTGCATTAATTCCTGCAATTATACCTTGTGCAGCAGCTTCTTCATATCCTGATGTACCATTTGTTTGTCCCGCTAAAAACATTCCTTTTATATTTTTTAATTCTAATGATAATTTTAATTGAGTCGGATCAATCGCATCATATTCTATTGCATATGCTGGTCTTGTAAATTCAACATTTTCTAAGCCTGGAATTGTTCTATACATTGCTATTTGTACATCTTCTGGAAGTGATGAACTCATTCCCTGCACATACATTTCTTCTGTATTCTCTCCCATTGGTTCTATAAATATTTGATGACGTGGTTTATCACTAAATCTAACTACTTTGTCTTCTATAGATGGACAATATCTTGGTCCTGTTCCTTCTATTTCTCCAGCATATAATGGTGAACGATGCAAATTTTTTCTTATTATTTCATGTGTTTTTTCATTTGTATATGTTAAATAACAAGGGACTTGATTAATTTGCTTTGGTTCATTTTCAAAAGAAAATGGAGTTATATCTTCATCTCCTTTTTGTATTTCCATTTTAGAAAAATCTACAGTTCTTTTGTTTACTCTTGCTGGTGTTCCTGTTTTAAATCTAACTATTTTTATTCCAAGATTTTTTAAGCATTTAGATAATTTATTTGCAGGGAACACTCCATCTGGCCCGCTTTCAAAATTTGTTTCCCCTATAAATATTTTTCCTTTCAAATAGGTTCCTGTTGCTATTATTACTGCTTTTACTCCATATATAGCACCAATATTTGTTTCTACTGCTTTAACTTTTCCATCTTCTACTTTAATATCTACTATTTCCGCTTGTTTTATTGACAAATTATCTTGTTTTTCCAATGTATGTTTCATTTCTTGTTGATATTTTTTTCTATCTGCTTGAGCTCTTAAAGAATAGACTGCTGGCCCTTTTGATGTGTTTAGCATTCTTGATTGTATAAATGTTTTATCTATGTTTTTTCCCATTTCTCCACCTAGAGCATCTATTTCTCTTACTAAATGCCCTTTTGATGTTCCTCCTATGTTTGGATTGCATGGCATGTTTGCAACACATTCTAAGCTTATTGAAAATAGTAATGTTTTATGACCTTTTCTACTACAAGCAAGTGCTGCTTCACATCCTGCATGCCCTGCTCCTATTACTGCTACTTCATAATCTCCTGCGTAATAACTCATATTCTATCCCTTCTTTTATTTTTCAATCATTTTCCTAAACAAAATTTAGAAAAGATTTCATTTATAACATCTTCTGTTACATTTTCTCCTGTAATTTTTGATAAATCTTCTATTATTTCTTTTATGTTTATTGAAATAATATCTATTGGTATATTATTCGAAATTGTTTTCTTTGCATTTTCTGTATGTGCAATTGCATCTTCTATTAATTTCTTATGTCTCATTTCTGTGATTATAATTTCGTTGTCAGGGTTTATTTTGTTTAATTCGAATAACATGTTTAATTCTTTATAAAAAGCGCTTAAATCGCAATTTGAAAGCAAAGAAATTTTTATCACATCTTTACCACTTTTTATTATTTTTTCCTCTTTTTCCAAAACACTTTCTTTCAAATCTATTTTGTTTAAAATTATAATTGAAGTTTTATCTTTTATGAACTCTAAAATTTCTTCATCCTCTTTAGTAAGCCTTTTAGAATTATCAAACATTGCAATTATTAAATCACTTTCTTTAGCAACTTTTTTAGATTTTTCTATTCCTATTTCTTCTACTTTGTTATCTGCTTTTCTTATTCCTGCAGTATCCACAAATTTAAAAGGTATTCCATCTATTGTAACAAATTCTTCTATTGTATCTCTTGTAGTTCCTTCTATATCTGTTACAATCGCTCTATCTTCCTTTAAAATTGCATTTAACAGCGAAGATTTTCCACTGTTTGGTTTTCCTATTATAGCTACTTTAATTCCGTCTTTTATTATTTTTCCTGTTTCAAAACTTTTATTTAATTTTTCTAATTCTTTTTGTATTTCATCCAATTTTGTTAAAGCCTTATTATTAGAAACTTCTTCTGCTTCATCATATTCTGGATAATCTATTGATGCTTCTATATCTGCAAGTAAAGAAATTATTATCTTTTTTATTCTTTTAATTTCTAAAGATAAGTTACCTTCCAACTGATTTATAGATGCTTTTGTTTCTTTTTCAGACTTTGCATTTATTAAGTTTATTACTGCTTCTGCCTTTGCTAAGTCTATTCTTCCATTCAAAAATGCACGTTTAGTAAACTCGCCTGGCTCTGCCATTTGAGCTCCATTTTTTAAGCATAATTCTAATATTTTTCTAACCACAATTGTTCCACCATGTGAATTAATTTCGCACATATTTTCTTGTGTATAACTTTTTGGTTCTTTAAAATATGAAACTAACACTTCATCAACTATCTCATTTGTTTCTGGATTGAAAATTTTTCCATATTTTATTGTATAACCATTAATGTTTTCTATTGATTCTTCTTTAATTGGCCTAAATATTTTTTCTAAAACACTAAAAACATCTTTTCCAGACATTCTTATTATTCCTATTCCAGCAGTTCCTGGTGCTGTTGATATTGCAGCAATTGTCTCTTCCATTTTATTCTCCTTTAAATAAAAAAGCAGGGAAAATCCTCCCCCTGCCTTTTTATTATTTATTATTTTAAAGATATAACTACTTTTCTATAAGGTTCTTCTCCTTTACTAAAAGTTTTTACTTTGCTATTATTTTGCAATTTTGTATGAATAATTTTTCTTTCATATGCAGTCATAGGTTCTAAAGTTACTGGCTTTTTTGTTCTTTCTACTGTTCTTGCTAATTTTTCTGCTAAATCCTCTAAAGTTTTTGTTCTTTTTTCTCTATATCCTGCTATATCTAAATAAACTCTTATTTTAGTAGTAGTTTTTTTATTTGCAATAGAAGATAATATTGTTTGTAAAGAATTTATATTCTCGCCTCTATATCCGATTAAATAATGTACATTTTCTCCACCTATATTTACATATATATCATATTCTTTTATTTCTGCTGTCCATTTTTTTTCTTCACCTAAAAATTTAGATAAAAATTTTTTTATTTCTTCTAATCCTTCTTCTATTTCTTCAATATTTTCGTTAGTTCTTTTTTGTTTTTTTTCTTTATGTTCATGTTCCTCTTTTGAATCTTCTTTTACAGTTAATTCAACTTTAACAACTCTTGGAGCAAGTATATTATAAAAACTTCTTTTTTCTTCTTCCAAAACTTTTATTTCTACCATATTTTTTGAAACATTTAATTCTTTTAATCCCTTTTCTATAGCTTCATTTGTTGTTTTTCCTTGAGAAATTATTGTTTTACTCATATCCTATTCCTCCTCTTCTCCTTTTAAGCATCTATTTAATACTAATCTTTCGGCAATCATTAATATATTATTTACTAACCAATATAAAGCTAACCCTAAAGGAGCAATTAAAGAGATACTTACAGCCATTATTGGCATAAACCAAGTCATATTCTTTGACATTTGTGCTGTCATATCTAATTCTTCTTGTTCTTTTTTTACCTCTTTACTTTCTTTTTCTATTAATTCTTCTCTATCTTTCTTTTTCATTGTGTTTGTAGAAATTTTCATTGACAACATGCTTGTTAAAACATATAAAACAGGAATTATAAATACTCTAAAATCTCCATAATTTTCTTGAGGTATGCTACTTAAATCTAAACCTAAAAATTCCATATTTATATATGCATTATCTGTTTTTTCTTTATAATCATTAACATATTTAACTACGCTTATTTCGGGATAATTATTGCTTATGCTATTTTCCCCTAATTCTTGTCTGATTTCATTTTTATAGTTTTCTATTGTTGTATTATCTATTTTTTTCATATATGTTAATGGATTTCTTACCAATCCAAACATAGCAAAAAGTAATATTATTTGTATTATAGATGTTAAACATCCGCTAAAAGGATTTACTTTTTTATATAACTCCATCATCTCTTGATTCATTTTATTTGAATCATTTTTATATTTATCCTGAATTTCTTTTACTTTTTCTTGAATCTTTGCCGTCTTCTTCATTGTTTTTTGTTGTTTAATAGATAACGGTAATAATATTAATTTTAATAAAATCGAAAACAAAATTATTGCTAAACCATAATTATGTACTAAATTGTATATAAAATTTAAAACATAACCAAATAAACTAGAAACAGATGCCATTTTTATCCTCCTTATTATTTAACAGGATCATATCCTCCTTTAGAAAAAGGATTACATTTAAAAATTCTTTTTATTCCTAAAAAACTGCCCTTTATAATTCCATATTTCAAAATAGCTTGTTTCATATATTCTGAACAAGTAGGATAAAATTTACATTTTATTCCTTTATTTTCTAAGAAAAAAGAAATATGTTTTTGATAGCTTTCTATTAAAAATATTAAAAATCTTTTCATATACCCTCTTTTTCTTTTAATATGTTGATTTTTTTAAATATTTTTATCATATCTTCCTTTATAATATAAAAATCTGCTTCATTACCATTAACTCTTTTATTCCAAAGAATTACAAAGCAGTTTCCTATATCAATATTTTTTTCTAATAAGCGATAATTTTCTCTAATTAATCTTTTAATTTTATTTCTACATACACTATTTCCTACTTTTTTTCCTATTGCAATTCCTAACTTATTTATAGAAATATTTTCTCTAATAAAAAATATTTCTAGTTGCTTTCCTCCGTAGACATTTTCCTTTAGTTAAAACTTTTTTAAATTCATAATTTTTTTTTAGCATTTTTGTTTTTTTCAATTTTATCACTCATTTTACAATATTTTTATGCTGATATTTTTTTTCTTCCTTTAGCTCTTCTTGCTTTTAAAACATTTCTACCTGCTCTTGTTTTCATTCTTTTCATAAATCCGTGTTCTTTTTTTTCTTGTCTTTTTTTTGGTTGATATGTTCTTTTCATGTAAAAAACCTCCTAATTTAAATTCATAAGTATCAAAATTATATACTAATGTAATACAAAATGTCAAGTTTTTTTAATAATTTATATTATTTTTTAAATTATTGTTGATAATTCATTTTTTTTTTGATATTATTATTGAAATAATAGGGAAATAAGGCTTTGCGAGTTTTTTAAATTTTAACTGTTAATAATTATTTTCTAGAATTTGCTTGTTTTAAGCCTGTTTTATCAACATCTGTGGATTATTCTGTGGATAACTAGGAGGTTTTTTATAAAAATGAATTCAGATATACAGCAAATATTAGACCAAGCAAAAGAACTTTTAAAAGATGAAATGTCTCAAATATCACATAAAACATGGATTGAACCTTTAAAAATTGCAAGTATTACAGATAACAATGTTGTTTTAGTTTCAGAAGATTCCTTTAAGAGAGATATGGCTGACACTAAATTTCATGATTTAATAATGAATACTTTTTCTGTTATTTTGCAAAGAAATTGTACAGTTTCTATAATTTGTGAAAATGAAATTCCTGTAGAAAAAGACCTTCCAGAAGTTCAATCTTTTTCTAATAATAATTCATATTCTTATACTAATTTAAATCCCAAATATTGTTTTAGTACTTTTGTAGTAGGAGATAATAATAGATTTGCACATGCAGCTTCTTTAGCTGTTGCGGAAGCACCTGCTACAGCTTATAATCCATTATTTTTATATGGAGGAGTAGGGCTTGGAAAAACTCACCTTATGCACGCTATAGGAAATGAAGTATTATTTAATAACAAAAATTTAAAAGTACTATATGTAACCTCAGAAAGATTCACAAATGAATTCATAGACGCATTAAAAAGTGCAAGTACCGAAAAATTTAGACAAAAATATAGAAATATAGATGTTTTATTAATAGATGACATTCAATTTATAGCAGGTAAAGAACGTCTTCAAGAAGAATTTTTTCATACTTTTAACACTCTTCATGAAAGTGGAAAACAAATTGTTCTTTCTAGTGATAGACCACCTAGAGATATTCCTTTATTAGAAGATCGTTTAAAATCTAGGTTTGAATGGGGATTAATTGCGGATGTTTCTATGGCTGATTACGAAACACGTCTTGCTATTTTAAGAAAGAAAAAAGATGAAAAACATTTAATCATAGATGATGAAATTCTTTCTGATATTGCAGCAAAAATAGATTCTAATATAAGAGAATTAGAAGGAGTTTTCAACAAATTAGTTGCACAATCTTCTTTAACACATACACCTATTACAATGGAAATGGCTGAAAAAGCTATAAATGACATTATACGTCAAAAAGCTTCTGTAATTTCAATAGAATATATTCAAGAAATGATTTGTAAATATTTTAATATAACAATTAAAGATTTAAAAAGTTCTCAAAGATCAAATGATATAGCTTTTCCTAGACAAATAGGAATGTATCTTTGCAGAATTTTAACTAATGAATCTTTCCCTAAAATAGGCGAAGCTTTTGGAAAAAGAGATCATACAACTGTAATGCATGGTTATAAAAAAATTGAACAAGAAATAAAACAAAATCCAGAATCAAATACAAAATTAATTGTGGATAGTGTTAAAAAAATTATTTTATCAAAAGAAAACTAGTATTTTAATAAAAAAAGACATTTTATAAAAACTATGTTTGCAAAACATTATTTTTATAAAAAAACTCCTTTCTTTTCTTACGGAAGGAAAGGAAAGGTTATCCTCAGCCATCTATGGATAACTAAAAAAAAACTGTTAATTATTTATATTTTTCATTTTATTTTTAACAATGTTAATAACTTTTTTTATTATCAACAACTATATACACAAGAATTTTTCTACGGATTTAGCAATAAAATTGAGTTTTGCACATAATCCACAAGACATACTAATACTATTGCTAATAATTATTATTTTATATATAATAAAAAGAAAAATCGCTTACGGAAGAAAAGATTTTATATTTTAAAAATAAAAAAGTTTTTATATAAAGGAGTAATATATATGAAAATAGTTTGTGAAAAAGAAAAATTATTAAAAGGAATAAATTCTGTTATAAGAGCTGTACCTACAAGAACAACAATGCCTATATTAGAAGGAATACTTATACAAACAAATAATAATCAATTAAAATTAACTTCATATGATTTAGAATTAGGTATAGAGTATACTATGGAATGCAATGTAATGGAAGAAGGTAATACAGTTGTAAATAGTATAATGTTTAGTGAAATTATTAGAAAATTACCAGATACAGATATAAATATAGAAATTAATGAAAATAATTTACTTGTTATAGAATGTGAAGGATCTTTATATAAATTAGCAACAATGAATGCTGATGAATTTCCAGAACTTCCTAAAATAGTCATAGAGAATTCTATAGAGACAGATCAAACAATTTTAAAAAATATGATAAGAAAGACAATATTCGCAGTAAGTATAGAAGAAAATAGACCTATTTTTACAGGATGTTTATTTGAAGTAATTAATAACAGCTTAAATGTAGTAGCTATAGATGGTTTTAGAATGGGATGGGTTAGCAATAGTTTAAGTAGTGCAAGTAGTGATTTTAAAGCTGTAATTCCGGGAAAAACTTTAAATGAAGTAAATAAAATAATTTTAGATTCTTTTGATAGTATAAAAATAGGAGTTTCTAAAAATCAAGCAATTTTTGAAATGGAAAATTGTAAAGTAGTAACAAGATTATTAGATGGTGAATTTTTAAATTATGCAAGTGTTATTCCAAACAATTGGGAAACTAGAATAAGAGTAAATAAAAATATATTACAAAATTGTTTTGAAAGAATAAGTTTAATTTCTTCATCTAGCATAGAAAAAGAAAAGAAATATCCTGTAAAAATATCAATAGAAGTAGGAAAAGTAACAATTTCTTGTACAAATCAAACAGGTGATGCTAAAGAAGAAATGTTTACAGAAACAGAAGGAAAAGATTTAGAAATAGGAGTTAACCCAAAATATTTCTTAGATGCTTTAAAAGCAATAGATGATGAAGAAATATATATTTCTTTTGGAACTAATATTTCTCCATGTGTTATAAAACCAGTTGATGAAACAGCAAGAAATTATACATATATGATATTACCAATTAGAATGAAAGAAGACTAAATTAAATTTTGCTTTAAGAGGATTGAAAAATGTACATTCAAAAAATTAAATTAGAAAATTTTAGGAATTATGAAAAAGCAGAAATAGAATTTGACAAAAATGTAAATATAATATATGGTGATAATGCACAAGGTAAAACAAATATATTAGAATCTATTTTCGTTTGCAGTTTGGGAAAATCTTTTAGAACAAACAAAGAAAAAGAATTAGTAAATAAAGAAAAAGATTTTACTAAAGTGGAAATGATAAGCAAAAAAGAAGATAGAGAAGTGAATATAAAATGTGAAATAAAAGAAAAAAAGAAATTTTATATAAATGATATATTTGCAAAGAGAACAAGTGAAATTATAGGAAAGAATTATATTGTACTTTTTACCCCAGAAGATATAGAAATAATTAATAATGAACCAGCAAGAAGAAGAAGATTTTTAAATATAATGATTAGTCAGTTAAGGCCAATATATATAAATCTTTTAAATGAATATAATAAAATTCTAGATCAAAGAAATATATATTTAAAACAGATAAAATATGAGGGGAAACCAATAGAAAATTTATATATATGGGATGAACAAATAGTAAAAATAGGGAAAAAAATATATCAATATAGAAAAGAATTTATAGAAAAAATAAATGACAAAATATATAATATACACTTAAAAACAACAGAAAATAAAGAAAAAGTAAAAATAGAATATTTTTCTAATATACGGAAAAAATTATTTAGAAAATTTGAAAAATAATCAGAAAAGTGATATACAAAAAGGGTATACAAGTATTGGAATACATAGAGATGATTTTAAGATTTTTATAAATGATAATGACGTATCAATATATGGTTCACAAGGACAAAAAAGGACTACAATAATTTCTTTAAAACTTGCAGAAGCAGAAGTTATATACGAAGAAATAGAAGAAAGACCAATTATTTTGTTAGATGATTTTATGTCAGAATTAGATAAAAAAAGGATACAAGGATTATTTGAAAATATAAAAGAAAATCAAGTAATTATAACATGTACAGACAGTTTTAAAATAAACAATTCAAAATATAAACTATTTAAAGTAACTAATGCAAAAATAGAATGTATTTAAAAAATGTGGTAGAACAAACCTGTTCAACCCCAAAAAGATAGGAGCGTAAAAAATGGAAAAATTTGAACATGAGTACAAAGCAGACCAAATTCAAGTATTAGAAGGATTAGAAGCAGTTAGAAAAAGACCTGGTATGTATATTGGTAGTGTTTCAGCAAGAGGTTTACATCATCTTGTATACGAAATTGTAGATAACAGTGTTGATGAAGCTTTGGCAGGATATTGTAAAAATATTCATGTAACAATAGAACCAGGAAATGTAATAAAAGTAGAGGATGATGGTAGAGGAATACCAGTAGATATACATCCAAAAACAAAAATATCTGCTGCTGAAACTGTTTATACAGTTCTACACGCTGGTGGAAAATTTGGAGGAGATAGTGGATATAAAGTTTCTGGAGGACTTCATGGT
>CAKPJM010000027.1 GCA_934162625.1 uncultured Clostridia bacterium
GTGTTGGATCATCTGTTGTAAACGCATTATCTACGTGGACAGAAGTTACAATTCAAAGAGATGGTGGAATTTACCAAATGTCTTTTGAAAGAGGAAAAACAGTAAAGCCTTTACAAAGAATAGGAGATTCTGATAAAACAGGAACAACTGTTAGATTTTTAGCAGATGATACAATATTTGAAACATTAGAATATGAATATGAAATATTAGAAAATAGATTAAGAGAAATGGCTTTTTTGACAAAAGGTTTAAGAATAACATTAACAGATGAAAGAGAAGAAACACCTAAGAAATCAGATTTTTGTTATGAAGGTGGACTAATTTCATTTGTTGAATTTTTAAATAAGAATAGAGAAAAATTAAATGCAAAACCAATATATATAGAAAAAAATGGAGATGTTCCAATTGAAATTGCTATACAATATACAACAGCATATTCAGAAAATATATATTCTTTTGTTAATAATATTAACACTATAGAAGGTGGTACACATTTAGAAGGATTTAAAAGATCTCTAACAAAAGTTTTCAATGATTATGCAAGAAGCCATAACATTTTAAAAGAAAAAGACTCAAATCTCCAAGGGGAAGATATAAGAGAGGGAATCACAGCAGTAGTTTCTGTAAAAGTAAAAGAGCCTCAATTTGAAGGACAAACAAAAACAAAATTAGGAAATAGCGAAGTGACAGGTGCAGTACAAAGTGTAATGAATGAAGAATTATCAGCATTCCTAGAAGAAAATCCAGCTGTTGCAAAATCAGTTTTAGAAAAATGTATTAGTGCTTCTAGAGCAAGAGAAGCTGCAAGAAAAGCAAGAGAGTTAGTAAGAAGAAAAAATGTTTTGGAAAGTACAACTCTTCCTGGAAAATTAGCAGATTGTAGTAGTAATAAACCAGAAGAATGTGAAGTATACATAGTTGAGGGAGATTCTGCTGGAGGTAGTGCAAAACAAGGAAGAGACAGAAGATTTCAAGCAATACTTCCTCTTTGGGGAAAAATGCTAAATGTTGAAAAAGCAAGAGCAGATAAAATATATAATAATGATAAATTACAGCCGGTAATTTTAGCAGTTGGTGCTGGAATCGGAGCTGATTTTGATATTACTAAAATAAGATATGGAAAAGTAATAATAATGGCAGATGCCGATGTAGATGGTGCACACATAAGGACTTTATTATTAACATTCTTCTTTAGATATATGAGACCTCTTGTTGAAAATGGAAATGTATTTTTAGCACAACCACCACTATATAAATTATCTAAAAAAGGTATGCAAGATATATATTGCTATACAGATAATGACTTGGCAGAAAGATATAAAGAACTAGAAGAAAAAGGAATAGCAAGAGATCAATTGGGTCTACAAAGATATAAAGGTTTAGGAGAAATGAACCCAGAACAACTTTGGGAAACAACAATGAATCCAGAAAATAGAATTTTAGTTCAAGTAACAATGGATGATGCAATGAAAGCAGATGAAACAATAACACTTTTAATGGGAGATGAAGTAAGTCCAAGAAGAGACTTTATAATAGAAAATGCAAGAGATGTAAAAAATTTGGATATATAAGGAAGCCTAAAATAGTTGTATATGTAAAAAATAGCTCGTAAAAATATACGAGCTATTTTGCATAAAGCTCATATTAATCTTCAACTAAAACTAAAATACATAATTTTTTCACCTGATATATATTGCTATATAAACAAGCAATAAACCACATATTCTAATCATTCGCTCGACTATAAAAACACCAAAAGAAACTGAATTCATCCACGTGGGACTAAAAACAACCCCTTTCTAATATCTTTAAAGACATAAGAAATCTTATAAATATTAGATATAGATATTAATATAATCTTAAACCAATTATAATACCTATAATACAACCACATATAATAGAAACAAAATATAGCCTTCATACAAATATTATAATCTACGACTCCGACATTTTATAATCCAAAAAAAGAACCATAAAACATCTTTGCTCGAACAAATTAAAACTCTAAAAATAAAAATCCTAATTTGCTCTTATTTCAACTAATATAAACCTTATGATATTATTATGTTCTAAAATAAAAAAAATAATCATGGAAAATTTTATGAAAATTATAATAATTAAAAATTAAAATTTGTCGAATTTTGAAAACGAAAAAATGTTGACTTTTATTGGAAAAAAATGTAATATATAAAAAAGAATAAGTTCTTTATTCGTAAGTAATTGTAAGTCTTACAATTATTATTTCCAAAATATTGAAACAAAATATAATAAATGTTATAATGGGAGGTGAAAAATGCCAATAATTTCACAATTTTATGGAATTATTATATCTATGTATTTTAATGACAATAATCAGCATAATTTACCGCATATACATGTAAGATATAATGAAAATAAAGCTACTTATGACTTTGAAGCAAATCTATTAAATGGCGAATTACCGGTAAAGCAAACAAAATTAGTAGAAGCATGGATAATTATTCATAAAGAAGATTTGATGACATTGTGGAAAGTGATGGAAGAAGAAGGAAGAATATTTAAAATAAAGCCTTTGTAGGAGGAAAAAATGGAACTAACACCAGATATAATAGAAGTTAAAGCTGTGGAACAGTATAAAATATATTTAAAATTTTCTAATGGAGAAGAAAAAGTATATGATATGAAAGAAAGCATAGAAAAATTTAAATATTTTAATAAATTGAAAAATATAAAATATTTTAAAAATGTTAGGCCTAGAGGGGATACTGTTGAGTGGAAAGATGGTGAAGATGTGGCTCCAGAAAAATTATATTATGAAAGCGAAAGTATAATAAAAGAATAGGAAAGGAGATGAAATTATAAAAATAAATTCAGTTCAAGAATGGTTGCCTTTTGAGAAGATTTTTGAAAACGGTATAATAAAATTAAAAAATAATTCTTATGTTAAAATAATAAAAATTATACCTATAAATTTTAATCTAAAATCAAATTTAGAAAAAGAAGCAATATTAAATTCTTATAAAATTTTTTTAAAAACGTGTAATTTTAATATTCAAATTTTAATTCAAAGTAATAAAGAAGATTTATCTAAACATATCTCAAAAATAAAAAATCAAATAAAAGAAGAAAAAGAAAGTATAAAAATATTATCCAATAAATATATAAATTTTATTAAAAAAACAAATAAAAATAAAAAATCTTCTTCTAAAAATTTTTATATTCTTATAAAAGAATTCCCAGAAAATAAAAAACAAAAAATAAATGATAATTTAGAAAAAATAATTTTTGATAAATTAAATGATAAATATTTTAATATTAAAGAATGTCTGTCTAGATGTGGAAATGTGGTAATAGATATATCTGAAAAAGAAATGACAGAAAAAATATTGTATTCTTTTCTTAATAGTAGAAAAGATTTATTAGAAATTTAAGTTTATAACCCGTTTAACATAGAGTAAATAAAAAGCATAACAAATTAAAATTTATTAAATAAATTAAAAAAATAAGGAGGTAGAAAAATAAAAATTTTAAATAAAATAAATAATAAAAAAATAGAAGGAATACTTTCAAATAAAGATAAAATAGCACCTTCATATATTAATTTAAAAAATCCAAAATTTTTAGAAATAGATAATATTTATTATTCGGGAATAATTATTGTTAATTATTATAGAGAATATAATGACCTAATTTTAAAAAGACTTTTAGATTCTAATTTTAATATGAATATATCTATTTTTTATGAAAAGCAAGATCCATATAAAATTATAAGAAATTTGACATATCATATAGCAAATGTTGGCGTGGATTTAAAAGAAGGAAATAAAAATAATCAAGATATAGATATTGCTGCTTTTACATATAATGATGCGAAATATATTAGAAAAGAAATTCAAGTGAATAATGAAGATTTGTATTATTTATATATTTATATTGATTTATTCTCAGACAATATTCATGAACAAGAGTATTTATTAAATAAAATAGAAGGAATTTTAGAGAGTTTGCGGATTAAAAACAAAAAGAGCAAATTTTAGGCAAGAGCAAGTATTTTTATCGTGCCTACCTATAATGGAAAATAACAATGACATTAAATATGCAAGTAGAAGAAACATATTAACTTCAGGATTGGTTTCAACATATCCATTTATTTCATCTACAATTTTTGATGAAGAAGGAATTTTTTGTGGAACCAATATTTATAATAATTCTTTAGTATTTATAGATAGATATAATCAAGAAAAATATAAAAATGCAAACATGTGCATTTTTGGAACAAGCGGATCACGGAAAATCTTTTTATACGAAATTAATGATATTAAGATACAGATTTTTTGGAATAGAACAATATGTAATAGATCCAGAAAGAGAATATGAAAAATTAGCAAAAAATTTAAATGGGACAATATTAAAAATAGGACCAACCTCAAATACGTATGTAAATATATTAGATATAAGAAAAGAATCAATAGAAGATGAAAAAGGATATCTTGCTACAAAAATTTCAAGATTAATAGGATTTTTTAATTTAATTTTTGGAGAATTAAATGAAGAAGAAAAAGCCATTTTAGAAGAAAAATTAATTAAATGTTATGAGAATAAAAATATAACATTTGATGACAAAAGTTTATATAAAGAAGAAAAAAATAAAGTTAGTATAGAACCAATTTTTAAAGAAAGTAAAGATATGCCTATTTTAGAAGATTTATATAATATTTTAGGAGAAGATAAAAATACTAAAAAAATGCAAATAAAATTAATACCATTTGTAAAAGGCTCTTTAAATTTTTTTAATAAATATACAAATGTAGAATTAAATAATAAATTAATAATTGCAGATGTATATGATTTAGGAGAAGAAAATTTAAAATATGGTATGTATTTATTTATTGATTTGTTTTGGGACAAAATAAAAAACAATAGAGAAATAAAAAAAGCTATTTATTTAGATGAGGTATGGAGATTAATAGGAGTTACTTCTAATAAAGATGTAGCAAGCTTTATATATAAAATTTTTAAAACTATTAGAAAATATGGAGGAAGTAGTATTGCAATAACTCAAGATATATCAGATTTATTTAGTTTAGAAGAAGGAATATATGGAAAAAGCATATTAAATAATTCTAGTAACAAAATATTTTTTTCATTAGAAGAAGAAAATATTTTAATATTGAGTAAATATACAAATTTATCTGAAAAAGAAAAAATAGAAATTAAATCATTAAAAAGAGGAGAATGCTTAATGTTTGTTGGAGAAGAACACATATTAACAAAAATAGATGTAGATAATTTTGAAAAAGAAATTATTAATTAAAATAAATAATAAAAATATATAAATTAAATAATTTATAAAAAAGGAGAAAAAATAAAATGAATATTATAACTGCACTAAACAATCCAAAACTAAGTAAGAAAATAAAAGAAAAAACAAATTTTAATATTATAGGAACTGACATTCAATATAAAGAAGGAATAATAGAAATGTTGGAAAAAAATGGAGAAATAGAAATTGCAATAATAAGTGAAAACTTGCCCGGAGAAAGCTCTTTTAAAGAATTGATAGAAAAAATAAAAGCTATAAATAAAAATATAGAATTAATAGTAATATTAAAAGAAGAAAAAGAGGATTTAAAAAATTATTTAATAGCAAAAGGAATTTTTGATGTTTATTTAAATAATGAAATATCAATAGAAGAATTAATAGAAAAAATAAATGAAAAAAATAAAATAAAAAAAGAAATAGAAATAAATGAAGAAATAAAAAAATTAAAAAAAATAATATTAGAAAAAAATAAAAAAAATACAAATATTAAAATAATTAAAAATAAATTAAATAATATTATTAAAAAAATAAACAAAAACAAAAATAAAAAAGAAAGAAAACAAAAAACAAATAAAAAAATAATAAGTGTAATTGGAACAGGTGGAGTAGGAAAAAGTTCTTTTTGTACAATTTTTGCAAAATTATTTAATAATAAAAAAATATTGATAATAGACTTTGATATTTTAAATAGTAGTATAAACTCTATTTTTGGAATAAAAAAGGAACGTACAAAAAATAATAATATAAAATTTAATAATGATATTAAAAAATTAATAGTTAAAGTGGATAAAAACATAGAGATGTTGTGTGCTACAAAAATATTAGTAGATGAAAAATATAAAATGATAAAGGAAGAATTTTCCAACGTGTTGTTGGAATTAAGGAGTAAGTATGATTTGATAATTATAGATAATTCTTCAGAATGCTTTTTTGAATATACAAAGGAAATATTAAATAAATCTGATGATATATTTTTTTTAGTTGAGCCCAATATAATAGAATTAAAAAAATCAAGAAATTTATTAGATATTTATATAAATAAATGGAAAATAAAAAAAGAAAAAATAAATATTATTTTTAATAAAATAAATATTAATTCAATAGACGATAAAATATTAAAAACAATTTTTTCAGATTTTAAAATTTTAGGAAAAATAAAAATAAATATTAATTATAATTTAATAATAAATAGAAATTTTAAATTTATAAATAAAAAAATAAAAAATGATTATTTAAAAATAATAAAAAATTGTAATTTATTTTATTGATGTGAGAGGTGTGAGGTTAGAGGTGAGATTTGTAAACAAATTAGAATTTGCAAGGAGGTTTATATGAATAACAATGAATTAGAAATAAATAAAAATATTAATTTAGAAAATAGCAATAACCAAGTTACATATGAAAAACAAAAAAGTTTTTTAGAAACTAATTTAGGACAAATTATAAATGGAGGTGTAGATTTAGGGTTAAGAGTTATTCTTCCAGATATAATTGAAGACGAGATTATAGAAATAAAAGATAGTATTATTACAGATGGTTTTAAAGCAGGAGTAAAGACTGCAATAGATAATGCAGTAGATATGGGAAAAAGTTTTTTAGGAATTTTTACAGGGAATTTTGAAAATATGTCACAAATAAGAGAAGCTATAAAAAAAGGTGGATTAATAGATTCAATTTCAGATGTTTTAGATTGGGGAATAAATAAAGCAAAAGATAAAAATTTAATAAATAAAAATACTGCAAAAATAATAAAAAAAGGAAAAAATAAAATTCTAAATACAATAGATAATAACATAGAAAACAATATGACATCGCAAATTGAATCAATTGAAAAAATAGATAATTATATAAATAAATGGAATGAATATTACAATAAACAAGATTTTACAAATATGCAAAGGCAATATACTAAGATAGAAAAAGAATTAAAAAATATTGTGCCATTAGAAAATACTATAAATAAAGCAAGAGTAGTAGAAAATCTCCATAATTTAATCAAAAATAATGGAAGAAATTTCAATCTTTCTAATGAAGAACTAGAACTTGCAAATAAACTTATATAGCAATTATTAAGTAAAAATCGTTGCTAAAAAAAGAAAAAAATAATATAATTAAAAAGAAGGAAGAATATGCCAGAAATTTCAAGGTTTTATGGAATAACAATAAAAATGTATTTTTTAGCAAGTGAGCATAATCCACCACATATTCATGCAATTTATAATAAAGATATTGCTGTAATAGATATACAAACATTAGAAGTAATTGAAGGAAAAATAACTAAAAGAGCATTGAAATTAGTTAAAGAATGGATCCTTATTCATAAAAACGAAATTAAAGAAATATGGAGAACTCAACAATTTAAAAGAATAGAGCCATTAAATTAATTATATGAGGGGGCAATATTATGGATTTTCATACAATAAAATTAATTAAGCCATTAGAAAATATGATTTTGGAAGCTGTATTCTCAAGTGGAGAAATTAAAAGATATGATATGAAAAACTTAATAAAAAATAATGAAAATTTTAAAAAGTTAGAAAATAAAGAGTTATTTATTAAAGCTAAAGTTGATATAGGTGGTTATGGAATAATTTGGAATGAAAATATTGATATATCAAGTGAAGAAATTTGGAAAAATGGAATAACAGTAAAATAATTATTACAATATTAACAAATATATTATAGTATCACATATTTTAAATTTATTAGTTAAATGTTAAAAGAAGCTGCTTAAGTAGCTTCTTTTTGTTGAAACTGTGCATTTCCGTAAGTTTTTTTGCGCTTTTTTCTTGCATATTCAAAAATGTTAATATATAATATGAAAAGATGAAATAATAGATGAAAAGAGGTTAAAATAATGGACAAGGCAGAGGAAAATATAATACGCAGAGATATTGAAAACGAAATGAAAACAGCATATATAGACTATGCAATGAGTGTTATCGTAGCACGTGCTTTACCAGATGTTAGAGATGGTATGAAACCAGTACATAGAAGAATTTTATACACAATGCACGAAGATGGTTTTACACCAGATAAACCATATAGAAAATGTGCAACAACAGTTGGAGATGTTTTAGGTAGATACCATCCACATGGAGATGCTTCTGTTTATGATGCTTTAGTTAGAATGGCTCAAGACTTTTCTTTAAGATATATGATGGTAGATGGACATGGAAACTTTGGATCTATAGATGGTGATCCACCAGCAGCCTACCGTTATACAGAAGCTAGAATGTCTAAAATTGCAGTAAATATGCTTACAGATATAGAAAAAAATACAGTTGATTTTATGCCAAACTTTGATGATAGATTGCAAGAACCAACAGTATTACCAGCTAAAATACCAGCATTACTTGTAAATGGTTCATCTGGAATTGCGGTTGGTATGGCAACAAATATTCCACCACATAATTTAACAGAAGTAATAAATGGAATCATTAAAATTATAGATGAAGATGAAGTAACAAATGAAGATTTAATGAGCGTTATAAAAGGACCAGATTTTCCAACAGGAGCAACAATACTAGGTAGAGAAGGAATAAAACAAGCATATACGACAGGTAGAGGAAAAATAACATTAAGAGCAGAGGCAGAAATAGAAGAAATGAGTGGAAATAAGCAAAGAATAATAGTTTCTTCACTTCCTTATCAAGTAAATAAAGCAAAATTAATAGAACATATTGCAGATTTAGTTAAAGAAAAAAGATTAGAAGGAATTTCTGCAATAAGAGATGAATCAGATAGACAAGATAAAGTTAGAATTGTTATTGAATTAAAAAGAGATGCAAATCCACAAGTTGTTTTAAATCAATTATATAAAAATACACAAATGCAAGATACATTCGGAATTATAATGCTTGCTTTAGTAGATGGACAACCACAAATACTAACATTAAGAGAATGTTTAGACCATTATATAGAACATAGAAAAAATGTAGTATTAAGAAGAACAAAATTCGATTTAGATAAAGCAGAAGCAAGAGCTCATATATTAGAAGGATTAAAAATTGCATTAGATAATATAGATGAAGTAATTGCAATTATTAGAGCTGCATATGATGACGCTAAAGAAAGATTAATGGAAAGATTTGGTCTTTCTGAAATACAAGCTCAAGCAATACTAGATATGAGATTAAAAACACTATCTGGATTGCAAAGAGAAAAAATTGAAGAAGAATATAATGAATTAATGAAATTAATTGCATACTTGAAAGAAGTTTTATCTAGTGAAACTTTAGTATATGGAATAATTAAAGATGAATTAATAGAAATAAGAGATAAATTTGGAGATGAAAGATTAACAAAAATAGTTGCAGCTGAAGGAGATATAGATGTTGAAGATTTAATTAAAGAAGAACAATCTGTAATTGCTTTAACACATTTTGGATATATAAAAAGAATGCCAATAGATACATATAAAAGCCAAAAAAGAGGTGGAAAAGGAATTACTGGTATTGCAACAAGAGAAGAAGACTTTGTTAAGCAAATATTTACAGCTTCAACACATGATACAATTTTATTCTTTAGTAATAAAGGAAAATTGTATAAATTAAGAGGATATGAAATTCCAGAAGCAGGAAGAACAGCAAGAGGTACAGCAATAGTAAATTTATTAAGTTTAGATGCAGGAGAAAAAGTTTCTGCAATTATTCCAATTCAAAATTTTGCAGAAGGAAAATACTTATTATTTGCAACGAGAGATGGAATTATTAAAAAGACTGCACTTAGTGAATATAATTCTGCAAGAAAAACAGGCCTTCTTTCTATAACACTAAAAGGTGAAGATGAATTAATAGATGTAAGATTGACAGATGGAGAAGACAATATAGTTTTAGTTACAAAAGAAGGAATGTCAATTACCTTTGATGAAAAAGATGTTAGACCAATGGGAAGAGTATCTCAAGGAGTTATAGGAATTAGATTAGGTAAAGATGATGAAGTAATAGGAATGGAATCTATTATAGCAGGAGCTAACGCAACATTACTTGCAATTACAGAAAATGGATTTGGAAAAAGAACAGAACTTGAAGAATATAGAGTACAAACAAGAGGTGGAAAAGGTGTTATAACATATAAAGTTACACCTAAAACAGGCTCAATTGTAGGTATTAGAATTGTAGAAGAACCAGATGATGTAATGCTTATAACAGATACAGGAACAATAATAAGAATCAATGTGTCAGAAATAAGTATACTTGGAAGATCTACACAAGGCGTTACATTAATGAGAACAAACGAAGGAAGAGTAGTTAGCATTGAAAAAATAACTGAAAAAGAGGAAGAAAACAATTAAAATCTTACGGAAATGCTTGATTTAAGAAAAAAAATGTGATAATATTTTATGCATAATTTAAAAACAAAGAAAAGGACAAGACAAATAAAGTAAAACTAACAGAGAGCTAGATGAATGCTGAAATTCTAGTAAGATAATAATTTATTTGTTATCACCTTGGAGTTGCTTGGATGAAAAAAAGTAATTTAAGTCGTAAGTCTGCGTTAAAGACAAATAAGATATATAGATTTGTTTATATTTAAAATTTATATAAATTAGGTGGTACCATGAGAAGAATCTCGTCCTATGTTGGACGAGATTTTTTTGCAAGAGGAGCAAAGCTAAAAGTGCTCCTCAAATTGAAAAATACCATCATAAGAAAGGAGAATTTAATATGTGTGACAAATGTGAAGAAAAAAAAGATTATGGAAAAACACTAAATCTACCAAAAACAGATTTTCCTATGAGGGCGAATCTTCCAGAGAGAGAGCCAGAAATAGAAAAAGAAATTTTTGATAATGATTTGTACGAAAAAATGTTAAAGAAAAATGAAGGACATGAAAGCTTTGTGCTACATGATGGACCTCCATATGCAAATGGAGAAATTCATATAGGGCATGCCTTAAATAAAATATTAAAAGATACAATAATAAGATATAAGAATTTAAAAGGATATTATACTCCTTATGTTCCAGGCTTTGATACGCATGGAATGCCAACAGAGAAAAAAGCAATAGAAAAATTGGGATTAGATAGAGATAAAATTCCTGTATCTCAATTTAGAGATACTTGTTTAGAATTTACAAGAAATTATAAAGATAAACAAATAGAAGGATTTAAAAGAGTTGGAGTATTAGGAGATTGGAAAGATCCATATATAACATATGATCCGAAATGTGAAGCAAGACAATTAGGTGTATTTTACGATATGTATGAAAAAGGATATTTGTATAAAGGATTAAAACCAGTTTACTGGTGTACTGACTGTGAAACAGCATTGGCAGAAGCTGAAATAGAATATAACGATGTAGACACAACATCAATATTTGTTAAATTTCCAGTAGAAGATAGTAAAGGATTATTTGATAAAGAAAACACATACTTTGTTATATGGACTACAACTCCATGGACTCTTCCAGGAAACGTTGGTATAACAATAGGTGGAGAGTTTGAATATTCAATTGTAAAAACAAATCAAGGAAATTTAGTTATGGCAACAGCTTTAGTAGATAATGTAATGAAAGAAGCTGGAATTGAAGAATATGAAACAATAAAAACTTTAAATGGAGTAGATTTAGAAGGTGTTCTTTGTAAACATCCATTTTTGGATAGAACTTCTAGGGTAGTATTAGGAAGTGATGATACAATAGTTGTAGAACTTGGAACAGGTACTGGTGCAGTACATACAGCTCCTGGCTATGGTAAAGAAGACTATTTATGTGGATTAAAAAATGGATTAGAAATAGTAGTAACTGTTGATGGAAAAGGATACCAAACAGAAGGTGCAGGAATATTTGCAGGACTTAAATATGATGAATCTAATGACAAGATAATAGAATGGCTAGAAGAAAATAAATTCCTACTAAAAAAACAAAAAATAAATCACTCATACCCACATTGTTGGAGATGTAAGAATCCAATAATATTTAGAGCAACAGAGCAATGGTTCTGTTCAGTTGAAAAATTCAAAGATGAAGCTATAAAAGCTGCAGAAAGTGTAGAATGGATTCCTGGTTGGGGTGCAGATAGAATTTCTAATATGATAAAAGAAAGAGCAGACTGGTGTATATCTAGACAACGTACATGGGGAGTTCCACTTCCAATATATTATTGTAAAGATTGTGGAAAAGAATATGTAACAAAGGAATCTATAGAAAAATTAAAAACAATTTTTAAAGAAAAAGGTTCAAACGCTTGGTGGGATTTAACTGCAAAAGAGTTAATGCCAGAAGGTGCGAAATGCAAAGAATGTGGATGTACAGAGTTTGTAAAAGAAAAAGATATAATGGATGTATGGTTTGATTCTGGTTCAACACATCAAAGTGTTTTAGTAGAAAGAGGTTTACCATATCCAGCAGATTTATATTTAGAAGGTGCAGACCAATATAGAGGCTGGTTCCAATCTTCATTATTAACATCTGTTGCAACAAATGGAATAGCACCATATAAACAAGTTTTAACACATGGATGGACAGTTGATGGTCAAGGTAAAAAAATGTCTAAAAGTATAGGAAATGTAATACCTCCACAAGAAGTAATTAAAGAATATGGAGCAGATATTTTAAGATTATGGGTACTTTCTTCAGATTATCAATCAGATGTAAGTTTGTCTAAGGATATATTAAAGCAAATAACAGAAGTTTATAGAAAAATGAGAAATACTGCAAGATATATTTTAGGAAATACATCAGACTTTGACCCAGATAAAGATATGGTTCAATACAGCGAATTACAAGAAATTGATAAATATGCTTTATTAAAATTAAATGATTTAGTAAAAAAATGCACAGAAAGTTACGATAGATATGATTTCCATGAAGCATATCAAGCAATAAATGTATTTTGTGTAACAGATATGAGTAGTTTTTATTTAGATATAATAAAAGACAGATTATATACTGCAAAAGCAAATTCTAAAGAAAGAAGAGCAGCCCAAACAGCAATGTATATAATTCTAGACACATTAGTAAGAATAATTGCACCACTTACAAGCTTTACAGCAGAAGAAATATGGAAATATATGAATAAATCAAAAAGCGAAAAAGTGGAAAGTGTAATGCTTACAAAATATCCAGAAGTAAATCCTGAGTATGAAAATGAAGAACTTAGAACAAAATGGGAAAAAATAGTTAAAATAAAAGAAATCGTTTCTAAAAAATTAGAAGAAGCAAGAGCAGAAAAAATAATAGGACATTCATTAAATGCAAAAGTTACATTATTTGCTGAAGGAGATTTATATGATTTTATAAAAGAAAATAAAGAACTATTACAAACAGTATTTATAATATCTCATTTAGAAGTAGAAGAAAACCAAAGATCAAATGAAGAAAAATTAGGAGTTAAAATAGCGCAAGCAGAAGGAGAAAAATGCGAAAGATGTTGGATGTATTCAACAACAGTAGGAGAGGATAAAGAAAATCCAACAATTTGCCATAAATGTAGTGAAGCTTTAAAATAAAATTTATTATAAAAATATAGTAAAAAGCTAGAATATTAATTTTATAGATAATCACTTATAAAAATTGAGAATTCTAGCTTTTTTATTTTTAAATAAATTTTAGGAAAATTTAGAATTGAAGTTTTTTGTAAATGTCTCCTCGATTATTTACTGAAATAATAAGAATTTTTTTAGAATTAATATTTATAGAATAAATTACTCTGAAAGAACCGTATTCTTAAACGATACAAATTTTCAGGTTTGATACCTATTAGTTTTTTTATATCACCAGATAATGGTAACTTGCTTATTGAATTTATTATTCGCATTCGGTGAGCTTTAGGTTGTTTAGAAATAAACTTTAAAGCATCAGACTTGAATTCTATAGTGTATTTCATAAACAATCACCATCCAATCCGAGTTCTCTCAAGGCGTCTTCATAAGAAATTGTGGGAGAATTATCGTTTAAAGAAGCAACTGCTTTAAGTGTATCTATTTTATCATAAATATCCATTTCTTTAATATTGGCATTTGAATCAAGTTTTAATAATTCTGTGTCTAATAATTTCTCTAAAAGAGGTTTAATTGAAGATAAAGTTTCATCATTAAAAATTATTATCATATTTAATATTTCTCTTTGTAAATCTGACATATAAAAATCTCCTTTTAATTTATTTTCTTAATCTTAAATCATCACCAAAAAATCTATAAATATCATAATAACCAACAAATCTAGAAGCTAAACGTTCATCATATGTTTGGAAAATACCGCGAAGATCCAAATTTGTTGAAATTATAGTTTTAGTTTTATTAGATAAAAGTCTTGTATTAATTATTTTATATAATTCAGTAAATTTCATACTGTTTAAAGTTTCTGTGCCTAAATCATCTATTACAAGTAAATCAACAGATAATAAACTTGAAGATATACCAACTTGTTTATCAGGTTTAGCAAACAAATCAGAAATTAAGTTATCAAGCATTACTGGAGCTGTTTGGTACATTACTGTTTTACCATTTTCTAGCAAACTGTTTATAATACAATTAGAAAGAAATGTTTTACCAAGACCTGTACCTCCAGAAAAAATTAAATTTTTTGTGTTTTCATCATCAAAATTACTAATGAAATTTATTGCTGCATTTTTAATATCTGTAATATTCTCTCTAGGAGATATTTTTGAATTATATTTTTTTTCATTTATTTCATTAGAAAATAAATTAACATTAAAATTATCAAAGTTCTGATTTTTAATAATATTTTCATTTTTTTGATTATATTCAATATTATATATTTTCTGCTTTAAACAACTGCACATGATTGTTTTGCCGTTACTTAAAATATAACCAGTATCTTTGCAAAGTTTACAATTATAGAAAGGCTCTAAATATTCTAAAGATAATCCTAGAGATTTTAATAATCTTTCCTTTTCTTGTTTTAGCTTTGATATATTTTCTTTTAGAGTACTTAAAGACTCTGGAGAATTATTTTGCAAAATAGATTTAGCAGTATTTATAGATAAAGAACTTAATTTTTCATCTATTTTTTGCAATTTTGGATTAGATAAATATAATTCTTTTTTTCTATTTTCTAAATCATGCATATTATTTAATCTTGTTTTTTCATATTGTTTTAACAAATTATTTAATATAGAATTGTTCATTTATTTCCTCAACTTTCATATGAATTGTAGTTTGTATGAACGATTCTAGGGACTGTCCCTCTTTTGTCTAATGACAAAAGGGGACTGTCCTGAATCGTAAATGTAATCTATTGCAAAAAAATTTGCAGGGGCGGGGTTTCGTACCCGCCCAAAAATCATAAAAAATAATTGTAAATTTTGGGTAGACACAGGGCCTGCCCCTACATTTTTAATGAAAAACGAAAAATGAAAAGTAAATAATAAATGAAGATTTTTGGTTGATTCCAACAAAAAATCAATGTATATTTTTCATTATTAATTCTTTATTGAGAATTTCAGGACAGTCACTAGAATCGTTCAAACAAATTACAATTTTTTGTTTGCATATAAGTTATCTAAATTATCATAATTTCTTTGTTCATAGTTATTATAATTTGTTTGTTTTTCTAATTGTTTTATATTTTTCTTTTTTTGTTTAATTTCTGATAAGAAATTATTTACATCATTTTCATTTTTTAAATTTCTATCATGCCAATCAGAAATTAATTTATCTAAATAATCAAAACTTGGATTTGCCTTAGATGTAGTCTTTTTAAGAGCAATATTAATAACATCTAAGCCATAATTAAAATCTACAACCCACTTTTCTATTATAGCATCTTCAAATTGAGTAAGTGGAGAAAATCTGCCAAGTTTCTTTGCAATGTCTTTTTTTATTTTATTTAATTTTTCATATCTTTGATAATAACATTCTAATTCATCATAAGTTCTTATATTGTTTTTATTCCAAGCTTCAGCAACAGTTTTTACATAATTTTTGTGAAGTGCAGATTTATTAAAACAATAATCAAAAAGAGAAATCATAACTTGTTCATCAAATTGATATTTTTTAAACCATAAATCTATATCACTATACCAAGTTGGAGACATTACTCCTTGAAAATACATATTGTTAATGCATTCTATTGCCTTAGCACGATATTGACTATCTGCATTTTTCTTTATATCTTCAGGAGAAAGAGAAAGATTAGGAGAATATAGCTTATGTAGTT
This sequence comes from uncultured Clostridia bacterium, assembly GCA_934162625.1. Classification (GTDB taxonomy): domain Bacteria; phylum Bacillota; class Clostridia; order TANB77; family CAG-508; genus CAG-452. The sequence continues at coordinate 16,427 of CAKPJM010000027.1, forward strand.
CAATTTCTTGAAGATCATTTAATATATATCCATTTACTTTTTTTGTAAGAACACCTTTTTCTTCCCAATAAGAAAGAGCAGCCTGAATAATAGATAAACTAATGTTTAATCTTTTAGATAAATCATTTAATTTTATATCTTTATCATATTTGGTTAAAAAAAGCATACATAAATATACTTTGATATAATCACCATTTGCTTCTGACATATATTCTGTAAAAAAAACATCAGGAATTTGTGTTTCAGAGAATAGCATTGACCTGTCGTTTTTTTCTAATTTCATAAAGATTCCCCCAAATTAAAAAGAAATATTATTTTGCATAAAAATTATATCATTTTTAAGGGGCTTTTACAATAAAGAACGACATTATTCTTTAGAATAAAAATAAATTTTCTTATTAAATAAATATTTAAACAAATAAGTTAATACATAAATAAAATTTTCATGATTAAATCCAATAATACTAAAAAGAAATAATGGGAAGCAAAATATTATAAAAATAGAAATTTTAATAGAAATATTTAAATTAAATAAATCTAAAAAGCAAAACATAAAGAAATCCCATATAATATTTAAAAATAAAGTTGAATAATCTATAAAACCAAATAATTTATTTTTAAAAGAATAGTTTTGTGGAAATATAAATTTCATAAAAAACCTCCATAGTTATTATTTTGTAAATAGATTCTTGAAGTTTGAAATACCTGTGCTTACATCAGTAGATAATCCTCCCATAAACTCTTTGACAAAAGTATTTGCCTTAATTAAAGAATATATAGAACCAATATAAACAATTTTCGAGAAAATATCAGATGAAGTATAATTAATAGAGAATGTAACTAATAAAATAAGTGAGACGAAAACCTGCAATAACAAAAGAGAAGAAAATAATTTTAACCATGCTTTAAAGAGCCAAGAAGTGGAAGGGTTAATAAGAGACATGAAAGCAAAAGGGCTGATAAATATAAAAACTTTTATCATTATATATCTTAAAGCATAGGATATAGCTAAGTTCAAAAAACCAACAGAAACGAAACTTTTTAGTAAACCATTTAATGTAAAGATATTAAAAGAGGAATCTTCTAAATAAATAGTGGAATTAAATTCCTGTATAAATGTAGATAAACATATATTTTTATTAAAAACTATTTCACCAACTTCTCTAATAGAAAGAGATAAGTCAGAAATTAGATAAATAGAGTTCCTTATAATAAAACTAGAAAAATTCATTGAAATTACACATAAAAATAATTTAAAAATAAATTGAGAAGGCTTTTGAACTTGGGAAAATGTTAGATGTGATAATAAAAGTTTTATTGCATAGTACATACATAAACCAATAAGTAAAGAGTTGCAAATTAATATAATACCACTTGAAGAAGAACCTAATATTGAATTCAAATATTTATCTTCCAGAATATCAGCATTTATAAATAATAAATCATCTAAAATTGAATATAAAGAATTATCAACAGAAGAAAATAAATTAGAAAATAAATTATTAATAGTTTGAGTTATTATTTCTACTATATTTAATTGTTCGTTTTCCAAAATTACACCTCATTATTTTAATAAACTAAAATTGCAATTGTAGAAAGTATTAAATCTATTGCTAATATAAATGCATAAGAAAATAGACTACCACGGATAACTTTCTTACCTATTCTTATTCTCTCTTCATCTCCAAAACTAAATTTTTTCATAAAAACTCCAGTACCGAACAGCTACTGCAGCAGCAGGAGTAGAAATTTTGATTATCCATTCCTTAATTGTTTCAAAACCATTAATTAGTCTTGAAACTAATTTAGGATAAGCAGCAAGAGTATTGTTATAAAAAGAAAATATAAAAATAATAAATAAAATAAAAATAAATTTAAAATAAAACAAAAGACTTTTTTTCATTTTAATCACCCTTTCAAATAATTTTTAAATTAGATTTTTTATCAGTATGATTATTATCATAAGTTTTAAAATATGGAATTAAATTTAATTTACATGGAGGAATAATATCATTTCCAGTTGAAATAAATGCAAGACAAGAAA
>CAKPJM010000028.1 GCA_934162625.1 uncultured Clostridia bacterium
ATAAATTGGAATTTGGACGAATGGGGACAGACCCCTTTTGTTTGATTTCGAACAAAAGGGGTCTGTCCCCATTCGTTCAAATTCCAATTTGTTTAATTTAATAAAATTTACTTATACTAGTGTTATAGATTGTGTGTTGAAAATCAAATAAATAATTCCAACTAATATAGAAGAAGAAATCCCATAAACTAGTACGGGACCGGCAACTGTAAACATTTTAGCACCTACACCCATAACATAACCTTCTGATTTATATTCCATAGCTGGTGACACTATAGAATTTGCAAAACCTGTAATAGGGACAAGAGAACCAGCTCCAGCAAATTTACCTATTTTATTAAATAAGTTAAGTGCTGTAAGAAAGGCACTTAAAAATATTAAAATTATAGATGTTATAGTAGCGCTTATTTCATTATCTAACCCCCTATACTTGCATATTTCCATTATTATTTGCCCAATACTGCAAATTAAGCCTCCAACCCAAAAGCTGTTTAGACAATTTTTCCAAATAGGAGAATTTGGGGATTTCCTATCAACATAGTCTTGATATTCTTTTTGAGTATTTATTGGTTCCAAAAAAATCTCTCCTTTCCTAATCTCTAGTTAAATCAACGTTAAAAGTAAGTTCAATAGTTGAATAATACTCTATTATTTTATTTCCATCTATCTTAGCGTTTTGTTCCAAGACCTTAACGGCTGTAATATAATCTATGCTTTTAGAAGCTTCTGCAATTGTTTTTGTAATGGCATCTTTCCAAGATACATTAGATATTCCTGTTAATCTTAAGTGTTTTTCAACTGTCATAAATTACCTCCATTTATTTGAATAATTTTAATCAATTCATAAAAAATAAATACAAAATTGATAATCTTATATTTTCCAAGAATATAAAAAATATGCAAAAAAAGAAGGAAAAAAACGTATATTACATTCATATTACAATTAGGTTACAAATCGTTAAAAAATATTGACTTTTTAGTATAATACTATAAAATAATTGTGAATAAAAAGTAGATAAACTTGAAAAAAATACTAAAATGTATAAAAAATTCAAGTATCAATATATATTAATTGCAAATTATAATTATATAAATAAAGAAAGTAAAAAAGAGGAGAAAATAATGCCAAGCTGTTTAGGATTGTATATAGAAAACAATATGATTAAATATGCTAAAATTTCTAAAGATCATGATAACTTTAGAATAGATTCTTTTGGCATGAAATTTTTTGATAATATAAACGAATCAATAAAGCAAATTGTTAGTGAAACTTATAGCTATAAAACTCCTATTTGTGTTAACATATCTGATGAAAAGTATTATTATGCTCAAATATTTAGCCTGCTTAACAAAAAATATATAGAAAAAGCTGTTTCAACGGAATTTGACTTATACTGTAACGAAACAGGAAAAAATAGAAAAGCATTAGAATATAGAAATCTATTAGTACCAAATCTTGAAGACAAAGATAAACGTACTAGCTTATATGCCTATGCAGACAAATCAAATATAGTAGGTAGGTTGCAACTTTTAGATTCTTACAGAGTAAGTAAAATTGTTCCTTTACCATTAAGCATAGTGAATCTTTCAAATTTTGCAGATAAAAAGAATAGCATAATAGTAAATATAGAAAAGAATACTTCTGTTACTACAGTTGTAAATGGTCAAATACAAAGAGTAGATATAATAGAAAATGGAATGAAAGAAGTATTGGACAGCATTATGATAAAAGAAAATTCATATGCAAAAGCATATGAAATATGTAAAAATACAACTATATATACTACTCAGGGCAGAAACCTTCAAGTAGAAGAAAATGAATACATGGAAGATATAATGCCTTCCTTATATAAGATTATAGAAAAACTGAAAGAAATTATTATTAACAATGAAATTGAAATTAGCAACATATATATAACTGGACTTGCTGCAGTTATAAATAATATAGATTTATACTTTGAGGAGAATTTTCCTGATAAAAAATGTGAAATATTAACTCCATTTTTTATAAAAAAGACAAATGTAAAATTAAATATAAAAGATTATATAGAAGTTAACTCAGCAATATCTTTAGCACTTCAAGGAATAGGAATAGGAAATAAAGAAATCAATTTTAAAAGAAATAATGGCTTAGAAGAATTATCAAATTTACTAAGATTAGAAAAAGAACCTAAAAAATCAGATAATGTAAATTCTAAAACTAAAAAGAATATAAGCAACCTAAAGAATGGAATTAATTTTGATTTAGGAGAAGCACTTGACAAAGTAGAAGTAGGCATGTTAAGAACAGCTATAACTTTGTTAATATTAATACTAATCTTTATAATATTTTCAAAAACAATAACTAACCAAATTGCTAAAAAAGAACAAGAAGCACAATCCTATATAACGTATACAGAAGATGAAATAAGCGACATAGCCGCTAATACTAGAACAGTTAAATCTAGAGCAGAACAATATAATTCATTAATTGAAAAAATAGAAGAAGCTAGCGAAAAACTTACTCAAAGTTATGCAAGGAAAAATGTACTTCCAAACTTTTTAACAGAAATAATGTTTAATATACCAAAAGAAGTACAGCTATTGTCAATAAAAAATCCATCTGGAAAAACAATAAAAATAGAAGCTCAAGCAGAAGAATATGAGCAACTTGGATATTTTATTGCTAAAATAAAAAATGAAGGAATATTAACAGATGTAACATCAAGCTCAGGAACAAAAAAAGATGAATTAATTAAAATTACAATACAAGGAAACCTACCATATTAGTTAAAATATTGTGTGTATAGAGAATTAAAGGAGAATAACGTGAAAAAAATTTTAATGTCAGCCTTAATTGTATTATTGCTAATTTTAAGTTACTTTTTGATTTGGCAAGGAATTAATATGTTTAACATTAAAAGCATTAAAGAAATAAAATATGCCAGTCAAAAATTAGATGAAGACCTAAACAATGCTAAAGAATTGGATGCACAGACATATCCCAATAAATATCAAGAGTTAGAAGATGCAATAAGTGAACTTAAAAAAAGCAAACAAGAATATGAAAATAAAAGCAAATATGCTACTGAAGACGTAAAAATTGGAGCAGTTGAAGTAAAAACTTATAAAATTCATTATTTATGGACTGTGTTAGGAAATTATAGAAAAGAAGACAACCTAAAATCTTTAAACTTAGACTTAAAGACAACTCGGTTCATCAGACGTATATGATTTGCAATTTACAATAGTAGGTGATTATATTAGCATTACGGACTTTATATACGATATAGAAGATGATGAACAATTAAATTTTGAAATTAAAAATTTATCAATACAACCATATACGACTACAACAACAAAAACAACTACTGTAATTGATGGAAGTTCAACAAGTAGTCAAACAGAAAAAACAAGTCCATTTAAAAAAATTACAGAAATAACTAGTTCAGCTTCATCAAAAGCAACAAATTCTTCTAGTAATACAAATAAAGAAAATAGTAACAATACTATAAACAATACCACTACAAACACTACAAATAGCAATACAACAAATAATACAAACAATAGCACAAAGAATAGCACAAATAGCAACACAAATAACAAAACTGTTATATATGATCCAGAATGGGTAGAGGTTACATTTAAAGTAGAAAACATTGGTGTAACATTAGACTAAAACTAAGGAGGTATTTATGATAAAAACTATTGCAAAAGAAGCGGGAATTGTTATATTATTATTAATAGCTATAGTACTAATTCTTGGAATAGTATTTTATGATTATATTCCAAAGAATAAAACTATACCAATAAAAAGACAAGCTTACGAATTCCCACAAGATATAAAATCGGAATTAAAAGAAAATTTAGATGAAACACAAAACATAGTAAAAACTCATTATATAGATGAAACAGATTTAAGTGCATATGAGTCAAAAAAAGATTATAATAAAGGAAAACCAAATCCTTTCGGTGACTCTAGTACAAAAACAAATACAGAATCAAATAATAACAATACAAATAATAACAATACAAATTCTAATAACAACGTGGCAAATGCAGAAAATAAAGAGGTTTATTATAATAAACCTGGTAAATTTTGATATTATTTATTTTAAATAATATATATACTATTTATAAAAGGAGGGAAACAAATGATGAAAGGACAAAAAGGTATAACATTAGTTGCTTTAGTTATTACAATTATAGTAATGTTAATATTAGTAGGTGTTAGTATAACAGTTGCTTTAAATGGAGGACTATTTACTACTGCTAAAGATGCTGCTAATAACACAAGAGAAGCTATAAACGGTGAATTGACTCTATCTAATGGAACAGTTTCAGTTGATGGAAATCCAGTAGAAATTAATAGCTATGCTCAATAAAAAACAAATTAATAATAACAACATTGAATGGCATGTGCATTTATATGTATATGCCTAAAATGCTATAAAGGAGCAAATAAATTGGAAATAATAATATATTCAGCAACATTTATAATAGGAACATTACTTGGAAGTTTTTTTTCACTTGCAATATACAGAATACCACTAAAACAAGATATAACACATAAAAGATCATATTGTCCTAACTGTAATCATAGATTAGGATTTTGGGATATGATACCAATTTTAAGTTATATATTTTTAGGCGGAAAATGTAGATATTGCAAAGAAAAAATAAGACCAAGATATATTTGCCTAGAATTTTTTTCTGGACTTTTATTTCTATTATTTGCTCTATCTTTAAAAATAAATGTATATAGCATAAATATGCCTAAAATAATATATTTATTATTCGGAATTTTTTATATTTCTACTTTGTTTATAATAGCAGGAATTGAAAAAGAAAATCACCATATTTCTAAACCAGTATTACTATTTGGCCTAATTATTGAAGCAATATATATAATATATTTATATATACTAAATAATAATATGTATAAATATGTGATGTATTTAATGGCTTTACTAGTAACTATACTTATAAGTATTTTTCAACAAAAGAAATTTCAAAACTATACATTTCAAATATTAAATTTATGTTTATATTTAGCAATTGCAACTAATGAATTTACTACAATTATTAGTATAGCACTAGCTTTATTAGCTTCTAACATAAATCAAATAGTATACAACAAAAAATGTACTAAAATAAAAAAGAGTGATAGTGAAAATGAACTAAAAAATCCTTTAGGATTTTACATATGTTTTTCAAATATACTAATATTAATTATATATAATTTTATAAACTAGTATTATAAATTGAAAATTAAAAAAGCCATTTTTCACATTTGTGTAAAATTCAATTTATATACTAGGAAATTTCTCATTTCCTAGTATATAAAAAATACTATAATCGCTATTGCCTTTGAGATTCCTGCATTTCATTCGGAAACTCAAATCGGCGAGAACAAAGGACGACTAAAGTCGCTTTGTTCTAAGAGGAGAATGCTATGGAAAAAATAAAATTAAGAAGTAACTATGGATTTGCAGCTTCTGATGCATTAGTAGCAATAATTATAATAACAATGTTTACAGGAATAATAGCAGCATTATCTTATAATATTTATTTGTCTAATGCTTCTCTAAAAAGAATGAGCAAAGCAAATAATTATATAATAGATGTATTTGAATATTCAGACAAATTATATTATGGAGAGGTAACGGAGGATAATCTATTAAAATATTTAAATGGAAAATATGATAATTCAGAAGTAATAGCTGTAAATGATGAAAATGCAAATGTAGAAGCTCCTTTTAAAATTATAATAAAAGTGCAAAACTATAAAGAATTAGAAGGAAATGAAGAAAAGCTAGACTTAGTAAAAGAAATTACAGCTACCGTACAATATAAATTAGGAAACAGAGAACAAACTATTACAATGAAAAGAAGCAAAAACAGAGAAAAAATTATAACACCAAATAAACCAGACTTAAGCACAGTTGGCATAAGTGAGGGACAAAAGGTTTATCCTGTAAAGCAAAAGAATGGAAAATATGTTGTATGCAATGAAAATGATTCAAATTGGTATAATTACAATAACAATATTTATCCAATAGTTGGCGTGACAAATGTAGATCTAAAAATGGGGGATACTATAGAAGATGGTATTGCTAAGTACAAATGGATTCCTAGATATGCCGTAAATGCTAATAATTCAGAGGATATAAAATATTTGTTTAGTAATACTAACATGTACTTAGAAGAACAATATGGCGAGAATAAATTAGTAAATATAGAAGGAACAGAATATAATGTGGAAAACATATTTACAAGCGACTCTACAGGTATATGGCAAGAAATTTAACTGGTAATTTTATGTAATAAGTAAAATAATATATAAAATGAAATAAAAATATATTATAATGAAATATATACACAAAAAAGGAGGAAGACCATATGGATAACAAAAGAAGAGGCCCAATAGGGATAGAATTAGTAAGAAGAGGTTTAGTTACAGAAGAAGATATTAATAAGGCGTTAGATTATCAAAGAGAGAATCCTAATAAAAAAATTATAGAAATTATTAATATACTACATTTATGTGATGAATACCAACTAATAGAAGCTTTAGGGGATATATTAGATGAAAAATCTATTATATTAACAAAAGATGATATTAATTTAAATATTGCTGATTATATATCTATGGATGTTGTGAGACAAAACAAAGCTATTCCATTTGATATAATAGGAAATAAAATAAAAGTATGCTTTGCTGATACATTAAATAGAAGGTCTGTAGATACTGTAAGATTAATTCTTTTAAACAAAGGATTAATAATGGAAAGATATATAACCTTTGAAAAGAACATTAATGATATACTAGAATCATTAGAGGGAGTTGCGACTGAGACTATAAACTCAAATACAGATACAACAGGACTGGTAGATAGTATAATAAAAAATGCAATGAAAAAAAGAGCAAGTGACATACATATAGAACCATTAGAAAATGAAGTTAGAGTAAGGTACAGAATAGATGGAGAACTAGTAAGTGCAGCAAAATTGCCAAAAGACAAACAAGCTCAAATCATAGGAAGATTAAAAGCAATATCAAATATGTTTCAGGAAAAGCAAGAATCTCAGGATGGTAGAATTATAATATATCCAGACTATAATATACGTGTTTCGTCGCAAAGGAATATTTATGGAGAGAAATTTGTATTAAGATTATTAAAAAAGAATTTAAATATCAGAGGACTTACAGATTTGGGATTCCCAGATGATAAAAAATTAATAAATACAAGTTTTAACAAAAGAAATAGTATAACTATAATTGCAGCACCTACAGGAGAAGGAAAAACAACAACATTATATAGTATAATAGATTATTTAAATAGACCAGAAATAAATATAACTACAATAGAAGACCCAGTTGAAATTCGTATACCAGGGTTAAATCAAATTGAAATAAATGAAAAACTTAGATTTTCAGATTCATTAAGAACTGTTTTAAGACAAGACCCAGATATAATCCTACTTGGAGAAATAAGAGACAGAGAAACTGCAGAAATAGCATTTCAAGCAGGACAAACGGGACATTATGTTCTTTCAACAATTCATACTATAGATGCAATAGAAGTTATAACAAGACTTAGAAAAATGGGAATTTCTAATTATGATATTTCTAGCACAATTGGGACAACTGTTTCTCAAAGACTTGTAAGAAAAATATGCAAAAAATGTGCTAAGAAAAGAGAATTTACAGAAGAAGAAAAAAACATAATATTACAAATTGGAAAAAAATATAATATTGACTTTAATTTAGATGGAAAATACACATATGAAGCAGTTGGATGTAAAGAGTGCAATAATAGTGGATATTATGAAAGAATAGGAATATTCGAAGTTCTAAACATTGAAGATAATATAAAAGAGTTAATAGTAAATGGAGCATCAAGTATAGAGGTTAGAGAAGAAGCATTAAAAGGGGCATATAAGCCATTAGTAATAGATGGTATAAATAAAGTAATTGATGGAGTAACTACACTAGAAGAAGTAAATAAAAAGCTAATACTATACTAAATAAAAAAAGGAGGATAAAATGATAAACATAAATAAAGTTTTGGATATTGCTATAAAAAACGATGCATCTGATGTGCATTTAATTAAAGATTTAAAACCTATAATGAGAATATCAAGAGAATTAGTAGAAATAGAAGAGGAAGAAGTATTAGGGGAATCAGACTTATATGATGCATATGATTTCTTTGTAAGAGGAAACATAGATAAAGACGAAATATATAAAGAAGTAAAAAGACTAGATACATCTTATGAGTATGGAGATGTTAGACTAAGAGTTAATATATCTTCAGCAGATGATATGCCAATTTTTACTTTAAGAATTATAAAAAATACTCTTCCAAGATTTGAAGAATTAGGGGTGCCGGACATAGTAAGAAGAATGACACTTCAACCACAAGGATTAATACTTGTTACAGGAAAAACAAACTCAGGAAAAACAACAACACTAAATGCATTAATAAATGAAATAAATGAAACACAGAATAAAAAGATATTAACACTAGAAAAACCAATAGAATTTAAACATACTTGTAAAAAATCTATAATAGTACAAAAAGAAGTTGGAAAAGGTGGAGATGTACTTAATTTTAGAGATGGCGTAAAGAACTCTTTAAGAGAAGACTGTGACATATTAGTAATAGGAGAAATAAGAGATAAAGAAACAATGGAAGCTGCAATAGATATGGCAGAATCTGGACATTTGGTAATTGGAACGTTACATACAAAATCATGTGCAGAAACAATAGATAGAATGATAAATTTTTACGAAGTAAGAGACCAAGCAAGTATAAAATACTTAATGTCTTCTTTATTAAAGCTAGTTGTATCTCAAAGGCTTTTAAAAGGGCTGGATGGGAAATTGGTATTATTGCCAGAAGTTATGGTAGTAGACAACGTAGTTTCTGGCTGCATTAGAAAGGAAAGATTTAGTGTATCAGAACTAGAAGATGCAATACAAAGCAATAGTGATAAAGGAAATGTCAGCCTAATAAATTCAATTGCAAAATTGTTTGTTGACGAGAAAATAAGTTTAGCTCAAGCTAAGTCACAAATAGAAGAAAAAAATATAGAAACATTAAATAGAACAATAATGCAAATGAAAATAAAAAGAGGATAATTTAGAAATGGAGGGTATATATGCCTTTATATAATTATAAAGCAGCAAATTCAAATGGCGAAATTGTATACAATAGAAAAGTAGAAGCAATAAATAGATTTGTATTATTAAAAAAACTTAAAGAAAATGGATTACTACCTATAACTGTTACTCAAATAAAAGTAAGCAATAAAGCAAATAAAGTAATGAAAAAGCAGAAAAGAAATGTAGAGAGTAACAATAGTGTATTAAAAACTGTTAGAGAGCAAAAAATAGCAAAAGATGTATCTTCAAAAGAAAACAGTTTTATGCAAAGGGCAAAAAAAGCCCTTTTTAGTAATGTTAATATAACCAGTAGAGACATTGTTGTTTTTACGCAGAATTTCTACTTACTGAAAAAAGCCAATTTTAATAATATTCATGCACTATCTACAATTATAGAAACTACAGAAAATGATTCTTTTAGAGCAATTATAGAGGACATATTGTTAGGAGTAGAGGCAGGAGAAAACATGTATACCACTATGGAATATTATACAGGAGTATTTCCTCCAATTTACATTAATATGATAAAAGTCGGAGAATTGTCTCGGATCACTAACAAGGGCTTTAGAACAAGCAGTAAAGTACTTAGAAGATAGCGAAGCTATGACACAAAGATTAAGAAAAATTCTAGTTCCTAATCTGGCAATGTTTTTGGGATTACTAGCATTGTTAATAATAGGAACACTTGTTGCAATTCCGGGTATACAAAAAGTATTTGAAGAAGTCGGAAGCGAGGATCAATTGCCAAGAGCAACCTTGTGGTTTAAAGGAGTGCTAGACAATCTAGTAGAATTTTGGTACATTCCAACATTCATAATATTAGCAATAATAGTAGGCATATATATATATATAAGAACTCCGCATGGAAAATATAACTATCACTATTTTAAATACAAAATGCCAATATTTGGTAAACTTATTTATGCAATTGACTTTTCAAGATTAATAAGAGCAGTATTGTTAAATATAAAGAATGGAATGAGAATACAGGAGGCATTAGAAACCAGTAAAAATGTTACAAACAATTTAGTAATGTTGTCTCTAATAGAAGCTTCAATAAATAACATATTAATTGGGCAAAGCTGGATTGAGCCATTTGAACAATCAGGACTATCAAGTCCTATGATAACAGAAATGCTAAAAATAGGTATGCAATCTGACTTATCAGAAATGATGGAAAAATTGTTGGAATATATGGACATTGATATAGATAATATTATACAAAAGATAATGAAAGTATTACCACAAATTGTATATCTAATAGTTGGATTATTATTAATATTTGTAACAGTAATAGTTTTAGTACCATTAATATATGTATATATGGGTACTTGGTTATTCTCAGCATACTTATAATTGTAATTTGCTTGTGAGAATTTCTAGGGACTGTCCCTCTTTTGTCGAATGACAAAAGGGGACTGTCCTGAAATTCTACATGTGATTTAAAAATTATGATGATTGTAGGGGCGGGCCCTGTGTCCGCCCAAACCAAATCATTACTAGAGCAATTTCTTTGAAGATGGGCGGTTAAAATCGCCCCTACAATTTTTGCAATAGATTACATTTACGATTCAGGACAGTCCCCTTTTGTTATTCAACAAAAGAGGGACAGTCCCTAGAATCGTTTACACAAATTACAATTTATTATGGAGGAATATTATGAAAATTGGTGTTGATGTTGGAGGAAGCCATGTTGGCTTAGGGCTAATAGATGAAAGCGGAAACTTATTATTAAAAAAGGAAAAAGACTACGAAAAAAGCAAAAGTGACATGTCTAGTATTGTATTGGAAACAATAGTTGAACTTATAAACGAAATACTAGAGGAAAATAGTTTGAAAAAAGAAAAAATAGAAAGTATAGGAATTGCACTCCCTGGCACTGTATCAAAAACATCAGTAATAAAAGCAGAAAACTTAGGAATTGAAAACTTTGAAATTGTAACAGAGCTAAAAAAACAATTTAACCTTCCAATATATATAGAAAATGATGCTAAATGTGCAGCAATAGCAGAAAAAAAATTTGGGAGTTTAAAAAAATATGATGATGCACTTTTCTTAATTATAGGAACAGGTGTTGGAGGAGCAGTATTCTTAGGCGGAAAACTTCTAAAGCCTAAAAGATATTCTGGTTTCGAAGTGGGACATATGGTAATAAAGAAGAACGGAACAGAATGTAATTGCGGAAGAAAGGGATGTTTTGAAGTTTATGCATCTATGAAAAGACTAAAAGAAAAAATAAGCAAAGTGTTTAACCTAGGGACTACAGACGGTAAAAAAATAAGAGAATTTATGGAACATAATAAAGAAAATAATGAATTAGATAAAATAATAGATGAATACATAGAAAACTTAGAAATTGGATTAGTTAATCTAATAAATATATTTGAACCACAAGCAATATCAATTGGAGGAAGTTTTGGCCATTACGAAAAAATATTTATAGAAAGATTAAAAAATAAAATTAACGAAAATGGAGAATTATATAACAAAGAGCAGATTCCTGAAATAGTAGTAGCAAAACTAAAAAACGATGCAGGAATAATAGGTGCGGCAATGATATAAAGAGAAAAACAAAGTATTATTTGAACGAATAAGACTTTGTTTTTTTTATAAAAATATATACAATTTTTTAATATTTAATGATATAATTTGTTTGATTTAAGGAGGAATTTTAATTGGGTAAAATTGTATTATTAGATGAATTAACAATAAATAAAATTGCTGCAGGTGAAGTTATAGAAAGACCAGCATCTGTTGTAAAGGAACTAGTAGAAAATTCAATAGATGCAGGAGCAAGCAAAGTAACGGTAGAAATACAAAATGGTGGAATCAGCAAAATAAGAATAATAGATAATGGATCTCGGAATATCTAAAGATGATATGGAATTTGCTTTTGAAAGGCATGCAACAAGTAAAATTAGAGAAGCAGCAGATTTGGAAAGTGTAAAATCAATGGGGTTCAGAGGAGAGGCATTAGCTAGTATTGCTGCAATTGCAAATGTAGAGATGATATCAAGAACAGAAGAAGAAGAAAGTGGAAATATGATTGTAGTAGAAGGCGGAAAAGTTCTAGAATCTCAAGAAATTGCAGCAACTATAGGTACAACGATAACAGTCAAAAATTTATTTTTTAATACTCCTGTTAGGTATAAATTTTTGAAAAAAGACTTTACAGAAGCTGGATACATAGAAGATGTAATAACACGAATAGCACTAGCAAACCCACAAATTGCAATAAAGTTAATAAATGGTAATAAAACTGTTATACAAACAACAGGAACAGGAGAATTAAAAAATGTAGTTTATAGCATATATGGAAAAGAAATTGCAGAAGGAGTTATAGATGTATCTTATGAATATGAAGATATAAAAGTAACTGGTGTAGTAGGAAAGCCAGAAATAGCGAGAGGAAACAGGAGTTACCAATTGTTTTTTGTAAATAGAAGATATATAAAAGATAAAACTTTATCAGCTGCTGCTGAGCAGGCTTTTAAAGGACTACTTACAATTGGAAAATATGGATTTTTAGTTTTAAATGTTGAAATTGAACCTAAAAAAATAGACGTAAATGTGCATCCGACAAAACTAGAAATAAGATGGTCTGAAGAACAAAAAGTATTTAAGGCTATTTATCATGCTATTAAAGAAAGTTTATTAAAAGAAGAATTAATAAAAGATCCAGAAAAGACTATTGAACAAAATAATGAAAGCTTAAATAATAGTACAATTGTAAATGATAAACAAAACATTAGTGAGGAAAAAGAGGATATTAAAAGCCAAACAACAAAAATCCCAAGCTTTATAAATTTATTTAAAAAGAAAAATGCAGAAGAAGAAATAATAAATGATAATAATGGTCAAAACACAATACAAGATTTATATAACAGTAAGAACAACTTAGAAAACAACAATAATCTTAATAAAGATTTTAAAATACCAACTGAAGAACAAGTTGGTAAAATGACAGAAATACTAAATATACAAAAAGATATGGATAAGGGAATAGAAGAAACTAAAAATGCCAAACAAGATTTTAATGAGATGTATGTAAAAACTTTTGGAAAACTACCAGAAGCAGAAGAAAATAAAACAGAAATTAAAACTCCAAGTATAGATTTAAGCTCGGCAAAAAATATGTCTGTTTTTGAAGAAAAAGAAGAATACACATCAATAACAAATTACAAATATATAGGAGCACTATTTTCAACTTATATTGTCATAGAAATAAAAGATGAAATATATATAATAGACCAACATGCAGCACATGAAAGAATAATGTATGAAAAAGTAAAGAAAAACTTTTATAGTGGCGAAGAAAAAGATTCTCAAATAATGTTACTTCCAGACATTATAAATTTATCACATAAAGAAAAAGACATAGTAAAAGAAAATACAGAGTTATTTAAAAAAGCAGGATTTATATTTGAAGAGTTTGGGGAAAACACAATAAGATTGATAGGAGTTCCATCTTTATGTATGGAACTAGATACAAAAGAATTGTTTTTACAACTATTAGATGAAATAGATACAGTAGCAATAACAGCTACTCAAGAGAAAGAAGAAAAATTTATAAGCACTGTAGCATGCAAAGCAGCAGTAAAAGCTAATATGAAACTAACTAAAGAAGAAGTTGACAATTTAATGAAACAATTATTAGTTCTAAAAAATCCATTTACTTGTCCACATGGAAGACCGACAGCAATAAAAATGAGCAAGTATGAAATAGAACGTAAATTTAGTAGGAAATAAAGGAAAAAATGATGAACAAACCTAAAGTAGTAGTTATAGCAGGACCAACTGCTTCTGGAAAATCCAAATTAGCAGTTGAGCTTGCAAAGAGAATAGATGGAGAAATAATATCTGCAGATTCTATGCAAATATATAAAGACATGAATATAGGAACAGCTAAAATAATGCCTGATGAAATGGACGGAGTAAAACATTATATGATAGATTTTGTTATGCCAGACGAAAGATATAGTGTTTCAGCATACAAAAAAGAAGCAGAAAAATGTATAGAAGAAATCCTAAGAAGAGAAAAAGTCCCAATAATATGTGGAGGAACAGGGCTTTATATAAATTCGTTGGTATATGGAATAGAATTTAAAGAAGAAAAAATAGATGAAGAGTATAGGGCTAAATTAAATAATATAGCAGAGAATGAAGGATTAGAAGAACTCTATAACATGGCTATGAAAATTGACCCAGAAGCAATGAAAAAAATAAGCATAAATGATAAAAAAAGAATTATTAGAGTATTAGAAATTTTTAATAAAACAGGAAAAACAAAAACTGAACAAGATAGGGAATCTAGGAAAAATGAATTAAAATATGATTACAAAATATTTGTTTTAAATATGGACAGAGAAGTATTATATGATAGAATAAATAGAAGAGTAGATTTAATGATAGAAGCAGGACTAGTAGAAGAGGTAGAGAACATAATAAAAAAATATGATAAGTTCCCAACTGCAATGCAAGGACTTCGGGTATAAAGAGGTTGTAGAATACTTGAATGGAAATATAAATAAAGAGAAAATGATAGATAAAATAAAAATGGAATCTAGAAGATATGCAAAAAGACAGATAACATGGTTTAAAAAAACAGAAGGTGCACATTGGATAGATGGACAAGAAGAAATAGAGAAAAACATAGATATTATAACTGATACATTAAAATAAGTAATAAATGTAGACTGGAATCTATTAAAAACAGGAGGTCAAAGTTGAAGAAGGAAAAAACTAAAACAAAAAGTAAACTTCTAAGTAGATTATTATTACTATTAATAATAATTCTAATTATTATATATATTGTGTATAAAGTTATAAACCTAGTATTAACTCCAACAGATGTCTCTGTAGTAGAGGATGGATTTATATCATCAGAGGAAAGCTCTATTGGATATGTGATAAGAGACGAAAAAATTGTTAAAGGCAATAATTATCAAAATGGAATATATCAAATAAAAACAGAAGGAGAGAAAGTAGCAAAAGGAGAGTATATATTTAGGTACTATGGTAGCAACGAAGAAAAGCTAAATGAAAATATAAAGGAATTAAACAATAAAATACAAGAAGCTATGGATGGGCAAACAGATTTATTTCCAAGAGATGTTAAGGCAATAGAAAGTCAAATTGAAAACAAAATAGAAGGATTAAAATATAAAAATAATATTCAAGAAATTAATGAAAATAAAAAAGATATAGATACATATATAACAAAAAAATCCAAAATAGCAGGAGAATTAAGCCAAGCAGGTTCATACATTAATGGACTAATTAAAGAAAAGGAAAAATATCAAACAGAATTAAAGAAAAACTCAGAATACATAAAAGCTCCTATAAGTGGAGTAGTATCTTATAGAGTAGATAATTTAGAAGAAATATTAACACCAGATAAATTTAATAATTTAAATAAAGAAATGCTCGATGGATTAGAACTAAAAACGGGTCAAATTGTAACGACTAGTAATCAAATGGGAAAAGTAATAAATAATTATGAATGTTATATAGCAACAGTAACAGATTCGAAAGAGGCAAAAGAAGCAAAAGTAGGTAAAAAAGTGTCACTGAGATTATCTACTCAAGATGAAATAAAAGCAACTATAGAATATTTAAATAATCAAGACGACGGATCTGTGCTAATTATATTTAAGATAAATGAATGTGTAGAAAAACTAATAGATTACAGAAAAATATCATTTGATATAATATGGTGGAAATATGAAGGACTAAAAATTCCAAAATCTGCCATCATTTATGATAATGGATTAAGCTATGTGGTTAGAAATAGAGCTGGATATTATAATAAAATATTAATAAAAATATTAAAAGAAAGTGATAGCTATTGCATAGTAGGAGATTATACATATGATAACTTGAAAGAAATGGGATACAGTGATACAGACATTGGAAATATGAGAAAAATATCTATATATGACGAAATAATTATTAATCCGAATTTAAAAGACATAGAAGAGTGATAAAATATTACAAAAGCATTACAACAGCATTAAAATTTAATTACAAGGAGACAAAAACTATTGACAACAAGCTAAAAAAGTAAGATACTAGTAATAGTGAATTACCAAGGAGAAATTTTTTAGGGGGTTAATATAAATGGCAGGAGCAATTATGAATAAAGTATGGGATTTTTTAGGAGTAGATACAGGAGCTGAAGAAGAAATAGAAAATGACAATGATAATGTGTATACATACAATTATGATAAAGATTCAGAACCAGAAGAAGAACAAGAAGAGAAAGGCTTTTTTGGAAGAAAGAGCAAAGTAGTAAGCATGCCTACACCACAACAAGTAAGAATGGTTATTACTCAACCAACAAGCTTTGAACAATCAGAAGAAATTTGTAATTATTTAAAAGAAAAAAAATCAATAATTGTAAATTTAGAGTATGTAAATAAAGATGTTGCAAGAAGAATTGTGGACTTCATCAGTGGAGCAGTTCATGCATTAGATGGACACATTCAAAAAGTGTCAAATGCTATATTCCTAGTTGCACCAGTAAATTATGAAATAGCAAGCGATTTGGCAAGAGAAGAAATAAAAAGCAAATTATCTGTTTCATGGCTTAGAAATAATTAATTAATTTAAATAAATTGGGCATACATGTATGCCCTTTTCTATTAATAGAAGGAGGAAAAAATATGATAACACCATTAGATATAGAAAATAAAAGATTTGGTAAACAAAAATTAGGTGGATATAATGTAAATGAAGTAGATGACTTTTTAGATGAACTAACACTAGAATATGGTAAGCTATATAAAGAAAATGCAGAACTTAAAGCACAAAGAGAAGAATTAGATAGCAATGTAGGAAAATATAAAAATATAGAAAATACATTACAGAACACATTAGTTATGGCTCAAAAGACAGCAGATGAAATTACAGCTGTTGCAAAGCAACAAGCTGAACAGATTATAAAAGATGCTGAATATCAAGCTAAAACATCTGTTGATGAATTAAATACACAAATATTTAGCAAACAAAAGGAATTAGAAGATTTGAAAAAACAATTTGATGTATATAAAGCAAAAATGGAATCGTTACTAATATCTCAATTAGAAATATTGAAAGACATAAAAGAAGATTAAAAATATAAGCGAATAAGTGCAGACCTCTTTTGACTGAATATAATTTCAGACAAGAGAGGTCTGTTTGTTTATAATCCAGAAAAAAATTCTAGGGACAGTCCCTCTTTTGTTGAATAACAAAAGGGGACTGTCCTGAATTTTTATTCCCCCGCCTCAAAGGGCTGTCGACGCATTGTTTGTAAAAATTAATAATGTTATCTTTGAACAAATTAATGAAAAATAAATTTTTCATTAATTCGACGAAGAAAGAGGCAATCTTAATTTATAGCCCGTTTAACATAGAATACCTGTAAAAGAATACAATCTTGTATGTGCAATTTTTACAAAAATATATAATTATAAATAAACATAAAAACTATTAAAAAATAAAATGCCATATGATAACATCCTTTCATAAACAAAAGATATATGAAAGGATGGAAAAACAAATGGGAAAATTTAAAGAAGAGAAAATTCTAGGGACTGTCCCTAAAAATTATCAATGTGTTGAGAATTTTTGGGACTGTCCTGAATTTTCAAAAAGAAACAAATCGAAAAAAGATTGGAAACACAGTGTTCACTCAAATTTCAATGGAATTACCTTGATTGCCCTAATAATAACAATAATAGTAATGTTAATATTAGTAGGAGTAACAATAACAGTAGCGCTAAATGGAGGATT
>CAKPJM010000029.1 GCA_934162625.1 uncultured Clostridia bacterium
AATCTATTATATTACAGTCTAGTATATTTGAAATAAGTTTGTAATTTTCTTCTATGCTATTTGATAATATATTTATTACCTTTAAATTGCAAGCTTTTGTTATTAAATATTTTTCTGCCATTTCTAGTTGCTCTTTTATTCTATCTATATCTTTTATTTGTTTTTCTTTATTTATATATAACAATTTATAATATCTAAACATATATATGCATTCCAAAATTTTTTTCTTTGTTTCAGCCTTGCCTATTTTTTCCTGTATTGCTTTTAAAAAGTTTAGTTGTAATTCCTCTACTGCATTTTGTTGTTGGTCTTCTACATTTAAACTAAAATCTATTTTATTTAATAAATTAGATTTCTTTTGTAAATTGCTTTTGTTTTTTACATATGTCATTGGTTTCATAAGGTTGCTATATCTTTTTAATTCGTTTAACAAATCTTTTCTATTTTGTTGTAAAATTTCTGTATATTCACTAAGACTAAATATTTTTTCATTTTCATTTAGAGTTTTATTTTTCTCAATAAAACTTTTTCTTAAAACACTATTATCGTTTATAGTTTCATCTATTTCTCTTATTTTTTTTGAAATTAATTTCTTTTCATTTGCTATTTCTTGTAAATAAGCTTTTTTATTACTAATTTTTTTTAGTTCTTCTTCTATTGTTTTCTTTTCTTCTAATAATCCCTTTTTGGCTTTCTTATTGTTTTTAATATTTTCTATAATGCTTATTATATATATTTGTTCTTCTATTTGAATTGCGACCTCTTCACTATATAAATTACCCATTTTTCTCTCGAATTTATCTATAAAGTCAATATTATTCATATTTGAAATACATTCCTGAATAAAATTATTTCCTAGTAATATTTTTATATTTTGATAAATTAAGTTATAAACAAAATTGTTTATATCATCTTTAGCAATATTCCAAGCCCAGCCATCAAAATCTCTAATAATTTCTTTCTTTTCCTCAATATAGCCACTATTTAAAAGCTTTTCCATTGGCTCTTTTAAGATGTTATACTGAGTTTTGATTTTAAATTTTTTTGGTTGTATATAGCATAAGCCATAAAATACTGTTTTTTCATTTGGATATGATATTATCTTGTTTTTATCAATAATAAATTTTTTATCTCCTAGCTTTGTTTCTTGATTTAATTTTGGCTTGACTAATTCTATTTCTTTGCAGTATTTTTCAATTGTTTCTATAATTTCTTCTAGCATATCTTTTTTTGTTTTTGTATCAACTTTTACTTTGTTGTAATCTTCATATGCCGTTTCCATTTTATACAAAATATTAAGAAGGATATTTTTTGTTCCTTCTGAGAAAGATTTTTTTTCTAATATATCTTCAAGTTGATTATTATAGTCTTTTATATTTAGTTTAGATAAAAAATCTTCCTTTTTCAAAACATTACCCTTCTTTCGTATTATTATTCATTTGTTGTTTCCGCTGATTTAGCAGTTTTTAGTTCTTGCCATTGTTCTTTAGAAACCAAAACTTGTCTTGGTTTACTTCCTTCATATCCAGAAATTATGCCTCTTGCCTCCATTTGGTCTATTATCCTTCCAGCTCTTGCATATCCTACTTTAAATTTTCTTTGTATAAACGAAGCTGATGCTTGTCCTAAATCTACAACAGTATCTATTGCTTCCATTAAAAATGGGTCTACTTCATCTTCATCTTGTTCATCTAATTCTTTGTCTGTTGTATTTGCTCTTTCTATTTTTTCTAATACATCCTTGCTATATGTAGGTCCTCCATTTTCTTTTAAGAAGCTAACAATTTTTTCAACTTCACTATCCGAAACAAATGCTCCTTGTATTCTTATAGGTTTTAGCACACCTGTTGGGAAAAATAACATATCGCCTTTTCCTAATAATTTTTCTGCTCCTGCTGAATCTAATATAGTTCTAGAATCCACTTGTGATGTTACTGCAAAAGAAATTCTACTTGCTATGTTGGCTTTAATAATACCTGTAATTACATCAACAGATGGTCTTTGTGTTGCAATTACTAAATGCATTCCTGCTGCTCTTGCCTTTTGTGCTAATCTACATATTGCATCTTCTACATCATTTTTAGCTACCATCATTAAATCTGCAAGCTCATCTATTATTATTACTATTTGTGGAAGTTTTCCTTCTGCTCCCTCTTTTTCTAAAGCTTCATTATATCCTGCTATGTCTCTAACATTCTTTTCTGCAAATAAGTGATATCTATTTACCATTTCTTGCACTGCCCAAGCTAGCGCTCCTGCTGCTTTTTTAGGGTCTGTTACAACTGGTATTAATAGATGTGGTATTCCATTGTATACAGAAAGTTCTACTACCTTAGGGTCAACCATTACAAGTTTTACTTCACTTGGTTTAGATTTATATATTATACTTGTAATTAATGTATTTATACAAACACTTTTTCCAGAGCCTGTACTTCCTGCAATTAGTACGTGTGGCATTTTTGCTATATCTGTAACTACTGCTTCTCCTGCTGCATCTTTTCCTAATGCAAATGCTAATTTAGATTTTGCTTTTGCAAATTCTTGGCTACCTATTATATCTCTTAATGCTACTACTTCTTTTTCTTTATTTGGAATTTCTATTCCTACTGCTTGCTTTCCTGGTATTGGTGCTTCTATTCTTATTGTTTCTGCTGCAAGGCTAAGTGCAATATCATCTGCTAGATTTGCAATTTTACTTACTCTTACTCCTTCTGCGGGTTTTAATTCATATCTTGTTATTGCTGGTCCTACTGTTACATTTTCTACTTTTGCAGATACGCCAAAGCTGTATAAGGTTTTTTGTAATTTATTTGCTGTATCTGTTACTGCTTTTTTTCCTAATTTTGTAGCAGATTTACCTGGTTTTAGAAAATCAATTGGAGGAAATTCATAATGTTCATCCTCAACAGTTAAAGCATGTTCCAACGTAAGAACTTCTTTCGATTTATCTTCTTTTATTTCTTCCTCTTTTTTAAATAAAGATTCTTGCATCTCTGGTTTTTCGTTTGCAATTTTAATATTTATTTGATCTTCTGTAATTATATCATTTACCGGTTTATTTTTTTCTTTATTCTTCTCTTTAATTTTCCTTTCACTTTTTTCGTTTACCATGTTTTCAATTTTTAATTTTCTTTGCTCTAATCTTGCCTCTTTTTCTTCCTGCTTTCTTTCTTTTTTGTTCTCTATATATTCTTTTAATAGTTCTGCTGGCTTAATGCCAAACAAGAAAATAGAATCAATTACAGCAACACCTATTGCAAATATAATTGTTCCTACTTTTCCAATTAGGTTTATTAAGGCAATAGCACAAATTGCACCTACTGCTCCTCCTCCTAAGTTTTCAGTACCTTTATTATATGCATCTGTAACAGCACTTTCAAACTCTTGGTCTATATTTAGTTTACCTTGTGCAACCTGAATTACTGTCATTATAGTCGTTACACATAGTAATAATACAGCATATTGCATAATCTTTTTCATAAAGTTCTCTTTATCTTCATCGCATGCTAAAAAAATAGCAATTGCAAAAGTTCCAATTGGTATTATGTATTTTATCCATCCCATTATTCCACCTAAAATCGGACTTAAATTTTCTCCAATATATCCGAGCTTTGGTGTATATTAATACAGCTAGTAGAATGCTTGCTATTATTAATGAAACTACTTGTAAATCTAATATACTTCTATTTTTCTTTTTACTTCTTCTTCCTCTTGGCATGTTTTCTCCTTATTCAAAAAAGCCAGAAATTATAGGAAATCTATAAATTTAAAAATTCTGACTTCCATTTTAATTTCTGACTTCCTAATTCTTTTCTTATTTAAGTTCTTTTCTGTTATTTTCTATTGTTTTTATTGCTTCATTTAATGTTACGCTAACATTGTTTATTGCTGATTCTAAATTTGCAAGTATACTGTCTGCATAATCTTTTGTTCCTTTTGAAATTTCTCTTGACATTTCATTTGCTGTTTCTATGATTTCTGCTTTTTGTTCATATGCTTTTCTTGTAATTTCATGTTCATCTATCATAGCAATTATTCTATTTTCTGCTTCTTTAACTATACCATCTGCCTCTTTTTGAGCTTCGTCTAATATTCTTCCTCTTTCTTCTTTTACCCATTTAGCTTGTTTTAATTCATCTGGAAGTTTTAATCTTATTTCTTTTATTATTTCTAAAACTTCCTCTTTATCTACTATTCCTTTTTCTGTAAATGGTACACTTTTACTTCTCTCCATAATATCCTCTAATGTTTCTAATAATGTAAAAATTTCCATGATTTTACTCCTTTCGAATGAATATGATAATTGCTATTCCATATTTTCTTGTATCATATACTTCTAAATCTTTTTTTGCTTTTATCTCATCTATTTTATTTTTATCGTTTGTTTCTACTATTATAATTCCATTTTCTGCAAGTAAGTTATACTTTGATATATATTCTATAGATTTTTCTACATAATCACTTTTATATGGTGGATCTAAAAATATAATATCAATTTTTTTGTCTTTTATTTTACTTAAAGCTTCCAAATAATCACTATTTATTACTTTTGCTTTATCTTTAAGTCTTGTTTCTTCTAAATTTTTATTTATTATTTTTATTGCTTTACTAGATGCATCACATAGAATTGCTTCTTTAGCTCCTCTACTTAAAGCTTCTATTCCAAGAGCTCCGCTTCCAGAAAACAAATCTAAAGCAACAGAATCTTTTATATCAAACTGTATTATATTAAATACAGCTTCTTTAACCCTATCTAGCGTTGGTCTTGTTTCTAATCCTTCTAATGAATTTAGTTTTTTTCCTTTAGCAGTTCCGCTTATTACTCTCATAAAAGCATGTACCTCTTTTGCTATATATATTTTATTTCAATTTTATTATATGTCAATAGAAATAATCTAATTGTAATATATAAATAATATTATTGTAATAAAAGTCAAATAATACGAGTACATTATACATAATATCTTTATATTTTGCAATACTTTTAATAAATTTATGTATACAGACATTTAAGTTCATGTTTTTGCTTGGAACAGCTGGACTTAAATAGCCATTTGCTCTCGCCGATTTGAGTTCTCGAATGAAATGAGGAAATCTCAAAGGCAATAAAAAATAAGTGCTGAATTCTTTTGCTTTAATCTATGTCAAAAGAATCTAGCACTTATTTTTTAGAATATATTCTTTAAATTAGTTTTTTCTTTTTCTTTTATGTGTTTTATTAAAAATATAGAAGTATCTAAGTCTTCCATACTTTCTAGTATTTCTCCTGTTTTTATTTTTGATTTCATTCTTATTAATGATGTTTCTATTAGATCTATTTCGTCATGTAGAACTATTACAGACCATCTCTCATTTATTTCTTCCCATTCTGAATATATTTCATCTGTTTTTTCTACCATTTCTTTTTCATCTATTTTATCCTCTTCTATTCCGCTTTTTAAGTCTTCCAATTTACTTACAAGTAAATCCGCTGTATTATTTAAGAATTTTTGAGTAATGTATGCTCCCACAAAAATAATTATTAATATTGATAAAATTATTATTGTTTCTCTCATTTTTTACCTTCCTTTGCTTGGCAAAACATTTGATTTTTTCCATCAAAAGTTACTACTAATGCTTCTTCTGGTTTTATTTTGAATTTTTCTACTTCTTTACATAGCCATTTATAGTTTCTTCCTATTGCCTTCAAATTCTCTTGCATTATTTTTCCATCTATTACTAAATCATATGGAATTCCTTCATACTCTGGAGTTATTCCAAAATCTTCTGGTATTGTATTTCTTTTTTCTGGTTTTTGTATTACTGTTAATTGCCCACTTGTCTCTAATATAGCATATTCCACATCTGCTATATTAAATATATTATTTTGTCTTAGCCTTTCTTGTAATTCGTTTATTGTAAATTTTTCTTTTTTCATTAGTTTCTCATCAATTTTTCCTCTAAATATTAAGATTGACGGCATTCCACAAAGTACTTTTCTTCCCCAAATACTTTTTAAGTTTATAATTGAAATTATTAATTGGATTAATAATAATGCTAGAATTGGGATTATTCCATTTGTTATTGGAATTCCTGTATCGCTCATTGGAACTGATGCCAAGTCTGCTATCATTATTGCAATTACTAGTTCAAAGGGTTGCATTTGGCCGTATTTCCCTTTTTCCCATTAGTCTCATTACAACTAATACTAATATATATATTATTAAAACTCTTATAAATATATTTATCATATTGCTTCCTTTCGAATTTCTCTTTTAACTGACTTTAAATTAAATAAATTGTAATTTGCTTGAGAGAATTTCTAGGGACTGTCTCTCTTTTGTCGGATGACAAAAGGGGACTGCCCTGAAATTCTCAATGAAGAATGAAAAATATGCATTGATTTTTTGTTGAAATTAACAAAAAATCTTTATTTATTATTCACTTTTCATTTTTCGTTTTTCATTAAAAATGTAGGGGCAGGCCCTGTGTATGCCCGAATCATACTAATATTAGAATAATTTTTTCAAAGGCAGGCAATTAAAATCGCCCCTACAATTTTTGCAATAGATTACATTTACGATTCAGGACAGTCCCCTTTTGTTATTCAACAAAAGAGGGACAGTCCCTAGAATCGTTCATACAGATTACAATTTTTTATTATTTTCATTAAGAATATTTTTTACAAAAATGCTCAAAATATTCTTATAATCATTTTTTTGTATATTTATTTTTTTATTGCAAATAATATATTAGAACTCATGGATATATGACACAAACATAATTAAATATATATATTTAAGTTAGGAGGTTTTGCAGATGTCTGACAATAATCATGAAGCAAATGTTCAAAGTGCAAATAATACCACTAGTACAGTCTGGCAAATTATTGGTAGATTAGTTGCAGCAGCAGTAGTTCTTGCAATTACAGCATTTTTTACACCTGGATTTCAAATTAACAATATTTGGTCTTTAGCTATAGCAGCTGTTGTTCTTACTGTATTAGATTATCTTATTGTTAAATTCACTGGTTTACATGCTAGTCCATTTGGAAAAGGATTTGTTGGTTTTGTGTTATCTGTAGTTATTCTTTATGTAACACAATATTTTGTTGCAGGATATTCAATTTCATGGATGGCAGCTATAATTGGTGCACTTATTTATGGTGTTATTGATTATTTTATTCCTGGTGAACAACAAATGTAACATGAACAAAGGGCGACTTAAGTTTCCGAATGAAATAAGGAAATCTTAAAGGTAATAGCGATTATAGCATTTTTTATATACTAGGAAATGGAAAATTTTCTAGTATACAAAAAAGAAAGGAAAATAAATCCAAATTTCCTTTCTTTTTTTGTGTTTAATAGAAAAAGTCTTAGACTTTCCCACAAGCAAAAAGCTTTATTAAATCCTAGTTTGTTACAACTGTGGTTGTAGTTATGTAGTCTATATATTCGTTTAATTCCATTTCTGTTTCTTGATAACTTACATAATATGTTGCTTTATCTCTTGAATCTGATGTCTTAGCATATATTTTATCCAAATTGCAGTCTACTATTAATTTTCCTGTTTTTAAACTAACAATTCCGTATTTTTCTCCTCTTTCAACAACTATTCCCGTTTCATTATTTTTTAAGTTTTTAATTATAAGTGCTGGTTTTGTATAGTTAGAGTTTTCATTAAATCCTATTTTATCATATTCTATATTAATTACCACTTTTCCTTCTTCATCCAGTACTCCATATTTATTACTAATCATTGCTTTATATAAAAATGGTGAATAGCTAATTATACTTATTGCTTCATATTTTGGCTCTATTAAAATTCTTCCGCTTTTTCCTATTACTCCATAATTATTATCAATAGAGACTATAAAATTTTGTGAATATTCATCAAACTCCATTGTTGAATATTTATATCCAATTATTATATTTTCGTTTAGGTCCATAACCCCAAACTTTCCTTCATTATTTGTAACAACCATCATGTTATATGATATTGCTCTCTGATTATTTATACTATTATTTATTGTCAACTCTTCTTCGTTTTTTTCTTGATAGGTTTCTAACACATAATCCGTTGTATTTATATTAATTTTATTTGTTCCTAAAAACGAGTATACTACATTACATCCAACATTTAGGTCTTCTAATGCTATATATAAGCTATCATTTCTTTTTATTATTTTGTTGTTCAATTGATAGCTGCTTTCTTCATCAATTTCTGAGTTTTGGTTAATTTTACTAATTTGATTGCTATTAGCCTTATATTCAATCATTTGAGCTATCATATCAATATAACCTTTGTTCTCATCTGTTTCTCTCTCTAAGTATCCACCTTTTAGATAATCATATTGTAGCATATTTGCAAGATTATCTATAGCTATATATGTTTTTCCTTTATCATCTTGTATTAATGTATTTTCTGTTATTTCAAACTCTTTGCCATTTACAATTAAACGTATTTTCTTTTTTTCATTTGTTCTTAATATAAATATTCCAATTAATGATAATATTAATAGTATTATTGAAATTATTAATAGTGTAAGTACTACTTTTTTTCCTTTTGATTTTTGCGGTTTTACTGTTTCTTGTCCTAATAAATCCATTTTATATCCCCCTATTCTTTCGTATAACCATATTTTTTATAAAACTCATTTTTAAAGTTTAATAAATTATCATTCTCTATTTCTATTCTAACTCTTTCCATCAGTTTAGTCAAGAATCTTAGATTATGAATTGATAGTAATCTTACTCCTAAAATTTCATTTGCTTTTATTAAGTGTCTTATATATGCTCTACTGTAATTTTTGCAAGTATAGCAATCGCATTCTTTATCCACTGGTCCCCAGTCTCTTTCATATGTTGCATTTCTTACCACTACTTTTCCATTCCATGTCATTGCTGTTCCATTTCTTGCAATTCTTGTTGGAAGAACACAATCACACATATCAATTCCTGCTAAAGCTGCTTCTATTAAGTAGTCTGGTGTTCCTACTCCCATTAAGTATCTTGGTTTATATTTTGGCATAAGTGGAGTTGTATATTTAAGAATTTTTAAAAACTCTTCTTTTGGTTCTCCTACGCTTATTCCTCCTATTGCATATCCAGGAAAATCTAAAGCTATTAAATCTTCTGCAGATTTTTTTCTTAAATCCTCGTAGAATCCACCTTGTATTATTCCAAATAGACCTTGCTTATCCGTGTTTTTATGTGCTTCTTTGCAACGAATTGCCCATCTTGTAGTTCTTTCCATAGAATTTTTTGTGTATTCATATGTAGATGGATATGGGCAACATTCATCAAATGACATTATTATATCTGCACCTAAAGCCTCTTCTATTTCCATTACTTTTTCTGGCGAAAAGAAGTGCTTACTTCCATCTAAGTGAGATTTAAATTCTACTCCATCTTCTGATATTGTTCTTAGGTCGCTTAAACTAAAAACTTGAAATCCTCCACAGTCTGTTAAAATTGGCCTGTCCCATTTCATAAAATTATGTAGTCCGGCCTGCTTCTTTTACGATTTCATGCCCTGGTCTTAAGTATAAATGATATGTATTTGATAATATTATTTGTGCTTTTACTTCTTCTTTTAATTCTTCTGGTGTCATAGATTTTACAGTTGCCTGTGTTCCAACTGGCATAAATATTGGTGTTTCTATATCTCCATGTGGAGTATGTACTATTCCTCTTCTTGCACCAGAGTTTTTATCTTCATGTAATAATTCATATGTTATTGCTGGTTTCATTTTACTCTCTTTCTGGGCAGACACAGGGCCTGCCCCTACATTTTTTCTTTATTATTTTAATTCTTTGTTCAAAATTTCTGAACAAAGAAAAAATGGTATATTGCTAGGAAAACAAATAAAAATTTTTGAAATAGTACGTGTGTACATCGAAAAAATTTTTATGCAGTTTGACAATGCAAGATGCCGTTTTCTATTTGTTTAAATGATTAGCATTGCGTCACCAAAAGAAAAGAATCTATACCTTTCTTTTACAGCCTCATTGTATGCTTGCAAAATAAATTCTTTATCTGCTAATGCAGAAACAAGCATTAACAATGTAGATTGTGGCAAATGGAAATTAGTAATTAATCCATCTATACATTTAAATTTATATCCTGGGTAAATAAATATTTCTGTATCATCTTCTATTTTTCTTACTTTGCCTGTTTTCTCATCTGCTACAGACTCTAAAACTCTACAAGAAGTTGTTCCAACCGCAATTACTCTTCTTCCCTCTTCTTTTGCTTTGTTTATTTTGTCTACATCTTCTTGTTTTATATAAAAATGTTCTGAATGCATTTTATGGGCTTCTACTGTATCTTCTTTTACTGGTCTAAATGTTCCTATTCCTACATGTAGAGTTACATTTGCAATAATAACTCCTTTTTGTTCTAATTTTTCTAACAGTTCATCTGTAAAATGAAGACCTGCTGTTGGTGCTGCTGCTGAGCCGTTATATTTTGCATATACTGTTTGATATCTATCTTTTTCTTTTAATTCTTCATGTATATATGGAGGTAATGGCATTAAACCAATTTTATCTAATATTTCATTGAAAATTCCATCATATTCAAATTTGACTTTTCTAGTCCCACCTGGCATTATCTCTAATATTTCTGCTTTTAAAATTCCATCTCCAAAAATAACCTTTGTTCCTACATGAAGTTTATTTCCTGGTCTTACTATGCTTTCCCAAATATCTCCTTCTATATTATTTAATAATAGGAATTCAACATTTGCTCCTGTTTCTTTCTTACCATAAATTCTAGCAGGTATTACTTTTGTATTATTTCTAACTAATACATCTCCTGGCTTTAAATACTCTATAATATCTTTAAATACTTTATGTTCAATTGTTCTTTTATCTCTATCTAATACCATAAGTCTTGACTCATCTCTTTTTTCTATTGGAGTTTGAGCAATCAATTCTTCTGGTAAATTATAGTTAAAATCTGATACTTTCATTGTTGTCCCTTCCTTTTATTTTTTTCCAAACATACTAAATACGTTTTCTAATAATTTTTTTGCTTCTTCTATTATATTTTGTGGCTCTTCTGAAAACTCTACTTCCATACTATATGCAAAATCACTTTCCGCTGGCGGAGTTAGTGTATAGACATCTTCATTTAATCCAGTTTTGTCTCCATTATTTGTTTTTATGTTGCGTGTCATATAATCACGATACCAATTCTTTAGTCCTATTAGCCTCTCCTCTTTATACCCATATTGTTCATAATCATGTAAATTAGGAATATCATAATTTCTTTCTTTTAATATTCTTTCTAATGAATGTAGAAATTCATGTATAAATACTTCTTCTGGAAATGTATTTATATACGAATCATAAGTATATATATAACTAGATTTACTATTTGGAAGCCTTATATTTGAATATCCTATTCCATTTAAGTCCATACCGTCCAAGTCCAATCCAGTCATTTACTGGTATCTCTACATTTTCATAATTGTCTCCTAGTCTAACTGCTACAAATATGTAATCATATTCCTCTTTTTTTAAATATTCTTTTATAATTTCTTGCACATCCGCTGGATCTAAATAGTATGCAAATTTTTCTGAATATGTAACACTTTGAACAGGTTCGTCTATTTCATAGATATCATAATCTACTGTCATTTTTCCATTTGACAATTCTTTTGCTGCCAATTTAAATCTTTCCATATTCTGTTTCATATCTTGAATATCTGTTACTCCCATATTAAGTTTAACATTTTGATTTTCAATATTTACATCTACATTTTTGATTATAAAGCATGCAACGTTCCAATTATTTGAGTTGTCCTTAATTCCCTGTTCTAATTTAAAATCTGAAAACCATGCTGTCCCTTTTGTTTTTGTTTCATTGCTACCTAGTCTAAATCCTATCTCTATTTCTTCTCTGTTCTTTGAATCAAATATAAATTCCAGTTTTTGCCAATCATTTGTACCTATTATACTTTCTGAGCATTCAGTTGTATCACATATTGATATCTGTGCTCCTCCATTATTCTTTCCACTTTGATTTACTACATTATCTGTTTTTACCATGCATGTAAGTTTATAAGGAGTATTAGGTTTTACTTTTATTTTTTTGTAAAATATAGCATCATTAAATTCTTGTGATTCCATTTTATAACTATTTTCATTTGCAAATTTTTCTTTACTGTCTCTAGTAAATTTAGTAGCTCTAATTATATTTTCAGCCTTTATAAATTCATTGTAATTATACTTCTTGTATACTCCATATAATTTAATTAAAACAAAAAAAACAATTATAAAAAAAACTATATCTATTATTTTAGCACCTACGCTTTTTTTAGCCATTTATTCCTCCATACTTTTTATTAGCTTTTTTATCATTTTTAAAGCTTTCGGTCTTTCTACTGTTATTACATGTTCACATCCGCATACATTTAAATTTAAAATCCACACCTACACGTGTAATTTGCCATAACTTGCTTCCACACGGATGTTGTTTTTTTAATTCTACAATATCTCCTATTTTGTATTCCATAAATTATCCCCTTTTGTAATTTGTTAATCTTTTATTAACTATATGTTAAACGGATTATAAATTTAAATTGTCTCATTCTCTGTCGGATTAATGAAAAATTTATTTTTCATTAATTTGTTCAAAGATAACACTATTAATTTTTACAAACAATGCGTCGACAGCCCTTTGAGGCGGGGGAATACCCGTGAGCTTGGAGACCATTGTTTTTAAAATTAATATGTTATCTTATATTATTAATCTAATAAAAAAAACTTTGAATTCTTTTTTCTACTTCTTCTTTTCCTAATACTTGCATTATTTCGTATAAATCTGGTGTGTTATGTCTTGTTGTTAATGCTACTCTTATTACTGTACTAATATCTCCTACATGTCCTTTATAGTTTTCTGGATTTTGTTTAAATTCTTTTACTTCTCTTGCATATCCATTTTCTTCTGCTAAATCTTTCATTTTGTTAAACCATGTTTCTTTATCATCTGCTATATCAAAATGTTTTTCTATATATGATTTTAATATATTTTCTATTTCTTCTTTGTCTTCTATTTTTTGAAATTCATAGTTATCCATTTTTTCAAAAATATCATTGTACATATATTCTATGCTTGCTTTTACATCTGACCATTTTGCAATATCTTTTCTAGGTTTTGCTTTACCTCTTTCTATGTTTAATACTTTTATAGAATATTCTTCATTTTCTTTTAATAAATTTGCAAATTCTTTATCGTATTTATTTGCCCATTCTAATGTTTCTTTATATATTTTTTCTCCACTGTATTTAGATATTACATTTTTAGAAACATCTAAAAGTTTTACCATATCAAAAACAGCTCCACTTACGCTCATTTTATTTAATTGCAACTCAAATTCAGATATATTTTTATCTGGATTTGCTCTTCTCCAAGGCTCAAAAGTAGAGTTTGCTATATTTAATAAATATTCTACAACTGCATCTGCTGGAATTCCTTGTTCATGATAGTAACTTACTGCTGCTTCTGGATCTTTTCTTTTACTAATTTTTCTTTTGCTTCCATTATCCTCTTTCATTATTGTTGCTGTATGAGCATATTTAGGTGGTTTAAATCCTAATGCTCTAAATAATTCTAAATGTAATGGTAAAGAAGATACCCATTCATCTCCTCTTATTACTTGTGTTACCCTCATTAAATGATCATCTACTGCATGTGCAAAATGGTATGTTGGAAGTCCATCTGCTTTTATAATTACTATATCTTGATCATTCTCTGGGAATTCTATATTACCTTTTATACTATCTTTATGTTTTATTCTTCTGTCTTCTCTTCCCATAGATTTAAATCTTATAATATACTTGTCCCCATTTTTTATTTTTTCTACTGCTTGTTCAACAGGAAGTGTTCTATATTTTGCCCATATACCATAGTATCCTGGTCTTATTTTTGCCACTTCTTGTTTTGTTCTAATTTCATCTAGTTCTTCTGGTGTACAAAAACATGGATAGGCTAATCCTTTTTTTATTAGGCTTTTTGCATATGCTTCATATATTTCTTTTCTTTCACTTTGTTTATATGGTCCATAATTTCCTATTTCTTCTGTTTCAGATATTACCCCCTCATCTGGTGTAATTCCAAAGTCTTTTAATCCATTTACTATTTGTTCTACTCCATTTTCTATTTCTCTCTTTTGGTCTGTATCTTCTATTCTTAGTATAAATACACCTTTTGATTGTTCTGCCAATTTTCTATCTACTATGCTTCCAAAAAGCCCACCTATATGTATAAAACCTGTTGGGCTTGGAGCAAATCTAGTTACCATTGCACCTTCTTCTAAATTTCTTTCTGGATATTTTTCTTCATAATATGAAATATCCTTTGCATTTGGAAATATAAGTTCTGCTAAATCATTAAAATCCATATTTTTTTATTACTCCCTTCATTTTATCTTCTTGCTCTTCCATTTGTTTTAATAGTTCTAACTGTGCTTTTGCTCTTATTAAGTTGTGATTTTCTATATTTTTATCTACTGAAAAATATGTATCACCATTTAAATAATCTGCTAAAAATCTTATGCCATTTTCATAAGTCATCATCCAAACTCCGAAGTGGCAAAGTTTCCAATTCTCCTCGTGTGATTGTGTCTTTAAGTTCACTTAAGAATCCTTTAGTATATGCTTCAAATCTATTTATATCTATTTTAATTTTATCTAAGTCTTGTTCATCTTCTTTTGCTGTTGTAATTCCTGTTCTTAGTCCTTCTCCAAAATCATATGCTAATGCTCCTGGCATTACAGTGTCTAAATCTATTAGGCATACAGCTTTATCTGTATCTTTATCGAATAATATATTGCTAAGTTTTGTATCATTATGTGTAACTCTTAAAGGTATTTCTTTATTTTCTAATTTTTTTGTAATTATATTTGTTTTATTTAGTCTTTTTTCATCTGTAACAAAGTTAATTACTTCTTTAGCTAATTCAAACCTTTCTTTCCTTTGAGATAAGTTTTCTTCATTTGAAAGTGCTTCTCTTAATTGTTCTACTCTATTTGGTGTATAATGAAATTTAGGTATTATTTCATATAGTTCATCCGCTGGGAATCCATGTAAATGCTTTTGAAATTTTCCTGCTGCTTTCCCTGCTTCTGAAAGTATTTCCATATCTTCAGTAGTTAAATATGTTTTAGTATTATCTATAAACTCTTCCATTCTCCAATTGTCTTTGTATAAGCCATTTGGATTTTCATCTATTGGATCTATCATCTTTATAGTAAGCCTATCTGTTGTTTCTCCCTTTTCTTCCGCTTTTTTACTCATATAGCTTGTTACTTTTTTTATGTTTTCCATAAGCTCTGGTAAATTTGGAAATACATTTGTATTTACATATTGAAGGATATATTTTTTTGT
Organism: uncultured Clostridia bacterium; assembly: GCA_934162625.1. Taxonomy (GTDB): domain Bacteria; phylum Bacillota; class Clostridia; order TANB77; family CAG-508; genus CAG-452. Next base: position 15,376 of record CAKPJM010000029.1, read on the forward strand.
CTCTCCATTTTCTTTTTTGTATTTTATTGCATAGGTTTTATTTATATGTCCACTATTGCATTTTTCCAATTCTATTGGAGTTCCATCAATTTTAAAATTTTTTGCTATATTAATTAATTTTTCCTTATTCATCTTTGCACCTCTTAATACAAAATTCAACTTAATAATTATACTATTTATATACTTAAAAGTAAAGAACCACCGCAGTATCCAGCCATTATTAATTACTTTTCTCTTTAATTAACTTTTCATAACATTTTCTACATACTGGTATATAGTCTTTCTCACCTACAAGAATATCTCCAGATTTATTTGTTCCTTTATAATATGTATATATTGCATTTTCATTTCTGCATATTTCACATACAGCAGTTAACATCTGCACATTATCTGACATGCATAAAAGATCTCCCATCTTTCCAAATGGTTTTCTCTCAGCTGTTAGATTTAGTCCTGCTATAAAAAACTTTTTTCCTTTTTGAGCTAAATTATATAGTTCTTCTAAGTTTCCTTTTAAAAATTGAAATTCATCTATAACATATACATCTGCGTCATAATTTTTTATTTCGCTTATATTATCTATCCCTATTGCATCTGTTTTATAGCCTTTTCTACTTACAACTTCAACATTAGAAAACCTATCATCTATTTTAGGTTTAAAAATCTTTATATTTTTTCCTGCTATTTGCTGTCTTTGTGCTTCGTCTAATATTTTTTGCGTCTTACCACATTTCATAGGCCCTGTAAATACATTTATATCTCCCACTTTTATTACATCTCCATTATATTATTTTTCACATTTGTTACTATATTGTATTATAATATATATTATATTTTTTTGTAAATATATTTTGCAATTTTATTGTTCACTATTAATTATAATAGTGAATGTTACGAACAAATTATTAGTGTAATTTCTTTGAAGGCGGGCGATTAAAATCGCCCCTACAACGTTTGCAATATATTTGGCATTTTTGGCGTATGCAATACGCCCCTACATTATTCAAATTTAAAAATTCTAGGGACAATCCCTAGAATTTTTTAGATGTTTTTTCGGGCAGACACAGGGCCTGCCCCTACATTTTTGGCAATTTTTACTGTGCGTTGCAGGTCTCTAAGGATAGCAACCAATAAAATAAAAAACAGCATAGCACCATTTTTGGGTACTACGCTGAATACAAAAGAAATTTTTTGAATTATTTGCTATATTAATTTTTGGCCTTCGGCTAATTAAGTATGTTAAAAAAAATTTACACACTAATCTTTACAAGCTTCTTGAAAACTCCAAACTCATCTCGACAAGCTCAAAATTCAGGACAGTCCCCTTTTGTTATTCAACAAAAGAGGGACTGTCCCTAGAATTTTTTATCGCTATTCAGGGCTCAGCTCTACCTTATATAAAGTGTGAGACGAGACCCGTAGCCTATGACGATGGTGCTCGGAGTGTAGTAGTCAGTGTAGGACGCAGAATAGCTGCCGCTGCCGCAATAACCCCCACGATAAACTCGGCTGCTGGTGTAGGGTTCCTTCTTTGTAAGTGTCCATTCATATCGATTTCCAGCTAAGTCGTATATATTTTTGGTTAAGTCATAAGTATCTGTTGTTCCTTTATATGCTGAGCCTGATAGGTCGGGAGTTGTTGTGTATGTGCTTGTTGCTCTTTTTGTAGTTCCATATCCTGTAAATGTCATTATTGTATCCCATTCTTTACTTGTTATCATTGAACTAAATACATTGCTATTATTTCCATATAGGTCTTTTTGGGCTTTATATAAACCATACCATTGATAACTATAAGATTTATTATTTGGTAATCTTGTTTGTGTTGTTAATACTGTTGCTCCTTTTTGGCTTCCTATTGTTCCATTATTTATTGTTGTTTCATATCTTCCTACGTAAAATCCTTTATATTTATTTATACTTGTTTCTATTGCTGTTTTATCTTGATCATATTTAAAGTCATTGGCATAATTGTAATAACTATTTCCATTACTATCTGTGCCATAAAGGTAGTCTAATGTGGCTTGTGAATCATATTCTGCATTACTTTTACTGTAAGTACCTGTTAATGGGCCAAAGCTGTCTTCTGTATAGTTTTCTTCTGTACATGGCATGAATACATATTCATTTGCTCCTTCTTTTATTACTAGTCCTCCTGATATTGTGTTTTCTCCGCTTACTGTTGATACTTCAAATCCTGTTGGTATTGGGGCTATATATTCTCCTTCTTTTAATACTGCTTTTATTTTTCCTGCATCTACTGCTGTTTTTATATCTGAATTTGCATCTGTTGCTAAGTCTTTATATTTTATTACTCCTACTGTTTCTGGTAAGTCTGCTATTGTTTCTGTATAGCTTGAAGGTACATCGTCTCCTGATGGTGGAGTAGTTGGAGTATCTCCTCCTGGGGTTTGTCCTCCTCCTTTTCCAGTATATTCTATTGTTCCATCTGCTGATACTGTAA
>CAKPJM010000030.1 GCA_934162625.1 uncultured Clostridia bacterium
GTTTTAATATCTTTATTAATTCTTCTTCATCTTCATTAATTGTTTTAATATATTTTAAATCATTATTTATAAAATAATATCTTTCTGTTGTATTTTCATTATTATTAGTAAATTCTTCATATTCATATTCGATTCCATCTATAGTTTCTTTTCCTTTTTTACATTCTTGTGATTCTATACTCTTTAAATCTTCTTTTGTAATAAATACTGTATTTTCATCAAATGTTCCCTCATCTTTTCCTTTCATTTTTATATAAGCTTTCTCATCATGAGAAATTATATATGTAGTTTGATCTTTATATATAGCAGTTATATGTTGCTTAGTAGTATTTACATCCATATACATATTTTCTCCCATTGTAGCTATAGTTGCAGTAAGATCTTCTTCTCCATCACCCATATCTGCTTTTCCCTGTATTGCCATTACATATTTTTCACCTGAAAATACTTTATTAAGTGCATTGTATGTTTTAGATTTACCATTTTCTTCTGTTTTGTTTTCTGTATTTACACTACTTTCATTTTTTGAATTTTCATCGTTATTCTTATTATTACCACATCCTGTGGTTGCAAATGCTAATGATATTATTAACATTATTGCTAAAACTAATTTTAATAATTTTTTCATATTTCTCCTCCTTAATTATTTTTATTGTAATACATTATTTCACAACACCTTATTATTTGTCAATACATATTTTGCCTATATAATAATTCTTTTTTCCTCTTTTTATAATTAAAAATGTATTGTTTATAAGGTCTTGCTCTGTTATTGTCTTGTCTAAGTCTTTTACCTTCTCTCCTTTTATTTCTATACTATTTCCAGAAATAAATTCTCTTGCTTGTCTTTTACTAGTTGCAACATTCATTTCTACTAATACATCTAATATATTTTTATTAATTTCTATTTCTTTTACTTCATTTCCTTTAAAAGCTTCTCCTAATTCTTCGTTTGATAAATCACTAAAGTTACCTTTAAACAAAGCTTCACTAATTCTTACAGCTTTTTCGTATTCGTCTTTTCCATGTAAGTCTGTTATTATTTCTCTTGCAAGTATTTTGTGTGCTTCTCTTAATTCTGGATGCTCATTATGTTTTGCTTCTATCTCTTCTATTTCTTCTTTGCTTAAGAATGTTAATTTTTTTAAGTAACTAATAATCATTGTATCTTCAAGATTTACTAGGTATTGATATAATTCATAACTTGATGTTTTATTTTTATCTAGCCATAGTGCATTTCCTTCTGTTTTTCCAAATTTAACTCCATTTGAATCTGTAACTAATGGCATTACCATTCCATAAGCTGTTTTATCTGTTTTCTTTCTAATTAATTCTATTCCTGCTGTTATGTTTCCCCATTGGTCTGAGCCAGCAACTTGAAGAACACAATTCTTTGTTTCGTATAGATGTAAGAAATCTAGTGCTTGTAATATCATGTATGAAAACTCTGCATATGTAATACCTGTTTCCATTCTTGATCTTACTTTATCTTTTGCTAGCATATATCCAACATTAAAGTATTTTCCGTAATCTCTTAAGAAATCTATAACATTTATGTCTTTTGTCCAGTCATAGTTATTTACAACTTCAAATCCAAATATTTCTTTTGCTTGTTTTGTTAGTCCTTTAATATTATGTTCAACTGCTTCTTTTGTAATCATAGGTCTTTCTGCTGTAGGTTTAGGATCTCCAATTAATCCTGTTGCTCCACCTACTAACAAAATAGGTTTATGACCATATTTTGCAAGTCTTTTTGAAATTAAAAATGATGAATAATGACCAATATGCATGCTATCTGCTGTTGGGTCTGTTCCAATGTAAAATGTTAATTTCTCATTGTTTAGTTTATTAATTAGCTCTTCATCACTAATATCTTGAATTAATCCTCTCCATTTTAAATCTTCGTACAAATTCATAATATCATCCTTTCTTAATTATAGGGTATCCAAAGTATATCTCTATAAGTCTAAAAAACCAATTCATCCTAGTTAAAGGACGAATTGGTTTAAATTCCGTGGTACCACCTTTATTCACAATATTTTATATTGCCTCAATTAATGCTTATTCGTAGCTACACGTTAGTTACTATAAGAATTGTAATTCAAATTTTATATTCTAGTAATTTCCACCAACCATTACCTCTCTATTAGTAACTATAAAATTCTACTGGTTTTCTTTTTAAAACATAACTAAATTAACTTGCAACCATTTTAACATTTTAAAATGGTATTGTCAAATAAATAATTTAATCTTACTCAAATAATGTTCTTATTATTTTCTTTAAATATCTACTTCCTCCGTTTGAGCCACCATCTTCTACCATACTTACTATTAGCATTGATTTGTCTAATTCTTCATCTACTGTAAAGCAATTAAACCAACCTAAGGTTTTTCCTTTTTCTTCTTTTGATGCTTTAAGTTCTGCTGTTCCTGTTTTTCCTGCTAGTTTTACTCCATTTACTTTTAAATCATGTGCTGTTCCTGTTGGACTTTCTACTACTTGTATTAAATCTTCTTTTATTATATTTGCCGCTTCTTTTGAAAAAGCATTTTTTACCAAATATTCCTTTTCTCTATTTTCTTTGTATTCTATATATGGTTTTATCATATTGCCTTCATTTACAAATGCTGAATATATAGATGCCATATGTATTGGATTTACTAATAATTGTCCTTGACCATATCCACTATCTGCAAGTGTTGCTTCTCTTTCTATTCTTCCAGAATTAGAATATGTTGACTTATTAGTGTCTAGTTCAAAATCTATATCTTCATTAAATTTTATTTTGTCTAGTCCTTCTGTAAATGTTTTTTCTCCAATTTTTAATACTGCTTGTGCAAAATAAATATTGTCTGAATGTATTAAAGCATTTTTTAGATTTTTCTTTCCGCTATATGCTGTAAGTGTTGTTATTTTGTGATCTCCCCAAGAACTATTTTTTTGCCATGCAAGCCCTGAATAATTAAACTCATCATCTTCGCTTAAATTCCCAGTTGTTAGTCCTATTGCTCCTGTAATTGGTTTGAATGTTGAGCCTGGACACCAAGTTGATATAAATCTTGTAAATAGCGGTTTTGCTTCATTAGTGCTTATACTATTCCACTCATCATTTGTCATACCTGTAACAAATTTATTAGGGTCATATGATGGTGTGCTAACTAATGCCAGAATTTCTCCTGTTTGCGGATTCATCACAACAAAAAATCCTTTATCATTTTTTATTTTTTCATATAGTTTTGTTTGAAGATTAATATCTATTGTAAGCTTTATATCTTCTCCATCATTCCCTTTTGTTTCTGCTATTGTTTTTACTATATTTCCATTATTGTCTTCTATATATATCTTTAATCCGTCTTTCCCTTTTAGCCTTTCTTCATATACTTGCTCTAATCCAGTTTTTCCAATAATAGAATGAGCATTATACCCCTTTTCAGCCTTGCTTTCTAATTCTTCTGCTGTTATTCCTTGAACATATCCTGTTATATGTGCTGTTATGTCTTTGTATGGATATTCTCTATTTGTTTTAGTTTCTGCAAGTATATTTCCATTTCTATCCAATATACTTCCTCTTTTTCCTTCTGTATTGCTAACTCTAACTTTATAGCCATTATTTAGCTCTGGAAATATTAAGTTTGATGACCATTCTATTTTGTACTTTTTGCTATCATCTTTACTTAACTTTGCTGTGTTTTCAAACTCCACATCTCCAGCACTTGTATTCATTTTTGTTAGATATGTAATTATTACTTTATTCTTTTCATTTTGAGTTGAAGTTATTTCTATTTTTATTTTCTTTGCATGTATTCCTTCATATATATTTTTGTTTCTTTTTAAGAATTCTTCTTTATCTGTATTTGAGTGTACCATATTATACATTTCTTCATAATTTTGCTTTTCTATATATGCAAAATATGTTTTTAGTATCTCTTCTGGATTTTGTTTCTCTTTGCTTAATACTAATATTGCTACTGTTATTAATGCTATTACTGCTACTGCAATTACTGATATTATTACTACTTTTTTCTTCATCAATTTTTCCTCCAATAATATTTACAGATTTTGCTACGTCTGCAAATATTTTACTATTAATATCTATTTTATGCAATCGACTGTTGGTAGATTTCTATATTTTTGCTAAATTTTTATACTAAAATAGAAGAGCCTAAAATTAAAACGAATGGGGACAGACCCCTTTTGTTCCGATTGAAACAAAAGGGGTCTGTCCCCATTCGTTTTTACCATCTTATACTGCTTCATCTTCATCGAATTGACTATTGTATAAATCTGCATAGAATCCATTTTTTGCAAGTAGTTCTTCATGTGTTCCCTGTTCTACTATATCTCCATGATTCATTACTAATATTAAGTCTGCATTTTTTATTGTTGAAAGTCTATGTGCAATTATAAAACTTGTTCTCCCTTTCATTAAATTATCCATTGCTGATTGTATTTGTATTTCTGTTCTTGTATCTATTGAACTTGTTGCTTCATCTAATATTAGTATTTTTGGATCCGCAAGTATTACTCTTGCAATTGTTAGTAATTGTTTTTGTCCTGCTGATACATTGCTTGATTCTTCATTTAATACAGAATTATATCCGTTTGGAAGTGTTTTTATAAAGTGATGCACATGTGCTGCTTTTGCGGCTTCTATAACTTCACTGTCGCTTGCCTCTGGTTTTCCATATTTAATATTTTCTTTAACAGTTCCTCCAAATAACCATGTATCTTGAAGTACCATTCCAAACATTTTTCTTAAATCTCCACGTTTAAAGTCTTTTATATTATGACCATCTACTAAAATTTCTCCACTATTTACATCATAGAACCTCATAAGTAGTTTTACCATTGTTGTTTTACCTGCTCCAGTTGGTCCAACTATTGCAATTTTTTGTCCTTCTTTAACGTCTGCATTAAAGTTCTTTATTATTATTTTATCTTCGTCATAACCAAATTTAACGTTTTTGAATTCTACATTTCCTTTTAGCTTATTTGTATCTATTCCTTTATCGCTTTCTTCTACTTCTTCTGGTTCTTCTAAAAATTCAAATACTCTTTCTGCTGCTGCAACCATAGATTGTAGCATTCCAGATACTTGTGCAATTTGCATTATTGGTTGTGTAAATTGCTTGTTATATTGTATAAAACTTTGTATATTACCAACTGTAATTTTTCCTTGAACTGCTAAGTATCCACCTAAAACTGCTACTACAACATATCCAACATTTCCAATAAAGTTCATTACTGGGTGCATTAATCCTGACAAAAATTGTGATTTCCATCCAGATGAATATAGTTCTTTGTTTGCTTTTTCAAATTTTTCTATTTCTTGTTGTTCTCCATTAAATGCTTTTACAATTGTATGTCCTCCATAAACTTCTTCTACCTGGCCATTTACATGTCCTAAATATGCTTGTTGCTTTTGGAAATATTTTTGTGATTTTGTTACAATTTTCTTTACTATAACTGCTGATATAGGCAATATTATTAATGATGCTATTGTCATTGTTACACTAATAGATAACATCATTACAATTATTCCTATTATTGTACATGTTGATGTAATTATTTGTGTAATACTTTGGTTAAGGTTTTGAGAAAGTGTATCTATATCATTTGTTATTACAGATAACACCTCTCCGTTTGTTTTTTTATCAAAGTATTTCATTGGAAGTTTATTTATTTTTTGTGCTATATCATTTCTTATTTTATATGTTAGCTTTTGTGCAACAGATGTCATTGTAAATCCTTGTATTAGTGAAAATAATGCACTTATTACATATAGCCCCAAAAGTGTTAATAGGATTTTTAAAATCTTTGAATAATCAATTCCGCTTCCGCCAGATAATTTACTAATTATTCCGTTAAAGATTTCTGTTGTTGCATTTCCTAATATTTTAGGTCCAACTATCGAAAATATTGTACTTCCTATTGCAAAAATTATTACTATTGTTATTGCTAGTTTATATTTTGATAAATAGTTGTTTATTAATTTTTTAGTTGTTGCTTTAAAATTCTTTGCTTTTGCTTGGGTATTCATTCCCGGTCTTCCTGGTCCTCCCATTGGTCCTGGCATTATCTATCACCTCCTGCATCTTCTAGTTCTTCTTTAGATAATTGTGACATTGCAATTTCCTTATATTGCTCGCAGCTTTTCATAAGCTCTTTGTGAGTACCTTTTCCTACAATTTTTCCTTCTTCTAGTACTATTATTTGGTCTGCATTTAAAATTGTACTAATTCTTTGTGCAACTATAATTACTGTTTTACCAGCTGTTTGTTTTGCAAGTTCTTCTCGTAATTTGCTGTCTGTTTTAAAGTCTAATGCTGAAAAACTATCATCAAATACTATAATTTCTGGGTCTATTGCTATTGCTCTTGCTATTGATAAACGCTGTTTTTGTCCACCAGATACGTTGTTTCCACCTTGGGCAATTTCTGATTTATATTTCTTTTCCTTTGCTTCTATAAATTCTGTTGCTTGTGCAATTTCTGCTGCTTTTACCATTTGTTCATCAGACATATCTGGGTTTCCATATTTTATGTTTGATTCTATCGTTCCAGAGAAAAGCATTCCTTTTTGTGGTACAAAGCCTATTCTTTTTCTCAATTCTTTTTGAGGTACGTTCTTTATATTAACTCCATCTATTAGTAGTTCTCCACCTGTTACATCATAAAAGCGAGGTATTAGGTTTACAACTGTAGATTTTCCGCTTCCCGTGCTTCCAATTAATGCTGTTGTTTCTCCTGGTTTTGCTACAAAGTTTATATCTTCTAGTATTTCTGTATCTGCATCTGGATATCTAAAAGAAACGTTTTTAAACTCTACATATCCCTTTTTATCTTCTACAAATTCTTTTGTTTCTGGTTTATCTTCTATTGAAGGTTCTGTTTCTAATACATCATTAATACGTTTTGCAGAAACAGAAGCTCTTGGTAGCATTATTGATATCATAGATATGAATAAGAAAGATATTACAATTTGCATTGTATATTGGATAAATGCCATCATATCTCCTACTTGCATTATTCCTTCATCTACTTTGTGTCCTCCTACCCATATAATTAAAAGCATAATTGCATTCATAACAAACATTAATGCAGGCATCATTATACTCATTGCCCTATTTACAAATATGTTTGCTTTCATATAGTCTTTGTTAGCATTATCAAATCTTTTTTCTTCTCTTTTTTCTGTGTTAAATGCTCTTATTACTGGAAGTCCTGTTAAGATTTCTCTAGAAACTAAATTCAATTTATCTATTAAATCTTGTAGCTTTTTGAATTTTGGCATTGCTACTATAAATAAAGTTAAAATAATAAATAGTATCGCTCCTATTGCAACTCCTATTATCCACGCCATAGAATTATTGCTACGAGCCAAAACTCTTGTAAATCCACCAATACCAATAATTGGTGCATATACTACTGTTCTAAAAAGCATTGTAAGTAACATTTGGATTTGTTGAATATCATTTGTACTACGTGTAATTAATGAAGCTGTTGAAAATTCATTAAATTCTTTTCTTGTAAATTGCAATACTTTTTTAAACACTTTATCTCTTAAAATTCTTCCGAGTGTAGCTGCAACTCTTGATGATAATAGCATTATTATTACTGCTGCTATCATACTAATTAATGCTATACCAATCATTTGAAGTCCTGTTAAAACTATGTATCTATTTTGTATATTATCTGTATTTACTCCTATTTCTGTATACTCTTTTTTAGTTGCTTGAACAGCTGCTTGATCTACCATTGTTCCTAGTTTTTCGTCTATTTGTTTATTTATTTCTGTAATAAAATTCTCTTTTTGTTCATTTGGCATATTTTTTATTAGGTCTATTAGTGGCATTTGTGCCATTACTTGTTTTTGTTCTTCTGGCATATTTAAAAGCATTTGCTCTTTCATTCCATTTGCCATTTCTTCATTTTGTATAAAATATAATGTCATAAATGGTTTTGTAATTAACTCATCCAATTCTTCTTTTTGCTCTTTATTAATTTTATTTAGTTTATATAAATCTTGATTTTCTAGCTCTGGATAATCTTTTTGTAACTTACTATACTCTTCTTGAGATAAATTGTTTTTAGATATTAAAGTATAATTACTTAATATTTCTTTATCTTTGTCTGTAAATATTAATAAATTATCCATTTGTGACTTTCTAATTACCTCTGGTGCAACATACTCAATACCACCTGCTTGAATACCTGTATTTACTATTTTAGATGTATAATCTGGAAGTGTTAAATCTGTCCATGCTTGCAAGCATAAAAGTACTACTATAAACACCACAGATAGCCATGATTTTTTTAAGTTTTTTAATATTTTTAACATCTGTTCCTCCTTTTTGTATATGTATATAAAATCAGCTTAAAGCTGTATTTCCCTAACTAAAATATTGTATTAAACACATAAATATTTGTCAAGATTTTACTATAAAGATATTAAAATAGTATTAAAAAAGTGTTTATTTATTTTTGATTTTTAAAATAGAATTATTAAATAACCTTGAGGAATGAAAAATTCTATGAATATAAATATTTTTTGAATCAATTTCATATATTATTTTATATGATTTATAGATAAGCTCTCTAATACTTTCGTTGTTATATATTTGTATCTTTTTTCCTATATATGGAAAGCTCTTAATTATTTGTGTTTTGCTAATTATCTGTTTTGTAGTTTTTATCGCATAATACACAGAATCCTTGGCAATATAATTATATATTTCTTGCAAATCATCTTTAGCAACTTGTTGCCAAATTATTAAAATACTCGATAATTTCTTCTGTTGTATAATATTTTCCTTCTTTTATATCTTTATGTCCCTTTTCTATTGAAGCTATAATTATATCTTCTTCGCTTGATTCTGGATTATAGATAATGTTTTCCAATTGTTCATTAGTCATACTTTTAAATTTTTTAATTTTTTCTTCCATTTAGCTTCACTTCCTTCAAATATTAAATTACATATTTTAATATCTTTATATTCTTTAGTATAACTTTAATAAAAATTATTGTCAATTAGTTTTGGTATTTTTTTACAATGCATTAATTTTTGACATTTTTCTTGCAAAATGCCATAGTTTTATTATATAATGTCTTTTATAAGGGAGATGGATTATGTTTGGGTTTAGATCAGATGGTAGAAAGCTAAAAACTTTGGGGCCATTTTTTAGGGTAATACCTCATGTTATGAAAATGCGAAGTGATTCTCATGTATATTACACTCAAGAGTTACCTCTTGATACATTAGATGCATATATTGATAAAAAAGAAAAGGAAGGCATTCAAATATCTTATATGACTATAATATATTCTGCACTAGTTAGACTTTTGGCAGAAAGGCCTTGTTTAAATAGATTTATTATGGATGGTAGAACATATGCTAGAAAAGGAATATATATTTCGCTTGCAATAAAAAAGAAAATGTCTGAAGAAATAGAAGAAACAACTATTAAACTTCCTTTTACAGGAGCTGAAAATATTTTTGAAATAAAACAAAAATTAGAAACTGAAATTGCAAAAAACAAAGATTTATCTGCTGAAAATAGTACAGACAAACTTGCTAAATTTTTATGGCTTGTACCAAATTGGCTTATGAAATTTCTTGTTAATACTTTAATGTTTTTAGATAAACATGGAATGATGCCAAAAGCTGTAATTAAGGCTAGCCCCTTCCATACTAGTGCATTTTTAACAAATGTTGGTTCTTTAGGAATAGATGCAATTTATCATCATATATATGATTTTGGAACAACTGGATTATTCTTAGCTATGGGTAAAAAACAAAAAAGTTATATTTGTGAAGATGATAATATAGTTGAGAAAAAAACTATTTCTATTAAATGGGTTGCTGATGAAAGAATTTGTGATGGATATTATTATGCAAATGCTTTAAAGCAATTTAATAGATATATGAAAAAACCAGAAATGTTGGAAGAAAATATTACTCCAAAAGAAGATATTAGATAAAAAAATATAAGAGGCGCATTAAGTAGCGCCTCTATTTTTTTGCAATATTATTTTATAAAATAAATTGGAATTTGTTTAGTTCTGGGTGAATTCAGGACAGTCCCCAAAATCCCCAAGTTTGGTGATTTTGAGGGACAGTCCCTAGAATTCCCCCTCATGCAAATTACTATTTTTTAAATACTCTTAATGAATTTAGAACTGTTATAAATGTTACTCCTACGTCTGCAAATACTGCTTCCCACATTGTTGATATTCCGAAAGCTCCAAGTACCAATACTATTACTTTTATTCCTAATGCAAAGCATATGTTTTGCATTATTATTTTTTTAGTTCTTTTTGATACTTTTATAGCTTTGTTAAAGCTTGATAATTTTCCGTCCATTATTACAATGTCTGATGTTTCTATTGCTAAGTCTTGGCCATTTAATCCCATTGATGCTCCTATATCTGCTTCTGCAAGTATTGGTGAATCATTAATTCCATCACCTATTGCAATTATAATATTTTGTTCATTTTTTAATTTTTGCAATTCTTTTACTTTTTCTCCTGGTAACAAATTACAATGCACTTCTTCTATGCCAACTTGTTTTGCTATATTTTCTGCAATTTCTTTATTATCTCCTGTTAACATACAAATTTTGCTGATTCCATTCTTTTTGAATCCCTCTATTGCCTCTCTACTATCTGGCTTAATTGTATCAGAAATTACTATTGCTCCTAAGTATTTTTTATTTTTCGCAACATATACTATTGCTCCAATTTCATTACATGGATAATATTTTATTTCTTCTTTCTCTAACAATTTTGCATTTCCTGCAACAATTTCTTCTCCGTGATATTTAGCTTTTATGCCCATTCCAGCAATTTCTTTGTATTCTTCAATTTCTTCTTGATTAACTTTTTTGTTTACTCTGTTTATTATGCTTTTTGCTATTGGGTGGTTTGACATACTTTCTGCTACTGCCGCAATTTCTAATAACTCTTCTTCTTTAATTTCTTCTGCTAGTATTATTTTAGAAACTCCAAAATTTCCTTTTGTAATTGTTCCTGTTTTGTCTAATACCATTGTATTAGCTTTTGTAAGTATATCTAAATAATTTGAGCCTTTTATTAAAACTCCTTCTTTACCTGCTTTACCAATTCCTGCAAAATAGCCTAGCGGAACTGATAAAACAATAGCACATGGACATGATGTTACTAAAAATACTAATGCTCTTTTTACCCATTCTCCTAAATTTTGAAATCCTACAAATATTGGTGGAATAAAGGCAAGTATTAATGCAAGCACAACAACTATTGGTGTATATACTTTTGCAAATTTCGTTATAAACAATTCAGTTTTAGATTTTGTTTTGTTTGAATTCTTAACTAGTTCTATAATCTCATTAATTGCTGTGTCTTTAAACTCTTTTGTAACTTTTATTTCTATTACATCCGATTCATTAATACATCCTGCAAAAACTTCATCATCTACTTTAACTCTTCTTGGAACAGATTCTCCTGTTAGTGCAGCTGTGTTTATGGTAGTCTGACCATTTATTACAACTCCATCTACTGGAATTTTTTCTCCTGCTTTAACTACAATTATGTCTCCAATTTTTAATTCTTCTGGCTCTACTGTTTTTATCTCTTTGCCTTGTTTTAAGTTTGCAATTTTAGGTTTTATATTCATTAATTGAATGATTGATTTTTTAGATTTTCCCACTGCATAATCTTCAAATAGTTCTCCAACGTTATAAAATATCATAACTGCAGCAGCTTCTCCTGGTTTGTTTATCGCAAAAGCTCCAAGTGTTGCAATTGACATTAAAAAGTTTTCGTCAAATACTTCTCCTCTAAAAATATTTTTTATTGATTTTAATAAAACTTCGTAACCAGATAATATATATGATGCTACAAATAACCATGTTGCAATTTTTCCAGGCACCATTTTAAAAAATGCAATTGCAAATATTATAAGTGAAATAACAAGTTTTATTATTTCTGCTTTTAAGTTCTCTTCTTCCTCTTCATGCTCATGATCATGTTCATGAGCACCACAGTGTTCACATTTACTCATTTTATCATCCTCCGTACTACATTTCTTTAATATGTTCTAATGCCATATTAAATATCATTTCAACATGTTCATCAGAAAGCGAATAATATACAGTTTTACCATCTTTTCTAAATTTTACAAGTTTTGCTTGTTTTAAAACTCTTAATTGATGAGATACTGCTGATTGTGTACTACTTATTAATTCAGCAATGTCACATACACACATCTCGTGCTCAAATAAGCAACATATTATTTTCATTCTTGTTGAATCTCCAAATACTTTAAACAATTCTGCTATGTCAAACAAGGTTTCTTCATCTGGCATTGATTTCTTTGCTTTTTCAATTATATCCGGGTGTTTTACTGTACATTTTAAATCTTCTTCCATTTTTTCTCCTTCCATTATATGAATAGTTGTTCATATATTCATTATATGCATTAGATTTTTATTTGTCAACTAAATTTTACAATAAATTTGTTTTCGTACATATGCAATACACACTCCTACGAATCCTACCTCCAACATCACACCTCTCACATCAATAAAACAAATTCCAATTAGGGTGATTTGTCCAAGAAAAGTGGCTTTGCCACACTTTTCTTCTCGCCGATTTGAGTTTCCGAATGAAATGAGGAAATCTCAAAGGCAATAGCGATTATAGCATTTTGTTGAATAGGAAAATCTTCGATTTTTCCTATTCAACAAAAAAATCAACTTTTACTCGAGTAAAAGTTGATTAAAAATTTATTAGAAGTTTCTTTCAATTAAGTTTAGCAGATGTTCAAGTTCATCATTTTTATCATTAACTATAACAATTGTTGAATTCTTTAGTTCCTTATTATTTGCAATATATTCCTCTGCTTTTTGTCTTGTTAAAAAAAGCCTAGTGTTATTAAGTTTGTCTGTAACTTTAAATATAGCATTTTTGTTTTCATCATTTATATCTGTTTTACGTACTTTTTGTTCTCTTAAAAGATTTGCTAAATCTTTTAAATAATTAAAATCGGCTTCTTTTAAATTTAAATTTTTATCTAGGTTAATTATACTTTCTAAATAAGCAAGAATTTGCTCCCATTGTTCTGTATTTGGATTAGAATGTTGAGTAAATTCTAAAAGTAACTTTCTTTCTTTTTCATATTTTCTAAACTCTAATTTGGTTTCTTCTAATAGTTTGTTAGTTCTTTTTAGTAATTCTAATTTTTTATTTGTTATATCAAATTTGTTCATATAATCACTTCCTATAAATTCATTTGTATAAAAATGTTAATGTAACACATACTACTAATTAAATTAATAGTTTAGACAATTATATTACAATATATGTCAAAAATCAACATTTTTGTATATGAATTTTATTCACTTTTTACAAATGTTAGCAAATGATATACTTTGTCTGAGAGTATAATAAACAGTTATAAAAATGGGGGATAATTGTGAATGTTATAAGGAAAAAAGATATATTAGAGGTAATTGGAGTAAAAATACAACAGGCTAGAAAGGAAAAAGGATATACCCAAGAATATGTAGCAGAAAAAATAGAAAAATCGGTTGACATTTTAAGAAGCATTGAAAATGGTAGAAGCGTAGGAAGTGTAGAAACTTTGTTAAACATATGTAATCTTTTAGAAATAACTTTAGATTATATCTTTTCAGATTTATTGGAAAAAAAAGAGGAGATTTTAGATAAAGAGTTGTATGAGAACTTTAGAGAATTAGATTTAAAAGAAAAAGAATTGATAAATGTAATGATAGATTATATGAAAAAAGACTTTCCAGAAGTAAAATGATTTTATTCAAGTAATTTAATTTTTATCTTACATATGCCAGCAGAGACAAAGAATTAATGTCTTACAAGTTTCTTTCTTCATATAATTTATCATTATTTTTTTCTTTATTTAAATTTTTTTATCTGGGAGTTCCTATGATTTTTTTGAATTTCTGTGTAGAACTTGCCATTGTAGTTTCTGCAATTTTTTGTACCTCTCAAATATGAAAGTAATCTTTTTTTCATATCGGATGCAAAGGGCTTTCTAGATAAATACATTCCCTCATCATAATAAATAATGGCCATCTGTAAAATTAGTTAATATCCAATTTTTCTTGCAGTTCTTGCATTATAATTTACTTCTCCTATCTTTCCCGTTATGCTTGTTGCTAAATTTAACATTTTATCTGTTACTCTATATGATGGGCAATTTATTTCTATATGAAACCTTCAATTCATATATGTATGACATATGTTAATGGTTGAATTTTATAAAATAACTAGTAATAATAATTAAATTTTGATAAAATATTTATAATATTATAAGAGAAATTAATGATTACAGAAGTAAAATTAATATAATTATTTACATGACTGTGTAAGTTGCAAGTATGGTGCTTGTTCAATAGATGGTGGAAATCAGTATACAAGAATTGGTGGGGATTTTAAATACATTAATTGCATAAATGAGGATGGTACAGAAGGACCATTAATAAAAAATAATGCTAAGGTAATTGAATCAGAAAAAAGATTTTTAAATAAAGAGGTTTAAAATGGAATTAAAAGATATAGAAAAAGAAATTGAAAATATCAAATCTAGAAATAAAAGAGTTGAATTGGATAAAAAATGGGAAACTTGTTGGACTAGGAAAATATGTATTTGCGTATTAACATATATCGTTGTAATTGCTTATTCATACATAGTAAGAAATTACTCTAATATACTATTAAGCTCATTAGTTCCTGTTATTGGCTTTATACTATCCACATTATCGTTAAAATATATAAGAAAAATATGGGAGAAGAATGTAAGAAATGTTCAATAATGATAGATTAAATCATTCACTAGCTGTGGCTATAAAAAGGAAAAAAATATAACTTAAATGATAATGAATTGAAAGACTTATTTGTATTAGGATTTAATTATGATATTGGTTATGAATATGGAAATAATTCTAATAATGCACATATTGGAGGAGAAATATTAAAAAGAAATAATTATAAGTATTGGAAAGAAATTTATTATCATGGCAATATAAACACAGAGTACACATCACTGTTTTTAACAATATTAAATAAGGCAGATATGCAGATTGATAAATATGGTAATGATGTTGGTTATACCAAAAGACTTGAAGATATCAAAAGTAGATATGGAGAAAATTCTACAACTTATAAGAATGCTAAAACATTAATATTAAATTTAAGTAGAGTGAAAATCAATGCTAGATGAATATATAATTGTAACAACACTTTGTGATAAAGAAGAAATGGCAAATAAAATTGTAGACACATTACTAGAAAAAAGATTAGTAGCTGGATGTCAAGTGTCTAAAGTTTATTCTAAATATTGGTGGAACAATGAATTGGAAGAATGTGATGAATATAAAATAGATTTTAGAACAAAAGAAAGTTTATTTGGTAAAATAGAAACTGAAATAAAGAAAATACATAATTATGAAGTTGCTGAAATTTCCTACACTGAAATAAAAGATGGAAGCCAAGATTTTTTTAAATGGATAGATAACAATATATGTTAAAATTATTTAGGAAACTATTCAAAATAGTATTTGTGAGGGTATAAATGGAAACAAAAAGATTTAGTAAATTAAGTAAAGAAGAACTGAATTTTATAATTGATATACATTTTAATCATTGGGTTAAGTATAATCCTAAAATGATAAAAGATAATACAATATATAAATTTTCTCAGTTATATACCAAAAATCAATTACCTTTTGGAATTGCTTTACTGGATGAAAATAAAAATATAGTTGGCTTTTGTGTATTCAAAATAGAAAACTTAAAGAAATATCCAGAGATCTATCATTGGCTATCAGATGTTATGATATTAGAACAATATCGAGGCAAAGGATATGGGAAATTATTGTTGTATTATGGAGAAAGAATATTAAAAGATTTAGGTTATGATACAATTTATGTATGGACAGACCAAGCTCCAGATTTTTATAAAAAACTAGGTTTTATATATAAGCAAGAAGTTGAGAAAAATGAAGGTGGATATGGAAAGTTATTTTATAAAAAAATATAAATGTAAACCCCCTCTCTCGTAATGAGTGAGGGGGAAAACTGAATTCTCAGTTTTTTAGGTCGGCTGATCACTCGAACTGGTGCGTGCCTGCGAATTCTTCGCGTCCGATTCTGTATCCCTTGAACTGACTTTCGTCACTTACCAGGAAAACATCTCCTTCTTCGAGATTGCAGGGCGTTTCGGGGTCCCATTCGTTGAAGCATTCCGTCACACCTGCCTCAATCATTTCCTCAGTGATAACGATGACGCGACGTCCCGATTCACCAGGTGCGATTGCAGGGCGTACTTCAGATGCAACATCGAGCAACGGTTTCAACTCCGCCATCTGCTCTTCCGACAGGTTGGAAAGATCATACGGCTTCCTAAGAAGCTTTTCGATTTTATCCTCGCCAGGAGCATAGATGTCGTACTTTCCGCCGATCAGGACCTTGCCGTCGATTACACGAACCACCACAGTCCTATCATCATCATAGGTGCAACCCTGAGGTGCTTCCTTAGTGACGATAACAGTTTTGCCATCCGCGTTGTGCCAGATGACATCTTTGAGGTTACCGAGATCTTTCACCTGACCAAGACCGATGGTGATAACCTCGATTTTCCGTGCTCCGACTACCGTACCCATTTCGAAAATCTTATTGTTTGCCATTTTTGTATCCTCCTTAAGAATTTATTTTTTTGTTTATGGCATACCAACCCTTGTTCAGACCCAATGATGACTTAAGGGCCTATAATCAAAAGATTGATAATTATATTATACCACAATTAACATAAAATGTCAAAAATTATCGTTCTCTCAATTTTTTCTTATCTTTCTTTTTTTCCTTAACAATTTCTTTTGATTTTTCAAGTTCAAGTTGATTTTTAAGCAGAATAGTCCTATTTTCAATTTCATAGCAGTTGACGATATCTTTATTGGTTTTCTTAATTAAAACCTTTAAATCGCCAATTTCGTGCGTAATCTTTTCTTTAATTTCTGGATTTGTTTCTCGTTTTCTTTTTCGCCATAAATTTTCTCTTTTGCCAATGGGGACGGCAGGCTGTCTGAAAATTAATCAAAAAATGTAGAGGTTGCCATCCTCGGC
>CAKPJM010000031.1 GCA_934162625.1 uncultured Clostridia bacterium
GGCCCCTTGGTCAAGCGGTTAAGACGCAGCCCTCTCAAGGCTGAATCATGGGTTCGATTCCCGTAGGGGTCACCAACAAACTCGCGTGAGCGAGAAGAAAAAGATAAAAATGAAGAGTGAAGAATAAATTGGCGTTTTAGAGTGATTTTAAAAAGCAATTTTGTATTCTTCATTTTTTATTTATTATTTTTTACTAAAAAATTATTACATAAATTTTACCTTTGCCTATTTACAAATATGCCAGTATATTCATAAATTTAGCTGTATAAATATTTACAATATACATTTTCTATTATATAATATAAAAATAAGTTTTTAAGGAGATGAAGTATATGGCAGAAAATATTGAGAATAATCAAGAGCAATTAGATGAAAATCATTTAATATCAATTAGAAAAGAAAAATTAAGAGAATTACAATCACAAGGAAAAGATCCATTTAAAGTAACAAAATATAATAGAACACATTTAAGCCAAGAAATAAAAGATAATTATGAAGAATTAGAAGGAAAAGATGTTTCTGTAGCTGGAAGAATAATGGCAAAAAGAATAATGGGAAAAGCATCGTTTTGTACTATTCAAGATGCAAAAGGAAAAATTCAAAGCTATGTTAGTATAAATGACTTAGGAGAAGAAAGCTACTCTGCATTTAAAACATATGACATAGGAGATATTATTGGAATAAAAGGATTTGTATTTAAAACAAGAACAGAAGAAATCTCTGTACATGCAAAAGAAGTAGTACTTCTTACAAAATCTTTAAGACCACTTCCAGAAAAATTCCATGGATTAACAGATAAAGAAGAAAGATATAGAAGAAGGTATGTTGATTTAATAATGAACGAAGAAGCTAAAAGAGTTGCATTTTTACGTCCAAAAATTATTAGATGTATACAAAACTTTATGGATGGAGAAGGATTTACAGAAGTTGAGACACCAGTTCTAACAACACTTTTGACAGGTGCGTCTGCAAGACCATTTGTTACACATCATAATGCACAAAACTTAGACATGTATCTTCGTATTGCCTTAGAATTACCACTTAAGAGGTTATTAGTCGGAGGAATGGAAGCTGTATACGAGATAGGTAGAGTGTTTAGAAACGAGGGAATGGATTTAAAACATAATCCAGAATTTACATTAATGGAAGCTTATCTGGCATATTCAAATCTAGAAGGAATGATGGATCTAACTGAAAAAATGTTCCAAAAAATTGCAAAAGATGTAACAGGAAAAATGGTATATAATTGGGGTGGAAATGAAATTAATCTTGAAGGACCATGGAAAAGAGTTAGCATGACAGATGCAATAAAAGAACAAACAGGAATTGATTTTAAGAAAATCACAGATATTAATGAATGCTTAAAACTAGCAGAAGAACATAATATAGAACTAGAAGAGCATGAAAAAACATATGGACATATAATAAATGCGTTCTTTGAAAAATATGTTGAAGAGAAATTAATTCAGCCTACATTTTTATATGGACATCCATTAGAAATATCACCACTTACAAAGAAAAATCCAGAAGATCCAAGATTTGTAGACAGATTCGAACTATTTATAGCAGGAAAAGAATTTGCTAACGCTTATACAGAACTTAATGATCCAATTGATCAATTAGAAAGATTTGAAGCACAACTAAAAGAAAGAGAACTTGGAAATGATGAAGCGAATGATATAGACATGGACTTTATTGAAGCTCTAGAATATGGTATGCCACCAGCTGGAGGAATTGGATACGGAATAGATAGATTATGCATGCTATTTACAGAAAGTGAATCAATAAGGGATGTAATTTTATTCCCAACAATGAAACCACTTGCATAAAACGAATGAAATTAGGCATCTTGCGTTGTCAAACTTCATGAAAATTCTTGCGATATACAGCGTATTATCTTAAGAATTTTCATTTGTTTTCTTAGCAATATACCAAATTTGATTCGTTTTAGGAACTAATTGGAAGTATTTATTATTTGAAATAAATTGAATAGGGATGAGAAAAGAGGAAAATATGTTTAACTTTTCGTTAGATAAAAGAACAATTATTATAATATTAATAATAATGTTAGTGTTATGGCTGATAAGTCAAGGAACAGCAGGAATTTTAAATTTACTATTAACTATACCAGGTGTATTAATAGCAATCACGTTCCATGAATTTGCACATGCATGGATGGCAGTTAAATTAGGAGATAATACACCAAAACTTCAAGGAAGATTAAGTCTAAATCCATTTGATCATATGGATCCAATAGGATTTGTATTTCTAATTGTTGCAGGGTTTGGATGGGGAAAACCAGTAGAAATAGACTCTAGAAACTTTAATGGTAAATACTCTCTATCAAAAGCAGAAGCAATAGTTGCAGCTGCAGGCCCAATAATGAATTTTATTTTGGCATTTATATTTATGATAATATATTATGCTGTATTTGTTTCAACCAATGCTTTAGGATCACTTACGTTACAATGGCAACAAGTAATATATCATATAATGGCTTACATAATAAGCATTAATATAGGGCTAGGAGTATTTAACCTAATACCACTACCACCATTAGATGGTTCAAAAATATTAATGCACTTTTTGCCAGCTAAAGGCAAAGAGTGGTTCTATAATAATCAACAGATATTTTATATAGTATTTTTATTGATTTGGATAACAGGCTTATCAAGTGTAGTCTTACAACCTATTTTTGGAGCAGTATTTAGTGGAATGAATTGGATTGTAGAAAAACTATTTAAACTGTTATCATTAATATAGAATGTAATTTGCACAAAGTGGGAAAGCACAAAGTGTGAATTAGGGAAATATCTACTAAGACTAACTATAGGATCTCACATCCCACCTCACACTTCATAAAAAAACATATAATTAAGGAAATGAAGAAATGAAAGAAGTATTAACTTTAGGAATTGAATCAAGTTGTGATGAAACTTCTTGTGCCATTGTGAAAAATGGTAGAGAAGTTCTTTCTAATATAATAAATTCTCAAATTGATATACATAAAGAGTATGGAGGCGTTGTACCAGAGATTGCATCAAGATGCCATACAGAGGTTATTAATCAAATAACAAAACAAGCCTTAAAAGAGGCAAACTATACTATGAACGACATAGACGTTATATCTTGTACATATGGACCAGGATTGGTTGGTGCACTATTAGTAGGAGTTTCTTATGCAAAGGGACTAGCATTTGCAAATAATAAACCATTAGTAGGAGTAAATCATATAGAAGGACATATTGCAGCAAACTATATAACACACAAAGAGCTAAAACCGCCATTTTTATGTTTAATGATGTCTGGAGGAAATACACAAATTGTATATGTAAAAGACTACTGTAAATTTGAAGTTTTAGGAAAAACAAGAGATGATGCAATAGGAGAGGCATTTGATAAAGTCGCAAGAGTTGTAGGGCTTCGGTTATCCAGGTGGACCCAAAGTAGATAACCTTGCAAAGCAAGGAGAGGCAAACATAGAATTACCAAAAACACATTTTGAGAATATGGATTTTAGTTTTAGTGGAATAAAAACAGCTGTTATAAACTTAAATCATAAAACCCCTAACATAAATAAAGCAGATTTATGTGCAAGTTTTGAGAAGACAGTTACAGAAATATTAATAGAGAATATAAAAAAATCGATAAATTATATTAAAAATACTGCAGAAGGGGACGACTCAATGCACCCACAAGACACCCCAATTAAATTAGTTTTAGCAGGTGGAGTCTCTGCAAACTCATACATAAGAAATGCTTTTATGAATTTAGAAAAAGATGGAATACAAATATATATGCCAGATTTAAAACTATGTACAGATAACGCAGCAATGATAGCTTCAGCGGGATATTATAATTATTTAGAAGGAAATTTATCAGATTATACATTGAATGCAGTGCCAAATTTGAAATTATAATTAGAAAAGGTAAGAAGTGAAAGGAGAAGAAAATGGCAATATACGCAATATCTGATTTGCATTTATCTTTTGGCAATAATAAACCTATGGATATATTTGGTGCAAATTGGGAGAACCATACAGAGAAAATAAAAGAAGATTGGCTAAAAAAAGTAACAAATAGTGATTTAGTATTACTGCCAGGCGACTTTTCATGGGCGATGTACCTACAAGATACATACCAAGATTTTGAATACTTAAACAATTTACCAGGAAAAAAACTATTATTAAAAGGAAATCATGATTACTGGTGGACAACATTAAAAAAGATGAGAGAATACTTAGAAAAAAACAATTTTAAAAATATTGATTTTATATATAATAATAGCTACTTGTTCGATGATAAGATAATAGTTGGAACAAGAGGATGGCAAGATGACGAAAATGCTCAAGATAAAAAGATATTAAAAAGAGAAAATATAAGATTAGAATTATCTATAAAAGATGGAATAAAAAAATATGGGGAAGGCAAAGAAATAATAGTATGTATGCACTATCCACCATTTAATAGACATGAAGAAAATAGCTTAAATTTAATATCAACAATGAAAAAATATAATGTGAGTACTTGTATTTATGGACACTTGCATGGAGAAACAGGAAAAGAGGCTAAACAAGGCAAAATAGAACAAATAAATTTTAAATTAGTGAGTTGCGATCAGGTTAAATTTGAATTACAAAAGATAGAATAAAGCGAACTGGGGTTGTGCTTTGTTCTGGAAATTTTTTATCTACATTTATTTTTTTACTTTTCGTTCAAGATATAGGAGCAGGCTCTGTACCCGCCTGCATTCAAGAAATCACCCTAATAATAATTTATTTCAGGCAGACACAGGGTCTGCCACTACGTTAATTAAATAAGATAACAAATTAGTTTTAAAAAAAGTGCATGAAATTATTTTCATACACTTTTTCTTTTATTACAACAATGCAAGTTTAAAATGCGATGGGTCATCTTTCAAAGCCTTTATTGAAAAAAGATATGTTTCATTTTCTTTTATTGCGCAAGGCGGAAAGTTATTGCTTTCATTAAAAATGATAAACCAATTTTCATCAGCATTATTGCAATGTGCAATTTGGAGTCCAAAATCAGCATTTAAAATTCCAGACTGATTTGAATTTAACTCGATGAATATTCCAGAGGAATCTTTTACCATAGCAGCGACTCTTCCAGAAACGATATCTCCAACTTTAAAGTCTTGATAGGAAACAGTGGACTTGTAACTAACTATAAACTTCCCGGGTAAATTTTGGTATAAAATATGCACAGGAATGTAGTCAAGGTCTTTAAAACAATTTTTGACATTGATATACGAGGACGATATTTCATGGAATGGTATCAAACCATATATTCCTGCCCCGATATCAACAAAAACACCTGCACCGGATGAACCTGTTTTGCGAGCAAAGATTGTTTCTTCACAACCTTCAAGAGCTGAAAAATACGACAAAGCATCTTTCATATTGCTTTTTCTGGAGAGAGTAAAAAGGTTTGTGTCGCTTGAATAACCTATAATCTTAGCTGTAATTAAACATTGCTCTTTTAAAAAAGGAAAAAGAGTTTTACGATTTATGTCTTTTAAGTCATAAATGCTTAATTCACTTAAAGGGATAATTCCAAAAAATGAATTTCCAATAAAAACTTCCAATTCATTCTTGGAATAATCATAGCGCCTAGGGGAACAGCTAACAACTTCACCAATATAACACCTTGGATCAAGTGAGGGATCCAGAGTTGTTAATTTGTGCCGAGCTTCAGGTAAAAAACTTTGCACTACCATAGAGTTTAGACCTCCTTTAAAAATATATGTCATATAGACACTAAAGTAATTATAGCACAAATTTATGTAAAACTCAATATAAAATTCTTTTGTAATGATATTAAACCGCACTAACTAAAAGTGAATTTTGAGATAATAGAAATAAGGTGCAATTTTTTTATTATGAATAGGGGTTGCAAAAAATTAAAAATATGATATAATACTAAAGTTGATTATAAAAACGGAAGGAAGAGAATAATGAACGTAAAAGTAGAAAAAACAGAAAACAATAATGAAGTTAAACTAGAGATAACAGTTGAAGCAGAAAAATTTGACGGAGCAATAAAAACAGTATTTAATAAAAATGCTAAATATTTTAATATACCAGGATTTAGAAAAGGTAAAGCACCATATCAAATAGTAGAAAAAACATATGGAGCACAAATATTTTATGAAGATGCTTTTAACGAAATTGCTGGACAAGCATATGAAGAAGCTTTAAAAGAAAATAAAATAGAAGCTGTAAGCAAACCAGAAATAGATTTAGTTCAAATAGAAAAAGGAAAAGATTTAATATTTACAGCAGTAGTTTCAACAAAACCAGAAGTAACTTTAGGAAAATATAAAGGTATAGAAATAAAAAAAGTAGAGTATAATGTATCTGATGAAGATGTTGAACACGAATTAGGACATATGGCAGAAAAAAATGCTAGACTAGTTTCTGTAGAAGATAGACCAGTAGAATCAGGAGATATTACAGTAATTGATTTTGAAGGATTTGTAGATGGAAAAGCTTTTGATGGTGGAAAGGCAGAAAACCATGAACTAACTATAGGAAGCAATACTTTTATACCAGGGTTTGAAGATCAAATAATAGGTATGAAACTAGAAGAAGAAAAAGAAATAAATGTAAAATTCCCAGAAGAATATTTTTCAGCAAACTTAGCAGGAAAAGATGCTATGTTTAAAGTGAAATTACATGAAATAAAGAAAAAAGAAATGCCAGAAATAAATGATGAACTTGCAAAAGACATAAGTGAGTTTGATACAATAGATGAATTAAAGAAAAGCATTAGAGAAAAACAAGAAGAGCAAAACAAACAAAGAGCTAAATACGAAACAGAAGATGAAGTTATAAAGGCTGTATGCGATGAAGCTAAAGTAGATATTCCAAATGGAATGATAGAATTAGAAATAGATAGAATGGCACAAGATATTGAAACAAGATTAAGCTACCAAGGAATGAAATTAGAACAATATTTAAAAATGATGAATAAGACTATGGAAGACTTTAGAAAAGAAAACAGAGAACAAGCTGAAAATGCAGTAAAATCAAGATTAGTTTTAGAAGCAGTAGAAAAAGATGCAAAAATAGAAGTAACAGAAGAAGAAATATCTGCAAAAATAAAAGAAATGGCAGAAAATTATGGTAGAAAAGAAGAAGAAGTTAAAGACAATCCAGAATTAGTAAAATACGTAGGAGATAGCCTAAAAACAGAAAAAACAATAAACTTCTTAGTAGAAAATGCAAAAATAAAATAATTAATAATATAATAAAGGAGGTAATAGCTTGTTGTAGAATATATAATTATGCTATTACCTTATTTTTTAAACAAATAAAATATAAATTTGGAATTTTACGAAGTGCGAAGGGTGAAGAATAAAAGAGGCCCACAAAGTCTTAACTCTATAAATCACACCTCCCACATCACACATCCAACATCAATTGAACAAAATCTTATTTAATAAAATAAAACCAAGGAGGAAAATTATAATGGAAAATTTAACAAACAGTTTAGTACCTTATGTAATTGAACAAACAGGAAGAGGAGAAAGATCATACGATATATTCTCAAGACTATTAAAAGATAGAATAATATTTTTAAGTGAAGATGTAAACCATGTAACAGCAAGTCTAGTAATAGCGCAAATGCTATTCTTAGAGTCTGAAGATCCAGACAAGGAAATATCATTTTATATAAATAGCCCAGGGGGATCTATTACAGATGGAATGGCAATAGTAGATACAATGAATTATATTAAATGCCCTGTATCTACAATATGCATAGGATTAGCAGCAAGCATGGGATCTGTATTACTAGCATCAGGAGAAAAAGGAAAAAGATTTGCAACTCCAAATTCAGAAATTTTAATACATCAACCTTTAATTTCTGGAGGACTTTCTGGTCAAACAACAGAAATAAAAATACATGCAGATCATATGGTAAAAACAAGAGAAAAATTAAATAAATTATTAAGTGAAAGAACTGGTCAAAGTTTAGAACAAATAGAAAAGGATACAGAAAGAGATCATTATATGACAGCAGAAGAAGCTTTGAAATATGGATTAATTGATGAAATTATAGATGTAAGAAAATAATATAACAAATGAAAAAATATAATAACATATATAGAGGAGAGTTTAATGGCAAATAAGAATAATAACCAAAATATAAGATGCTCATTTTGTGGGAAACCCCAAGAAATGGTAAAAAGGATTGTGGCAGGCCCTAATGCATATATTTGTGATGAATGCATAGCTATATGCAATAACATAATAGAAGATGAACATTATGAAGATGAGATGGGATATGAAGAAATTAAATCTGAAGATATACCAACTCCAGCTGAAATAAAAGGCATATTAGATGAATATGTAATTCGGTCAAGATGATGCAAAGAAAACTTTATCTGTTGCTGTATATAATCATTATAAACGTATTTTATGTGATGAAATTATTGATGATGTAGAAATACAAAAAAGTAATGTTTTACTTCTTGGACCAACTGGATGTGGAAAAACACTTTTAGCCCAAACACTTGCTAGAATTTTAAATGTTCCATTTGCAATAGCAGATGCTACAACACTTACAGAAGCAGGATATGTTGGAGAAGATGTTGAGAACATTTTACTTAAATTAATACAAGCAGCGGAATATGATATTTCTAAAGCTCAAAAGGGCATTATTTATATAGATGAAATAGATAAGATAACAAGAAAATCTGA
The DNA here is from genome assembly GCA_934162625.1 of uncultured Clostridia bacterium. Lineage (GTDB taxonomy): Bacteria > Bacillota > Clostridia > TANB77 > CAG-508 > CAG-452. The sequence continues at coordinate 8,727 of CAKPJM010000031.1, forward strand.
AAATCCATCAATTACAAGAGATGTTAGTGGAGAGGGAGTTCAACAGGCATTGTTGAAAATAATAGAAGGAACTGTTGCTTCTGTTCCACCACAAGGAGGAAGAAAGCATCCACACCAAGAATTTTTACAAATAGATACTTCTAACATATTATTTATATGCGGAGGAGCTTTTGAAGGATTAGAAAAAATAATAAAAGACAGAACTGGCAAAAAAGGAATGGGATTTGGAGCTCAAATAGAAAGCAAAAAAGAATTAGAAAAATATAAAATATTTGAAGAATTATTGCCACAAGATTTATTAAAATTCGGATTAATTCCTGAATTTGTCGGAAGGTTACCTATTATTGCAACATTAAGAGAATTAGATAGAGAAGCATTAATAAACATAGTAACTAAACCAAAAAATGCATTAACAAAACAATATAAAAAACTACTAGAGCTAGATGGAGTAGAACTAGAATTCGAAAAGGAAGCATTAGATGCAATTGTAGAAAAAGCAATAGAAAGAAATACTGGAGCAAGAGGATTGCGTTCAATTATAGAAGATATAATGAGAGATATAATGTTTGATATTCCTACAAATCCAAAAATAGAAAAATGTATTATAACTAAGGAAACAGTAGAGAAAAAGTCAGGACCTAAACTTATAATAAATGAAAACAAAGAAAAAAAGAAAGTAAAAATAAAAGAAAAGACTACAGTAAAAAAACATAATGAAATAGCATAAATTTAAGAAACAGCCACAATGGTTAACATTGTGAGCTGTTTTTTGCATAATAGAAGTTCTAATTTCCTATTATATAAAAGCTGTAATTGCTATGCCATTTGAGATTTTTTCATTGTAGTCGAAACCTCAAAACAGGTGAGAACGAAGGGCAACTTAAATCATTTTATCAGTATACAGAAAAAATCGAATTGTGTAAGAATTTGGAAGAAAATATTTAGAAAAAAGTGTTGCAAAATATAAAACAATGGTGTAATATGAATTTATATAAAATATTAAGGAGGAAAACAAATGAAAAAGAGTTTTATTTTAGGTTTAATTATTACTTTTATAGTACTAATTGGACTAGCAACAAATGTAAGTGCTGCTGATATTAAAAGTCTTCAAGATAAAATAGATAATGCAACAGCAAATGAAACTATAATTCTTGATGATAACTATGAAGGAGATATTGTAATACCAAATGGAAAAAATATTACAATAAATCTTAATGGAAAGAAACTTACAGCAAAAACAAAAGATACTATTACAGTAGAATTAGGAGCAACATTAATAATAACAGGTAAAGGAGAAATAATTAATGATATTAATGGTGCTGCTATCTTTAACAATGGAACAACAGTAATAAATGACGGAACAATAAGAAAAAGTAATAAACAATATTACAATATAGCAAACCATGGTACAATGACAATTAATGGTGGAACTGTTATTAATGAAACTGAATATGATGGAAAATCACATGCTAGCTTAGTTGAAAACGGATACTACAATTATGTTGACAAATCATCAAGAAATGGTTATGTAAGTGGAGTGAACCAAGCAAATCCATCTTTAATCATTAATGGTGGAACCTTTAATGGAGGACTAAATACAATTAAAAATGATGAAGGGGCAAAACTTACAATTAATAATGGAAAATTTAAAAATCAAATCCAAGTAGCTGTGCAAAACTGGAATGTTGCAACAATTAATGGAGGAACATTTGAAACACCAAAAGGATTAGATAAAACAACTATATTCAATGGAAAATATAATGATTATTCTATTGGAGAGTTAACAATAAAAGATGGAATATTTAATGCTGATTATTTATTAGAAACAAGTCATGATTCAACAGGGGAAACAACAACAATTTTAGATGGAAAATTCAATACTAAATTAGGAATAGTAAATCCAACATATATAAATGGAAATGCTAGACCAACTATGAAATTAATAGTAAAAGGTGGAATATTTAACCAAGAGCCACAAAAGGATTATATTGAAAAAGGATATATATCAGAAAAAACATCTGAAAATAAATATATAGTAAAAGTAAATAAGGTATCTGTAGATGTAGTTAACACAGAAGGCAATACTGAATTAGAAGTAACAGAAGGAGTACAAGCAAAAATAGATGAAATACTAAAAAACGAAACAGAAAGTAATGAGAAAGTTAAAGAAGCATTAGAAAATGGAAAAAAAGTAAAAATAGCAGTAGTTGTTAAAGACATTAAAGAAGAAGATATATCAAAAGAGGAGCAAAAAGTAATAAGTGACTTTATAAAAGAAGAAAAAATAGCAAAATACTTTGATATTAGTTTATTAATTGAAATTGATAATGAAGTACTAGGAGAAATTAGCGAACCTTCTGAAAAACTATCATTCACATTAACAATATCAGATGACTTATTAAAAGAAGGAAGAGAATTCTATATAATAAGAAATCATAATGGAAAAGTAGAAAAAATAGAAACTACAAGAAACGGTAATAAAATAGAATTTAAAACAGATAAATTTTCTACTTATGCATTAGCTTATGAAGACAAAGAAATAAAAGCAGATGATGAAAATAAAACTGAAGGAAGTAAAGTAGAAGATAACAAAACAGAAGAGAAAGATACTACACCAAAAACAGGGGCATTAAATATAGCTATATATACATGTGTAGCTCTTGGAACTATAGCATTAATTGGAACAGTAAAATCTAAAAACAGCAAACATTAATAGAAACATTAGATAAAAAATAAAACAGAGCAGAAATAGTATTTAGTATTTCTGCTCTAACTTTTATAGGTGATATAATGAAAATTGGAAGACGATATAAGGAAACCAGAACGAATAAACTAAGAATATTTTTTGTAATTATTTTAATAATAATTATTTTGATAATGTCAATAAAAATATATAGTGACTACAAAACAAAAAACAATAAATCTATTAAAGATATAGCAAATGACAAATCAGTTGCTCAAGAAAATAAAAAAACAGAAAGAATGGAAAAATTAGAAGAATTGCAAAAAGAAAACTCAGACATAATAGGCTGGTTGCAAATAGAAAATAGTAATATAAATTATCCGGTGTTGCAATGTGATAATAATGAGTATTATATGACTCATACATACAATAGAGAATATTCTAAAGATGGTTCACTATTTTTAGACAAAGATTATGATTGGAATAAACCGAGTACAAATTTATTGATATATGGACATAACAACATTGGTAGTAAAGAAATGTTTTCCGAACTAATTAATTATAAAGATGAGAATTATTATAAAGAACATAAAAAAATAAGATTTACAACAAATAAAGAAGACTCAGAATATGAGATAATAGCTGTGTTTTTATCAAGAGTATATTATAAATCTGAAAAAAATGTATTTAGATATTATTATTTTATAAATGCAAATAATGAGCAAGAATTTAACGACTATATAGAAAATAGCAAAAAAAACAGTTTATATAATATAGATGCAACTGCTAAATATGGGGATCAGCTTTTAACATTATCTACATGCGAATATTCTCAAACAGATGGAAGATTAGCAGTTGTAGCTAGGAAACAAGAGGAAAATAAAGAATGAGTATAAAGCAAGAGCTAATAAATGCAATAAAAATATTAAAGGAAAATAATATAGAAGAACCAAGCTTAAAAGCAAGAATGATATTAGCAAATATCTTAAAACAGCCAAAAGAATATTTACTAATTCATGAAACAGAAGAATTAAGTTTAAATGATATAAATAGATATAAAAAAGATATTAAAAAATTAGCAAGTAATGTTCCAATACAATATATAATAAACAAGCAAGAGTTTATGGAACTAAATTTTTATGTAGACGAAAATGTATTGATACCACAACCAGATACAGAAATATTAGTAGAAGAAGTAATAAATATGTGTAGAAATATTACTTGTAGCGAACCTGAAAAAACTATAAAGATACTAGACCTATGTACTGGCAGTGGAGCAATAGGAATATCAATTGCAAAATATATAGAAAAATGTGAAATAACCCTTTCAGATATTAGTTATGATGCGCTAGCAATTGCACAAAAAAATTCTGCAGAAGTCACAGTTTTTGGAGATACTCAAAATAATAAAATCAAAATTATTCAATCAGATCTCTTTGAAAAGATAGAAGAAAAATTTGATATCATTGTTTCAAATCCACCATATATAGAAACTAAAACAATACAAACATTAGATAAAGAAGTACAAATGGAGCCAAGGATTGCATTAGATGGTGGGAAAGATGGCTTGGACTTGTACAAAAGAATAATAAAAGAAGCATACAAGTATTTATATAATAATGGAATTTTGGCACTAGAAATAGGTTATAATCAGAAAGATAAAGTAATAAATTTATTAAAAGAAAGTAATATGTATAAAGAAATATATTCTAAAAAAGATTTATCAAATATTTATAGAATTGTAGTATGTAGAAAAAGGAGTAATTAAAATGTCATTTTCTTCAGATTTAAGAGAAGAATTAATTGAACTAAAAATGTGGGATAATAATAGTATCTTAAAACAAGATGAACAATTAAGTAGGCTATTAATAAGAGAAGCTTTTATAAAAAAAGGATTTATTAATGATCCAAACAAAGACTATCATTTGGAAATATTGTTTAACAGCAAAGAAAAGGCAGAGCAATTAAAAGAAATAATTCAAAATTTTGGAATAAATATAAAATTTACAAAAAAGAATTCAAATTATATGTTATACCTTAAAGATGGAGAGGAAATATCATCTTTTTTAGCATTAATAGGGGCTAATAAATCTGTAATAAAATTTGAAGAAATAAGAGTTGTGAAAGAAACAAGGAACAACATAAATAGATTGGTAAATTGCGAAACGGCAAACCTAAATAAAATAATTGATGCATCTGTAAGACAAATAAATGCAATAGAAAAATTAAAAAAAGAAAAAAAATTTGAAAATTTGCCGGAAAATTTAAAAGAATTAGCAGAACTAAGAATAAAGAATCCAGAAGCAAGCTATCAAGAGCTTGGGGCTATGCTAAAAGAGCCAATAGGAAAATCTGGAGTAAGCCATAGACTAGAAAAAATAATAAAAATTGCAGAAGAATAATGAGAATGGAGATAAGAAATATGAAAGAATTAGGTATATATGTACACATACCTTTTTGCAAAAGAAAATGTGCTTATTGTGATTTTATATCATTTTCAGGAAAAGCTAGATTAATAGAAAAATACGTAGAAGCATTAAAAAGAGAAATAAATAAATGCAAAATTAGCAAAGAAGATTATATGGTAAAAACAATATATTTCGGAGGAGGAACTCCTTCATTTATTGAAAGCAAATATATTGTAGAAATACTTGAAGCAATAAAAGAAAAATTTAATATTTCTAAGAATGCGGAAATTACAATAGAGATTAATCCAGGAACTGTAACGGAGGAAAAACTAAAAGATTACTATGAGGTCGGAATAAATAGAATAAGTTTCGGACTTCAATCTACAAACAGTCAGCTTCTAAAGCTGGTTGGCAGAATTCACAGTTATTCAAGCTTTTTAGAAGGGTATAATTTAGCTAGAAAAACAGGATTTAAAAATATAAATGTAGATTTAATGATAGGATTACCAGTTCAAACGTTGAAAGATGTGCAAAAAGATTTAAGCAGAATAATAGAATTAAATCCAGAACATGTATCTGTATATTCTTTAATTGTAGAAGAAGGAACAAGAATAGAAGAAAAAATAAAAAATAAAGAATTATATTTGCCGTCGGAAAAATTAGAAAGAAAAATGTACTGGGAAGTGAAGAAAGAATTAGAAGAAGCGGGATATATTCATTATGAAATATCTAATTTTGCAAAGGCAGGATATGAATCTAAACATAACTTAAGCTGTTGGAACCAAGAAGAATATTTAGGATTTGGACTTGCGGCACATTCATATTTTAATAATGTAAGATATTCAAATACAGATGATTTTGAGGAATATTTTGATTGGCCAGAAAACAGTAAAATAATACATGAAAGACAAACAGATGAAGACAAACAAAAAGAATTTATGCTTCTAGGATTAAGAAAAATAGAAGGTGTAGCAATATCTGATTTTAAAAATAAATTTATAGAAAATCCAATTTATCTATATAGAGAAACATTAAATAAATTAGTAACGCAAGGACTAATTGAAGTTGATATAGACTCCATAAAACTAACTAATAGAGGAATAGATTTAGCAAATTTAGTGTGGGAAGAATTTGTATGATATAAGTGGAAAGTGTGAGAAGAAAAGCGAAAATTTTAAAGTTGAATATATTTATATGCTTTTCACACCTCACACCTCGCAATTTGAGATTGAATTTAATTTTACATGTAATTATTAATTAGCAGAAATGCTAATATTTTTTTGCATTTTTTAGCAATCCCTATTGACAACTGCTAAAAATGATGTATAATAAATTAGCAGTCGGAAATAATAAGTGCTAATGAAAGGAGAAGACATGTTAAGTAACAGGCAAAGAGATATATTAAAAGCTATAATAGAAGAATATGTAAATACAGCAGAGCCAGTAAGTTCAGCAGCTATTTTAGAACGTTATGAATTGAATTGTAGTAGTGCAACAATTAGAAATGACATGTCAGAACTAGAAAGATTAGGATACTTAGAAAAACCACATACATCAGCAGGAAGAATTCCATCAGTTAAAGGTTATAGACTTTATGTGGATGAACTTTTGAATGATGAAAATATTACACTAGAAGAAATTGATTATATAAAACAAAATTTACAAACAAAAGTAAATGAAATTGAAGACTTAACAAAAATAACAACAAATACAATATCAGAAATGACACATTATACAACAGTTGCAATTGGACCAGATTCTGCAAGCAATATAATTAAAGATATAAAATTTATTCTTTTAGGAGAAAGACTTTTAATGGCAGTAATACTTACAGAAAATGGAGCAGTTAAAGAAACTATTATAAAGTATGATGAAGACCTTACTCAAAACCAAGTAAAAGATTTAAATGTTACATTTAATAATAGATTAAGAGGAAAACATTTAGAAAAAATAGACAAACCTATGGAAGAATACATTTTATCAACTATGAAAAGCCAAGCAAAGGTTATAAAGCCTATAATACAGCAAATGAACAAAGCAATAGAAGAAACAAACAAAATATACTTAGAAGGTGCAAGTAAAGCTTTTGACTTTCCAGAGTTTGAAAAAATAGATACAGCCAAAAATTTCTTAAGTATATTAGATACCAAAGAAGAAATGGTAGAAATATTAAATTCAGGACTTGCCAAAGATATAAATGTATATATTGGTGATGAAAATGAGAATAAAGATTTAAAAGACTTAAGCATAATTACATTTAAACATAAAGTAGGAAATAAAGATATGGGAACAATTGGAATAATAGGACCAAAACGTATGAATTATTCTAAAGTAATTTCCATTATGAAATATATAAGTAAAAAACTTAATGATGTAGACAAAAATTAGAAAGGTAAGGCATATTAGAATAACAGCTATGTAGGGGCAGGCCCTGTGCCTGCCCAGTAAAATAAAAAATAGGAGGATAAAATGTCAGAAGAAAATTTAGAAGAAAACAAAATTGAAAAAGAAGAAAAAGAGGTTGCTGAAGAATCTAATACAATAAAAAAAGAATTAGAAGAAACAACAGATAGATTAAAAAGGATAATGGCAGAATTTGAAAACTTCAAAAAAAGAAGCAATAAAGAAAGAGAAGCTTTATATAATTCTCTTTTAGCAGACATTATATCAAGCTTTTTGCCAGTTATAGATAACCTAGAAAAAGCAGCACAAGCCAAAACAGAAGATGAAGGATATAAACAAGGAATAGAGTTAGTATTAAAACAATTTATAGATGTATTAACAAAATTCGGAGTTGAAGAAATAAAAACAGTTGGAGAAACTTTTGATCCAGAAGTTCATGAGGCAGTAAGTAGTATTCAAGACGAAACAAAAGGTGAAAAAGAAATAGTGCAAGATTTTAGAAAAGGCTATAAGATTGGGACAAAGGTGATACGTCATGCTATGGTAGTAGTGGCAAATTAGCATGAAAAACTTCGTCTTGCGTTGTTAGACATCACATAAAAAATCCTCGACGTACCTATGTACGCCTCCGGTTTTTTAGTTCGTCTGCCTAGCAATACTCGTTTTT
>CAKPJM010000032.1 GCA_934162625.1 uncultured Clostridia bacterium
ATGCTGAACTTTATGGACATTGGTGGTATGAAGGACCTTATTGGTTATATGTTTTATTTAAAAAAATTTATTATGATGATTGTAATTTTAAATTAATCACTCCTGGTGAATATATAGATAAATATCCACGAATGCAGATTGCTTCTCCTTGTAGGTCAAGCTGGGGTGCAAATGGATACAGTGAAGTTTGGCTTAATCCTACAAATGATTATGTTCATAAACATTTACATGTTGCAGGTGACAGAATGTGTGAATTGGCTAGGCTTTATCCTAATGCAAAAGGCTTAAAGAAAAAAGCCCTTAATCAATGTGCACGTGAATTGCTTTTAGCTCAAAGCAGCGATTGGTTATTTATTATTACAAATGGAACAATGGTTGATTATGCAAAAAAAAGAATAAAAGATCATATTGGAAGATTTACAAAACTATATGAGCAACTACTTTCTAATAATATAGATGAAATATTCTTAAAAGAAATTGAAAAACAAGACAAAATTTTTCCTGATATAGATTATATGATTTATTATTAATAATGATTATAAACTTTTATATAAACAAGTTTCATAAATTCTCCTCTCAGAATATTATATGTATATCTAGTTAATTTTTAGTAGATACTAACATATATTGAGAGGAGAATTTTTGTGTTAAAATCTTTTTGTATTAAAACAAATAATAAAAAAATTGTTAATTATCTACTAACAGAATTTCAGAATGTTAAACTTGAGGGAATATATATTTCTAGTTTGAAATTTAAAGTTTATAATAACTTTATTATACATTACAAAGGCCACAACTTAGATTCTTTTTACAAAATACTTTCTAATATTCTTTCTTCTGCTATATTAGAATTTTATGAAGAGAATATTATAGAACACCTAGTAAATTGTAATTACTTTTATTTTAGTGATATAGAAAGAGAACACATACTAGATATTATAAATGGTTATTTCACTAATAACGAATTGTCTGAAGTTGAAATTAGAAGAGATTCTATAAGGCTTTCATGTACAGAATACTTTTCAGATAATAAATCTGTCATATTAGATGGATTTGTCAATTTTAGGCTAAATGAATATATTAAAATTCTAGATTATATTGTAGATCTTGCTGTAAATAAATTTATAATTGACAGAGAATATTCTGAATTTATAGATTTATTAAAGTGTTATATAAACTCTAGGGAGTGCAACTTTTCTTTAGTTCATTTAATATATAAATCTCAGGAGTCTACATTATTAGACGAATTCAAGAGTGTAATTTCTGTAGATGAAAGTGTTTTTAATAGCAAATATTTATCTGATATTTCTTTTTCTTCAAATGATTATACTTTAAATACTCTTCTTACACTCCTACCTAAAAAAATATATATTCACTTAATAGATAATGTTGAAGATGAGTTTATAAATACTTTAAAATTAATTTTTGATAATAGAATTTATATTTGTAATGATTGTAGTTTATGCAAAATTTACAGATTAGAAAAAATGCATAATTAGATAAATTGGAATTTGTAAAATGGATGTGTGAGGTGGGAAGTTGGATTCGTAGGGGCGTATTGCATACACCCAAAAACAAATTTGTTGCAAATACAGTAGGGGTTGCCACCCTCGGTGACCCGAAGACATTGTAGAAATTTCTATAAACGTAGGGGCAGGCCCTGTGTCTGTCCAAAACAAATCATTATTAGAGTAATTTCTTTGAAGGCGGGTAATTAAAATCGCACCTATAATTTGCAATAGATTACATTTACGATTCAGGACAGTCCCCTTTTGTCATTTAACAAAAGAGGGACAGTCCCTAGAATCGTCATACAAATTACAATTTGCAATATTATGTTTTATATGATATAAAATAAAGCAAAAAGCACATGAGGTAATTTGATGAGTTCTTTATCACTTATAGCATGTTTTTTATTATAGCTACATTAATAAGGTATTTCATTCCATGTATTAAAGCTGGCATTTTTCCCAAAGAATATTTATACTTATTTATTTGCACAATAATTCCTTGTTTATTTTTTGCTGCATACAATGGTAAAAAAGGCAAAGATACAAAGTATTTGCTATACTTATTTTATCCTATTCACTTAATTTTAATTTATGGAATTTATTTATTTTTGAATTAAATTATATAAGATTTAAAAATGTTTCTAACTCTACATCTGCTTGTTCTAAGATGCTTTTTAATGTTCCTTTTGCTATTTCTTTATGTAATGGAATTATAAAAACTTTCTGTGTCTCTTGATTTTTATATTTTGCGTGGCTTCCCTTTTGTGATATTTTTTCAAAGCCAATTTTAGTCAAAGCAGTAATAATTTTATTAGGAGGCAGCACAGGATATTTCGAACTCATATTGCCACCTCCAATGTTGTTATTAGTATTTCTTTTGGTTTTACTGGTTCTTCATTTTCATTATATAATTCTATTGCTTCCTTTAAATTTTTTAATGACTCTTCTATTGTCTTTCCTTGTGAAGCAACATTATTGTCTAAGCATTTAGCAACATACCAATTTTCCTCTTTTTGTATTATTACATTATACTTAATTTTCATATAAACTCTCCTTTCTTGGAGAGATTATAACATATAGGATTTATTATATCAATGTTTTTATAACGCAAAGTTTATTCCCCTTGCTATAACATCTTTCATGTTCTCTATTAATTCATCAATTTCTTTTGGTGTAACAATCAAATTAAATTCTTTTGGAACAAGAGCTTCTTTTATTATTCCATATTTTTCTTCATCTCTTAGTTTATTTAAATATTCATTTGACTCCCCTTCATTTTGCAATTTTTCTATAAAAACGTCTATACTATCTGCAGCAATAGTTGCAGCTTCTACTACCATTGGTACTCCCATTGCAATTACTGGTATTCCCAATGTATTCTGACTAATTTCATTTCTTGCATTTCCAACCCCAGCTCCTGGAACTATACCTGTATCTGATAATTGCACTGTACTGCTTATCCTCTCAATACTTTTTGAAGCTAGACTGTCTATTACAATTATAAGCTTTGGTTTTATATTATCAACTATTCCCTTTATTACTTCCATTGTTTCTATTCCTGTTGTTCCGCAAAACACCTGGTGCTATTGCGCTAACAGGTCTTGCATCTTCTTCTAAATATTGTGGAGCATATTTTAGTAAATGCCTTGTTATATCTATTTCATTTACCACTTTAGGTCCGTAATGAATCAGGTGTTACGTATACATTTCCAAGCCCAACTACTAAAATGTCGCCCTCTATATCTGTATGTTTATTAATTAGCTCTTTTAGCTCTTTTGTAACAATTTCAGAAGCTTTTTGTATTTCTTCAGTCTCTGCAACTCTTAAATTTTTCACATCTATTGTAACATATGTTCCTATTGGCTTACCTATTGCATCTTCTCCTTGTTTGTTTATAATTTTTACTCTATTAGTTTTTATATTTTTGTCTTCCTCTACAGTTTCAGTTTCTATTCCTGGAATTTCTTCTAAATTATTTGCTTTTTTAAAAATATCTCTTCTTTCATCTGCTAAATCTGTATTAAAATTAAACATAAAAAACCACCTCTTTTACTATTTTTAGTAAAAATGGTGATTTTATACGGATTACATTACATAGTTTCTTTCTATTTCTTTTACAAGTTCAAATCTATACTTTTGCCCAGTTATATTATCTTTTCTTTTTTTATCTATTTCTTCTAAAAACATACTTTCTTTTCTTACCCAAATTTGAGAATCCTCTCTATTATATAATGCTTTGTATACTACAATTCTTTCTTGTGTTTCTGAATCCAATGCAATGTTCTCTACAAAGTAATAGTTACCTTTGAAATGCCTATAGACTTTACCTATTTGTACTTGATTCATCTTTACATCCTCCTTATATTTCTATTCTGTTTTTAAACTTATTTTCTATTTGTTTTTTTAGCTCTAAATTCTTTTCTTTTGTTAAATTTGGATCATCCTCCATAATTCCTATTGCAACATTTTGTACCTTTTTTAATATTTCTATATCTTCAAATAAGTTTGCTATTTTAAATTCTGGTAATCCATGTTGTTTTGTTCCAAAGAATTCACCAGATCCTCTTAACTCTAAGTCTTTTTCAGAAATAATAAATCCATTATTTGTTTGGCACATTATTTTCATTCTTTCTTTTGTGTTTTTTCCGTTTGCCTTCATATTTTAAAATACAATATGACTTGTATTCTCCACGCCCTACTCTTCCACGTAGCTGGTGAAGTGTTGCTAGTCCAAATCTTTCTGCATTTTCTATTACCATTATATTGCTATTAGGAACATCTACTCCAACTTCTATTACTGTTGTAGAAATTAAAATATCTATCTCTCCATCTTTAAATTCTTGCATAATTTGATCTTTTTCTTTAGGTTTTAACTTTCCATGAATATACTCAACTCTATAATTAGAAAATATTTCTTTATATTTTTTATATACATCTAAAACCGCCTTTGCATCTATTTCTTCTGATTCTTCTACTAATGGACATACAATGTAACACTGTCTTCCTTCATCTAATTGTTTTTTTATAAATCCATTTACTCTATCTTCCATTCCTTTAGTTACTGCAAATGTGTCTATTTTCTTTCTATTTGGAGGAAGCTCATCTATTATAGAAATATCTAGGTCTCCATATAGTATTAATGCCAAGGTTCTTGGAATTGGAGTAGCTGTCATTACCAATACATCTGGATTTTCCCCTTTGCTGTTTAGTGTGCTTCTTTGCCTTACTCCGAATCTATGTTGCTCATCTGTTACAACAAGTCCCAAGTTTTTAAATACAACATTTTCTTCTAATAAACTATGTGTACCTATTAATACATCAATTTCACCATTTGATAATCTTTTTAAAATATCTTCTTTTTGTTTTTTAGGGATGCCACTTACTAGCAGTTCACATTTAATATTAAAATTTGAAAGGAGCCCTTCGAAATTTTTCAAGTGCTGTTTACTTAAAATTGCAGTTGGTGCCATTACTGCTACCTGATAACCAGATTTAACTGCTTTATATGCAGCTATTATAGATACCGCAGTTTTTCCGTGATCCAACATCTCCTTGTAGCAATCTATTCATAGGTTTTGGACTTTCCATATCTTTATTTATTTCTTCTAGTACCTTTGCCTGTGCATTTGTAAGTTTAAATGGAAGTTTATCTATTGCTTCCTGCATTTTTATCTTTTGGCTAAATTCTATTCCTTTTGAGTTTACAGTATATTTTGTCTTTAAATTTAAAAGTGCAAGTTGCATAATAAGCAATTCTTCGAATACTAGCCTTTTTCTAGCCTTATTATATTCTCCAAAGTCTTTTGGAAAATGTATATCATTTATAGCTTTATTTATATCATCTAAATTATATTCTTCTAGCAAATATTGAGGTAAAGTTTCATCCAAACCATTATTTACTTCTTTTAATCCATTTTCTATTATTTGTCTTATAACATTTTGAGATAAATTATATGTAAGAGGATATAATGGGATTATCTTTCCTGTATTTTTGTTTTTATTTTCTTCTTCAAACACAGGTGAATTCATTTCCACAAACCCAATTCTTTTCTGTACTTTTCCAAAAAAGTTGTAAGTTTCTCCGGAGTTTAAATTTGTTTTTTAAGTATCTTTGATTAAACCATGTAATTTGGCAAAGTCCTGTTTCATCTCTTACTGTTAGTTTGTAGATTACCATATTATTTCTTATTCTTTTTTCCATAAGGTTAGAAACACATATTGCTTTTATTAATGCCTCTTCTCCATCTTCCAAATCTGCAATATTCTTTTCTTTTCCTCTATCTTCATAGTCTCTTGGAAAATATGTAATTAAATCGTATAAATTAAATATGCCAATACTGTTCAAAAGATCTGCTCTTGCAGGTCCTACACCTTTTATGTATTTAACCTCTTTATTTAAATCTAACATTAAACTCTCCTTTTAATGCCTCTCTCTAATTTATCTACAAATATTTGACATGTTGAAATTTATGTTTTATAATATAGGAAAATAAGGATCCACAAATATGTGGTTGCCGTTGATGAAAAAGCACACTTTACTTTGGCAATAGCAGAAGTGTGCTTTTATTTTTTATTGTTGCTTGCTCAAAACTATAGTTAATACTATAATTACGGCAAATGCTATAATAGCTGTTATAACTAACGCAATTAAAAGTATGTATATATTTGCTGTTAAATAATTTTCTATCATTAGCACCACCTCCAATCTCTGTTGGTGGCAACTGCACATATCTGCTTCTCCTTACTTTCTGTCAAAAGTATACTTTAATTTAGTGTGTATGTCAATATTTTCCAAAACATTTTTTCGCCTATTTTTTCAATTTATATTTTAATCCTGTATTTCTCTTTTTTATGTCTGTGTTTTGTATCATAAATTCTATTATATTTTTATTGCTGAGTACAATTAATAATTTTCTTGCTCTTGTTATTCCTGTATATAACAAATTTCTTGTAAGTAGCATTGGTGCTGATTGTGGCACGCACATTATTACAACATCAAATTCACTTCCGTTGTGATTTATGTATGGTTATACTATAACTGTGTTCTAATTCATCTAGATTTGCAAAGTCATACCATGCAACTTTTTCGTCATCAAAACATACCTCTATTTGCTTGTTTATCTCATCAATTCCTGTAATTATTCCTAGTTCTCCATTAAATATACCACTACCCGCTTCTAGCTCATCTAACTTTTTTCTTTCCCAATAAATATCATAATTATTTTTAACCTGCATTACCCTATCACCAATTCTAAAAACTCTATCTCCATTTTGTTTTTCTAGATTAGCTTTTGGATTCAATGCATTTTGTAATTGTTTATTTAATTCTTTTGTTCCAAGCATTCCTTTTTTTGTTGGAGTTAAAACTTGTATATTTTTGAAGAAATCATAGTCTCCATACTTTTTTAATCTTCCTGTGCAAAGTGATATTACATCATGTAGCATTTTTTCTTGTGAAGTTTCATTTATATAAAAGAAATCTTCTAATTTATCTTTTTCTTCAACTCCAATGAATGTTTCTCCACTATTTACTCTATGTGCATTTATTATTATTTTGCTCCTTGCAGCTTGTCTAAAAATTTTATTTAGCTCTATTATTGTAATAGCATTTGACTCTATTATATCTTGTAAAACATTTCCTGGTCCTACTGATGGTAATTGGTCAATATCTCCAACCAAGACTAATTTTGTTCCTAGATAAATTGCTTTTAATATGTGATTCATTAAAAACATATCTACCATTGACATTTCATCTATTATTACTACATCAGCATCAATTGGTGTTATTGGATAATCTAAGCTTATAAAGTTTTCATCTTCTAATTTTCTAATCTCCAATAATCTATGTATTGTTGTTGCTTCTTTGCCTGTTTGTTCTTGCATTCTTTTTGCTGCTCTTCCAGTTGGAGCACATAGAACAACTTTCATTTTTCTTGCTTCATATAACTTTATTATGGATTTAATAATTGTTGTTTTACCCGTACCTGGTCCACCAGTAATTACACATACATTATTTTCATTTACTGCTTTTATTGCATCTTTTTGTTCTTCTGATAAAACTATGTTTTCATTTTCTTCTGTTTTCTCTAATTCTGCTTTAAAATTCTTTATATATTTAATATTTTTTGCATTATCCAATGCAATTAACTTCTCTGCTATGTTTTGTTCTGCTGTATAAAATGTATCTAAATATACCCATTCTTTATCTTCATATTCTTCTAGAAAAATCTCTTGTTTTGCCTTTAAATTAATTATTTCATCTTCTATTGTTTCTGTTCCTATTCTTAGTAAATTAGAAACATAGCTAAGTAAATTTTCGTAAATTACAGCACTATTTCCATTATTTCCGGCTAAGATCAAACTATATTTTATAGCACTTGCAATTCTACTGCTACTTTGTTCATCTATGCCTAACTCCATAGCCATTTTGTCTATTTTTTTAAAGTCCACTCCATAAGTTATATCTAATAATATATATGGATCTTTTTCTATTTTTGGAATCGCGTCTTGTCCTAGTTTTTCATATACTTTTTTGCTGTTTTGCCCTGTTATACCAAATCTTTCTAAGAAACCTACTATCTGCCATAGATCCCATTTTTCGTTAAACTCTTCTGATATTTCTTCTGCTTTTCCTTTGCTTATTCCTTTTATATTTGCTAATCTTTCAGGTTCAAATTTTAAAACAGCTATTGTTTCTTCCCCAAATTTATCTACAATTCTTTTTGCTGTTGCAGGTCCAACTCCTTTTATAATTCCTCCAGATAAATATTTTTCTAAGGCTTCTAATGTTTGTGGCATAATTTTCTCAAATGTTTGTATTTTGAACTGCCTTCCATAATCTGGATGATTTACAAAGTTTCCAACTAATTTAAGGCTATCTCCTTTGTTTATAAAAGGTAGGTAGCCTACAATTACAGTTAATTCCTCTTCTGTTTCAAATTCTGCTATTGTATAACTGTTTATCTCATTTTGATATATGATTTCTGATATTTGTCCTTTAATTTCCAAGTCTATTGCTCCTTGTCTTAACTAATTTCTTATTACTTTATATCACAAATCGCTATCTATGTAAATTATTTTGCATTTACATTATCAATAAAATCTTTACAATTTTCCCAATCCATTAAATTAATAAATTTATAATCCTTTTGTAACTTTTCTAATATTTCCTTTGTTTTGTCAGTAGAACCTAAATCAGATACTATTATTTCATTTATATTTTCTTCTTTTCCATATAGTATTCTAAAAATAATGGAACGCATAAATCCTTCTATTTGCTCTTCTTGGTTTTTTACTGCTATTATACAATGAATTCCATTTGTTTTTATTTTAGTACATATACAAACATGATATATTGTCTTTATAATTTCTATTAATCCATATATTGCTAACACCCAAATCACGCCATTTGTAATAAAATCCAACATATATAATTCACTCCTGATTTATTATATGTTTTTGATTTTATAATTGATACAAACCTGGTAAATGAAAGCTAATTATAGTTTTATAACCTTTTCCCATGGTAAATATGGTTTTCCAAAATGACCATAATTAGTTGTTTGTGTATATATTGGTTCTCTTAGCCCTAAATAATTTATTATTCCAGCTGGTGTTAAGTCAAATTTTTCTTCTATTAGTTTTATTATTTCTTCTTCTGGAATTGAATTTGTTCCAAAAGTATTTACGTGTATTGAAAGCGGTTTTGCCATTCCTATTGCATAAGCTATTTGGATTTCGCACTTCTTTGCATATTTATTTGCAACTATATTTTTTGCAATATGTCTTAACATATAGCAACTACTTCTATCTACTTTACTTGCATCTTTTCCAGAAAAAGCTCCTCCTCCATGTCTTGCATATCCACCATAAGTATCTACTATTATTTTTCTACCAGTTAAACCAGTATCACCAAGAGGCCCACCAATCACAAATCTGCCTGTTGGATTTACATATATCTTTGTATTTTCATCAATATATTTTTTGTCTACTACACAATCTATAACCTTTTCTTTTATTTCTCTTTTTAGTTCATTTAAGTCCTTATCTGGTGTGTGTTGATTAGATATAAGTATTGTATCTATTCTCTTTGGTTTATTATCTTCATATTCTACTGTAACTTGTGTTTTTCCATCTGGTCTTATTCCTTTTATTATTTCTTTTTTTCTTACCTCAGTTAATCTTTTGGCTAATAAGTGCGCCATATCTATTGCAAATGGCATATAGCTTTTGCTCTCATCGCATGCATATCCAAACATAATACCTTGGTCTCCAGCACCTCCTATGTCAACTCCCATTGCAATATCTGAGCTTTGTTTTGTTATATTAGTAACTACTTTACAGGTTCTATAATCTATGTCTGTATTCTCATTATCATATCCTATTTCTTTTAAAACCTTTCTTGCAATTTCTTCTGCGTTAAATTTTGCATTTGTTGTAACTTGTCCAGCTATTGTAATTAAATCTTTTGAAGCAAATGTCTCTACTGCTACTCTAGATAACTTATCTTGTTTTAGACATTCATCTAATATGCTATCTGAAATTAAATCGCATACTTTATCTGGATGTCCTTCTGTTACACTTTCTGATGTAAAATAATACTTTTTCATAATAATTCCTCTTTTCTTATAGAATAAAAGCGGACATTAATAGCATTTGCACTTATTTTAACTTCTTTAAGTCCGCGTCTTTGTTCGTGTGCGAAATTTGCAAAGCAAATTTCTGTGCATTGTTATATTTTTATACTAGGAAATGAGAAATTTCCTACTATATAAAAAAACTTTGCCAAAAGCAAAGTTTATAATTTTGATTTTTTGATTTAATCATCATTCAAAGCACTTTGCTTTGCCGGTATTAGCACCTTGTTTTTCAACAGGTTGCTGTGGAGTTATTAAGCCGGTTCTCTCGTCCACTCTTGATAATATAATTATTATAATCATTGTTTTAATTATTGTCTATATTAGGTTTAAATTTTTTAAAAATGTTTTCCTTTATTGTTTTTTTCATCTTCTTCATTAGGTTTTAATGTATTTTCAGTATTTTTACTTATTTCTTCTACTATATTTCTTTCTTTACTTACTTCATTTATTTCTGTTACTTTTCTTACTTTAGCTATAACATCTTTATATTTGTTGTAATCTACAACAATATATATAGATAATCCTAGTAAAACTATTATACATACTCCTAAAGCTCCTAGTATAACTTTTTCTTGGTTATTGTTATACCAAGTAGTTACTCCTCCAAATATTGCTTTAAATTTATTTGATATTTTACCTAATATTGTTGGTTCTTTTTCTTTGTTTACTTTTATTGTATATGTTATTGTTTCTTCTTTTGGTTCTTCGCCTTCTGGTACTTCTCCTTCTTGCGCTATTTTTAGAGTTATTGTTATTGTGTTTTCTCCTGTTTGTAAGTTATCTGCCCCTTTTATATCTATTGTTGCACCTTCTAGATTAGCTTTTGCATCTATATTTAGGCTTTTTACCCAATATTGTAATTCTTGTAAAGAATATTCTGTAACATCAAACTTGAAATCTGGGTTTAATGGAATTTCTATAAGTTCTTTATTTTCATTTTCATATTTTATTACTAATGACTGTAAAGAAAGCTTTGCTCTTGACCTTGTAACTTTTATTGTATAGTTTGTTTTGTCTCCATTTTCTGCTGTAACTATTACTGTAACAGTATTTTCACCTTCTTTTAATTCTGTATTTCCTTCAACAGTAGCTTTAGCCTTGCTATCTGTTGGTGTTGCTGTTACATTTACGCTAGTTATTTCGTTTGGAACTGTTAAAGCGTATTCTTTTACATCTTTATTAAACTCTGGTGTAATTGCTCCTTCTGCTATAGCTAATTCTTTTAATGAACTATCTTTTGACTTTTCTTTTTCTTCTACTGGTTTAGTTGTAGTTGTTGTTGGTTTTTTAGTTGTATTATTATTGTTTGATGAACCTCCTGAAGTATTTCCACCTGAGCTTTTAGCCTGAATTCTAACAGTTGTAGAAGCCGAAACGTTTTCATCTTTCTCTGTTGAGTAATCTGCTGCTGTTCCTGAAGCTGTTATAGTTATGCTTCCACTGTTTCCTGCTGTTTTTGTATAAGAGAATGAAGAATTATCTAACCATTGTGTTTGTCCTCCAGATGTTACATATCCAGCACCATTGCTTAGAGTTACTGTAACTGTAAAAGACTCTCCTGGAGAAACAGTACTTTTACTAGTTCTTACACTTAAAGACGCTGCATTTGATTTAATAGTCAAACCTAGTATTATAAAAGTCATTAATACTAATATATTTAATAATTTTCTAACAACATTATTTTTCATCTTATTGTCCTTTCTTAAATTATATTGATATTCTGCTAGCATTCATTATGTGATTTTTAATTTTTACATAATCTGCTGGTGATATCTTTCCATCCCTATTAGCATCTGCTGCTTTTTCTGATATTTCATTCATGGAGGTAACGTTCATTATTTTGTTTTTAACTTTTACATAATCTGCTGGTGATATTTTCCCATCACCATTTACATCTCCAAGTACTACTAAGTTATATGTTTTTCCTTCAAAGCTTATTTTTGCTCCTGTTCCAAAGGTAGCGCTTGAATTTGTTGCTCCTGGTATAGCACTTATTCCTGTTCCTGGAGCTACTATTATGTTGTCACCACTTATTTCATATTGTTTTATAACAACTAAATACGTTTTACTTCCATCTTTTGCTTCTCTTGCCATATATCCTGTTCCGTTTGGAGTAGAAACTTGATCCCAATAATATCCATCACTAGATTTAGCAGAGGCTCTTTTTGTTATTACTATTTGTGCACCTTCGCTTACATATGCAATTGTGCTTCCTCCTGGAGAAGATCTTAAAGCCAATCCTCCAATTGCATTTACATATGCAAGTTCTCCTTCTACTGCTGATATTGATGGGCTTTTAACTGGTGACGATGGCATATTCATATATAATGGAACTTCGAAAATAAAACTACTTTCTAATAATCCCGCATTTCTATAATACCCTTTTAGTATTTGGCCTATACTTTGTGAGTCAAATATATTTTGTGCATATTGGTTTGCATAGTATGGGCTATATGTTACATTAAATTTTTGATAATATAGAGTATCTTGTCCTCTTTTAATATAATTTTTTATTAATCCTATTCCGCCCTCTATCGACTTTTTAGGAGTGTTCCATCCTTGGCTTTGAGCATATTTTAATCCATTTAATATTACTTCTTCTGTACCATTTCCAGATGCTTTTACATTAAATAAATTGTAATATCCTATGTATTTTCCATTGTATCCTTGTCCAGAACACAATGCAGAAGCTCCGCTACCCTGTTCTTGTAGTATTTTTCCTATGATATAAAATGGATTTATATTAAGTTCATTTGCAGCTTCATATATTCCATTTATTATATCTTGATTATTTAAATATGATATTTTACTTGCCATTGCAGTTACTTGCTCTTTTGTTATATTTTTATCATTTGACAATCGCAAATATTGAAATACATTTCCTTCTGTTACTGAATTTCTTGGATCCATAACATGTTCTATTGCACCTCTTGAAGCACAATACCATCTTCCACTAGTATCATATTCTCTGGTTCCACATATAGAACAAATCCATTCTGATGAGTAATCACTTGGAACTAAATTTTTTGGAGATGACCAATGTCCTTGGTACTCACTATTTATTACTGTTTCCCAATCCAAGCCTGTTTCGTATAATTTAAAAGTCCAATTAGGATGTGAATTTATTATATTTTTTAGTACTTCCTTATATCCTGGATATTTTTGCTCAAAATTGGCTGGTAAATCATTAGAATTTGCTGTGTATGTATATGTTGCTGCATAAGATTTATTCGTAGTTAATGGTAGAAAGCTCAAAATTGTATATATAATTATAAAAACCAAAATGAATATAAATTGCTTATTTAATTTATTTACAATACGTTTTTGCATTTTATCTCCTCTTTCGTATTTTTCTGTCTAATTTCTACATTTACAGTATATATTATTAGAAAATGCAAGTCAAGGAAAATGGCTTAAATTAATTTGGTAATTTGTTGCATTATATGCTATTTTTGCATAATTTCTTTATATGAACAGAGCGACTTTAGTCGCCCTTTGTTCTCGCCAATTTGAGTTTCCGAATGAAATGAGGAAATCTCAAGGGCAATAGCGATTATAGCATTTTTTATATACTATGAAATGAGAAATTTCTTAGTACATAAAAAAGCAGATAGATTTTTCTATCCGCTTTTATTTTTTAATAGGAAAAACCGAAGATTTTCCTATCTCGTGTAAGTACTTATTCTAGTTGCATCCGCATCCTCTTCCGCAACCACATCCACAATTTGTGAATAATAGTAAGAATATTATTATGAAGAATAATATTGAACAATCATCTCCATTTCCTCCAAATAAACCATTGTTGCATCCACATCCGCAATTTCTTTCATCTGGCATACTATTTTACCTCCTTAAATATATGTTATATGATATAGTATGCAATTTTAAAAATTGTGTTACAAAATTCATTATATAAAAAAACAGCTTCCTTTTCGAATCCATCGTTAACATACGAAAAAGCATAGCTTTTGCTATGCTTTTTTGGTGGGCAGGGATGGATCACGACAAGCCGCGTCAGAAAAATAGTCCACTGGACTATTTTTACCTTCGCTTTGGCTGGCTCCAGACCAGCTCAAAGCTTGGCAACTTCCTTTTCGAATCCATCGTTAACATACGAAAAAGCATAGCTTTTGCTATGCTTTTTTGGTGGGCAGGGATGGATTCGAACCATCGTACTCGTATGAGAACAGATTTACAGTCTGCCGCCTTTAGCCACTCGGCCACCTACCCATATTTAATTGTAAAAAAATTTTGCGTTGGTGCTCCCTCAAGGATTCGAACCTTGGACCCACCGGTTATGAGCCGGTTGCTCTGACCAACTGAGCTAAGGGAGCATTTGTTCAACGCGAAATTTATTATAAGATATTTTTCGTGTTCTGTCAATACAAAATTTCAATTTTTTTATTTTTTTTTAAATTTATTTTCTAACATATGTTATATACTCGTAATCATAAGGGTTTTCGTCATTTCTTAGTCCTTTTTCTTTTGAAATTTCTTTCCATTCTGTTTCTTTTATTTCTGGGAAATATACATCTCCCTCAAAATCCTGATTTATTTTTGTTATATATAATTTATTCACATAAGGCATTAGTAATTTATATATTGTTGCTCCACCTATTACAAAATTTTCTTCATCTGAATTTATATATTTATCTAATTTTGATATATCATCTAAAATTTCTACATTTTCATTGTCTATATTCATTTCCATGTCGTTACATAATATAATATGCTTTCTATTTGGCAGAACTCTTCCTAAAGATTCAAACGTTTTTCTTCCCATTATTATATTTTTACCTGTTGTAATTCGTTTAAACCTTTTTAAGTCTTCTGGCAAATGCCAAATTAGTTTATTATCTTTCCCTATTACATTACCATTTGCTATTGCAACTATCGTACTTAGCATTATATTTTCCTCCCTATACTGCTACATCCATTTTTATTTTTCCTAAGTGTTTATAATCTATAAGTTCTATATCTTCTGGCTTGAAATCATAAAAGTCTTTTATTTCTGGATTTATCCAAAGTTTTGGTGCTGGATATGCTTTATCTCTTCTTGATAGTTGTTCTTTCATTCCTTCTACTTGGTTTTCGTATATATGTGCATTGCTTATACATACTGTAAGTAGTCCTGGTTTTAAATTTGTCACTTGAGCTAGTAAATGAACAAACACAGCATATTGTGTTACGTTAAATGGATGTCCTAGTGGAATATCATTTGATCTTATTGTAAGCATGCAATTTAGTTTTCCATCTGTTACATCCCAACAGCTGTTAAATACACATGGATATAATGCTCCTGTATCTAAGTATGGTATTTGCCAAAGATTTAATACCATTCTTCTATCCTGTGGATTTGTTTTTAATTGATGTATTAATTTATCTACCTGGTTAAATTTTTTTACAACCCAACCATATGCAGTTCCTATTGTTCCATCTTCCATTTCCCATTCATCCCATATATGAACATTTTGTTCATGCAAATCGCTAATTTTATTAGATTGTTTTTGGAATATCCATAGTAATTCTTTTATTGCTGCTTTATATGCAACATATTTTGTTGTAAGTATAGGAAATTCTTCTTGCAAATCAAATCTCAAAATTTGATGTGGTAATTTGTATGTTGCTATTCCTGTTCTATTTTGATCATAATATCCATCTTTTAAAATTCTCTCTACTAGATCTAAATATTGTTCATCATATTTACTCATAAAAATCCTCCATATTATTATATTTATTTTTTAATTACTGGTTAATGAGAACAGCTTTGAGATTTTCTCATTTCATTTGGGAACTCAAATAGTCGAGAACAAATGGCAACTTTAAGTCGCTTAGTTCTATTCTTGCAAAAATAGAACGGAATAGCTTCCGTCCTATCTCATAATAGATTTTATTTTAGTTTTTTCCTCCTCTGCCTTCTGGAAGTGCTGGGACATCTAATCTTACTCTTATTTTAGTTATATATGATATTGTTCTTACTAGTTTACTATTTTTAATTCTTTGCCATAATGAAGGTTTTACTTCAAATCTTGTTTCTTCAATATATTCATCTTGCACTGGCTCTAAAATAGCTGTTTTTACTTCTTGTTTTTCTTCTTTTTGTTCTGTTACAACCGGTGTTGGAATTCCTTTCAAAGCTTCTGCAACTTCTATCCCTATATAACTTAGAGCTTTGCTTCTATCTTCTATTCTTTCCATATCTATTTCTATATGTAAGTTACTTTCCAAATTAGATATTCTAGCTTTTACTAATTTAATTGCATCATCATAATTAGCTGGTTTCTTAGTTTTGCATTTACCTATTATAATTAATGCTTCTACAATATCTTCTGAAACAACATTGCTTATTTGTTTTACTCTAGTCTTCCATTCTTTGTCTTTTGATTGTACAGCTTCAAATACATCTTTCAACTCTGCTGCTTTTGCTATATTGTTTTCTCTTTGTCTTATAAGAGTTTCTATTTGTTTTGTATTTTCTTCAAATTGATTTGTTGCAAATTCTACTAATCCATATGCCGCTTTATATACACTATATGGAAAATTTTTCTTTTTAGGATATTCTATTAAATAAGTTTTAATAGAATCTATTAAATCCTTAAAATAAGCATCATCTTCTAATTGAATAATTTGCTTTTTATTGTTTGGATTAATCATTTTTTGTACTTTATCAATATTTGATAAAATTTTTTCTTCTGTAATTATCATTTTTACGTTTACTATGCC
>CAKPJM010000033.1 GCA_934162625.1 uncultured Clostridia bacterium
TTCTTCTTTAGGTTTCATTCCTAATTCCATAAATTCTTCTTTTGAAATTCCAAGAGGAACCCAAAAATCTTTAAAATATTTTTCCACTAATGTTGTTGGGAATATATCATTTCCTGCTGGAACTGGTGTATGTGTTGTAAATACTGTTTTTGCTGTTACTATATCTTTTGCAATGTTGAAAGATACCTTTTTTTCTTCCATTATGTCCTTTATTAGTTCTAGTATTAAGAAAGAAGAATGTCCTTCGTTCATATGATAAATAGTAGGATTAAGTCCTAATTCTTTTAATAATGTAACTCCACCTATTCCTAAAACAATTTCTTGTTTAATTCTCATTTCTTGGTCTCCACCATATAGTCTTAGTGTTACATCTCTATATTCGTCTTTATTTTCTTCTATATCTGAATCTAGTAGATATAAACTTACTCTTCCAACTTGAATTTTCCATACTTTTAAATAAAGTCTTCCATCTGGCATTTTAACTGATATTATTAAGTCTTCTCCTGTTACTGTTTTTACAGGAATTATAGGCAAATTTTCTAATTCTATATCGTGGTATTCTGATTCTTGTCCGTCCAGTTCTATTTATTTTTTGGTGAAAGTATCCGTTTTTATATAGTAATCCTACTGCAACAAGTGGTATTCCTAAATCGCTTGCAGATTTCAAGTGATCTCCAGATAGCATTCCAAGTCCACCAGAGTATATAGGTAAAATTTCATCTAATCCATATTCTGCTGAAAAATATGCTATTAAATCATTTTTATTTTCTGGATAATTTTTGTTGAACCATGTATTTTTGCTTTCCATATATGATTCAAAATTATTTGCATTTCTATTATATTCCTTTACAAATTCATAATCTTCTGCAATACTTTCTAGCTTTTCTTGGTCTACCAACTTTAAAAATTTAACAGGGTTTTTACCACATTTCTCCCATAAATCTATATCTATTTTTTTGAATAACTTCAAAAACTCTGTATTCCAAGACCACCACAAGTTATTTGCTATTTTAGATAGTTTGTCAATTTTTTTTGGTAATTGTGGATTTACCATTATCTTATTAAATATGTACATTTATAATGTACCTCCTTCGTATTTTTCTAAAAATTTCTCTAGTATATAACAATAATAATTATCTATTAAAAAATCTTCTTTGTCAATTGTTAATTAATTATTTTTTCTGAATTAAGCCTGAACATTTTTTGCAGCACCTATTGCTGTTAAGAATTGTGAATTTCTTGGAATTTCAAAACTTACATCATGCAGTATTGACACTCTTTTCAATATATCTTCTATTAATGGTAGTGTTGTAATTGTTCCTATAAGGACAACTTCTTTTGTTTTTGTATTTTTTAAAGCCATTGCACACATAACAGCAATAGATTCAATTATCATATTTAGTATTCCTTTAACTACATCAGCTTCATTTGCATCTGATTCTATTTTTCCAAGATTAGAAACCGTTGTATCCATATCTAAATTAGAAAGTTTTGCTTGAGTTATATCTTTTAATCTTAAATCAACGTTGTTTAAATTTCCTTTTAATAGCAATTCTTTTATATCGTCAAAGTTATTAATATTAGTAAGTCTTTTTATTAAATTAATAAAAGTTCCTCCACCTAGCCCAGTTCCTCCTAGATGCATAGCATTCTCTTCATTTTTTAAAATAAAGGCTGTTCCAGTTCCGATACTTGCTATTAAACAGTTTTTGTCTACGCAATTTGCAATGGCCTCAAATTCACCTACTATTTTTGTTGGTTTATTATAAATATTTCCTGTAATTTTTGCTGCTCTTACTCCTGTTATCACAAATTCTTCTATTTCTTCTAAATTTATATTATTATCATTAATAAATTTTTCTATTACTTCTTCTTCATTTTTTTCAGAATATATTCCTTTATTTATTAAATTGTTATTTTTTATTTGAACTATTTTTGTCATAGTACTCCCCAAGTCAATTCCTATAATACTCATACTTATTCCTGCCCCTACAATGAATAACGGGCGAACAAAGTCCGCCCCTCTTACATTATTATTTTTTATAATATTGTTGGTCCATTTCCTATTTCTACTGCATAGAAGTTTGCTTCATAACCAATTTTCTCTTTATATTCTTTTCCTACATTTTTTATAAAATCATCTACTTTATCCGATTTCACTATACTTACTGCACATCCTCCAAAGCCTGCTCCCGTCATCCTTGCTCCTATTACTCCATCTTGTTTCAAACTCTCTTCTACTAAAGTATCTAATTCTTTTCCTGTAACTTCATAATCATCTCTTAAAGAATTATGAGAAGCTATCATAAGTTTTCCTAATTCATCAATTTTGTTTGATTCTAATGCTTTTACAGCCTTTATTGTTCTTTGATTTTCATATACAGCATGTTTTGCTCTCTTTTGTCTTATTTCGCTTTTTATTAAATCTTTATTCTCTTCAAACTCTTCTTCAGTAAGTTCTCCTAAAGATTTTATATTTAATTTTTGTTGCAATTCCTTTAAAGCTTCTTCACATTCTGCTCTTCTCTCATTATACTTAGAGTCACCTAGTCCTCTTTTTTTATTAGTATTCATTATTACTATTTTGGCACCTTCTAGCTTTACTGGTGCATATTCATATTCTAGATTAGCTGTATCTAAAAATACTGCACAATCTTTTTTTCCGTTTGCTATTACAAATTGATCCATTATTCCACAGTTTACACCTACATATTTGTTCTCTGCTTTTTGCCCTAATAAAGCTAATTTTATCATATCTAAATCTAATTTAAATAAATCTTTAAGAACAAATCCTGTCAACACTTCTATTGAAGCAGATGAAGAAAGTCCAGAACTATTTGGAATTGTCCCATAATACACTATGTCAAAGCCTTTATCTATATTAAATCCTTCATCTTTCATAGCCCAAATCATTGATTTAGGATAATTAATCCAGTCTTCTTTAGGATTATATTTTAAGTCATCTATTGTAGATTCTAACACTCCTAGTTTTTCAAAGTTCATTGAATATAGTCTTAATTTATTATCATTTCTTTTTCTTGCAACTGCATATGTTCCCATTGTTAATGCACAAGGGAATACGTGTCCTCCATTATAATCTGTGTGTTCTCCAATCAAATTCACTCTTCCTGGTGCAAAATATTCATTAATTTCTCCTTCGTTTCCAAACAACTCTTCAAATTTTGTTTTAACTTTCTCTTTCATTTTTTCCTCCATATATTATAAATTTTATAATTACAGTCCATTTGTTAAAATTTGAATATAGCATTACAATGGCATTTTACCACAAATTGTATTTTAGAATCAACTAGTTATTTAAATTTGTTTTAGTTCTTTTAATAATTCTATTAAGGCTTTTTCTCTATGTGTATGTGCTAGTTCATTTGCACTTAATTCATTCATAACCTTTCCGTTAAATTCATCTGGCATAAACACAGGTCCATATGTGAGTTTTCCCATAGGTCCTGGTTTAAGTGCTATTTTCCCTTTTGTTTCTCCCCTTGCTACTATTTTTGTTCCATCTTTAAGTATTGATGTTAATACACAAACAAATTTAGCTGTTCTTTTATCCATTGGTATTCCTTTTAATTCTGTTAAAAGTTTATTTATCGATACTTCTTGTGGAGCATGGTCTCCTGCATATCTTGCACTATACACTCCTGGCTTTCCATCTAATGCATCTACACATAACCCAGCATCATCCGTTATTATTGTTTCATTTATATTGTTTTTATTTCAAAATTCTTTTATTGCTTTTGCTTTAATTAAAGAATTTTCCTCGAAAGTTGTTCCATTTTCCTCAATTTCTTCATTAAAATTTATATCTTTTAGAGAAATCACTTCTACATTTATATTATTATTATCAAAAAAAGTTTTTACTTCTTCTAGTTTTGCTTTATTGCTACTTCCATATATTATTTTCATTTTATACTCCTATACTATTTTATTCTATCTATTAAATATGGTATTTTGGTTTCAAAATTTACTCCATATGCATCTTCTTTATTTGTTTTATATGTATCATTAATTGTTTCCCAAACATAATCTACTGCAATTTTTAATCCTTCTTCTATTGTATTATTGTTAGTTATTGCTCCCACTAGTGTACTAGCAAAAATATCCCCTGTTCCATGATATTTGGCAGGTACTTTTTCTTTAAAATATGTAAAAAACTTGTTAGTTTCTTGGTTATATGACATTACTCCTAATTCATTATTTTTAAAGCTTACACCTGTTAAAACAACATATTTAGGTCCTAAATTACTTAATTCTATTAACATGCTTTTTATTTCTTCTTCACTATAGTTTTCTTTATATTCTGTTTCTAGCATATAACTTGCTTCTGTAAGATTTGGAACTATTATATCTGCCGTTTTACAAAGTTCTTTCATTTCTTTAACAAAATTTGTATCAAATCCTGCATATAGTTTGCCATTGTCTGCCATAACAGGATCTATAAATATAAAATTCCCTGATGTTTTAAACTGTTTAAAAAATTCTTTTAGCATATCTATTTGTTCTATTGATCCTAAGTATCCCGTATAAATCCCATCAAAATTAAATTTTTCTTGTTTCCAATGACTTGCAATTTTAGGCAAATCGTTAGTTAAATCTCTGTATGTAAAATTTTTAAATGCTGTATGTGTTGAAAGTACCGCTGTTGGAATAACTGCTGTTTCTATTCCCATTGCGGATATTATTGGAAGTGCCACAGTAAGTGAGCATTTTCCTACGCATGAGATATCTTGTATTGTTACAATTCTTTTCATTTTATCTTCTCCTCTTTAAAGTTCTTAAATATTCCTTTTGTTCGTTTGTTATTCTATAAGATTCTATTGCTTTTTGAATCCCTTTATTATATGTAAAGTCATCTATTTTAGTTGTTTTTAAGAAATCTAATGTTTTATTATAGTATTTTATTAAACATATTGAAATCGCCCAAGCATTTGCCATTTGCACATAATACTTATCTAGTTTTACATTATCTAGTATTTGTAGAATTTGGTCTATATATTGGTCATTTATATAATAATCTAAAAGCATTACAATAGCAAAACGTACTTCATATTCTTGTTTTGACTTTAAATACTGCTTTATAACTTCGAACATTTCTGTTTGATGTTTTTTTGTTATTTTTAGTCCTGCACAAAAAGTATCGCAAACAGCCCAGCTGTTTATTTTAGGGACAAATTCTTCCACTTGTTTTATTACTTTTTCTATTGGCTTTTTTGTTTGAAATCCTATCAGCATACCCTGAATTAATAATTCTTCATAATACTTGTCTTCAATTTCTAAATCTTCTAGATCATTGTTTTTATA
The DNA here is from genome assembly GCA_934162625.1 of uncultured Clostridia bacterium. Lineage (GTDB taxonomy): Bacteria > Bacillota > Clostridia > TANB77 > CAG-508 > CAG-452. The sequence continues at coordinate 5,320 of CAKPJM010000033.1, forward strand.
CAATTCTTTTGCATATTCACGTAGTTTCGGAATTCTAACGCCAATAATATTATCCATGTCTGGACATAAACTTCCATGAAATTCTTTGTATTTCAGATCTTGCATTTCAAATAAATCTTGTCTAATTTTATTTCCCATAAATTCTCCTCGTATAAGTTTATTCTTTTCAAATACACTTTCTACTAATTTTTATTTTTAAGTAACTCACATATCTTTCTAATTATTAAAATATTTAAAATTGAAATTATAAGTAAGAATATCATTACATATATAAGATCAAGTTTCAATAGAAGTAATGTTATCAATCCACTAGTTGAGAATTTACCTATCCTTCTTGCTAATATTAACTGTGCTATTGCCTGTTCATGATACTCCTCTCTGCAAACATTTAATAATAATGTCTTCATATAATTTGCGAACATATCACGCACTCCAAGAAATATAAAAAATCCAAATGACATCAGCGCTATTCCAATCATTTCAAGTTTTGCTAACTTTCCAGTTATAATAAAGGTAAAGGCAATAATTAATGCATATCCGATTTTGTATAATATTCTTTTATTTTCTACTTTACAATATTTGGTAGACAAATAATCACTTACAACTCTTACTATTCTTGAAATTGCAATTATAAATGATAAAAGTATTGAGACTTTATTAACTTCAAAAATGGATGATAATTCGTATTGTATAAGCAATCTACTGTTTGTTTGTCCTAAGTCGATTGTTGCGTAAAGAGTTGCATAAAGAAAAAGAATCCAAAATATTAATTTAGATATTGGCAACTTATCTGTAACATTTCTAACCGTTGATTTATTATTTTCGTTATTTTTATATTCATATAAAAATCCAGATAAAAATATATTTAAAGTACAAAATAATATACATAATATCATTGGCAAATAATTATTAATGTTAAATAAGAAACCTGCCGTAAATGCTATTATCATAGTTAGAACAGAATATATGAAACTAGATTTGTTTTGTATTTTTATATAATCTTTTTCTTTATTTTCATATTTTAAATTTTTTCTTAATATTACATTGTCCATATTTTTAAAAACAAATGCAATATCATACATAACTTGTCCAATTAAAATAAAAAAATAACTTTTTGAGAATGTAAACAATAAAGAGGAACATAGCAATAATATCGTTCCTATTTTTATAGATTTAATGTTTCCTATCTTTTTTATTATCTTAAAGAGTAGCGGATATGTTAAAATTATTGTAAAATTTCCAATAGCAGTCAATGAACTAATTTGTGCAGCGCTAAGGCCTTTAACTACAGTTAAAAAAATAGTGTTAATAGCAACCCAGAATAATAAATCACTAGAAATTCCTGAAAATATAGGATATATTTTATTACTTAATTCTATTTTTTTATTATATTCTACTTCATTCATTATTATGTTCTATTCCTCTCTTTACTAAAATGAGTCTTTTTTTTCATTTTAAACATATATTTTCTACTTTTACAAACATTCTAACATAGTAATATAAAAAATTAAAGTACCTTTTCATCATCATTCATATTAAAAAAATTAAAACTATACAAAAATTGTATAGTTTTATACTTTTAACATTTTATAGTTCTTGTTCTTCATTATCTTTTTCTTCTTTTGCTTTATTATCATCAAATTCATAGTCTTTATCATTATAAAATCCAGCTAATATTTTTTTGCAATCTTCTTTATAATTTTCTCCAACTAATGAATCAAAAATTGCATTGTATCCTTCCAGCGTATTTTTATATCCATGCGAACTTATATTCATTGCTGCTTTTGCAATATTTCTGTCTTGTCCTCTTAAAGCTTCTATTGCTAATACTGCTGCAAACAAGGTGTAGTCTGCATACGTTTTGCAGTATTTCATTTTATCAAATTTTTGGCCTTTTTTAAAAAACTCAAATACTTCTGGAGAAACTTCTTTCATATCCATATCAGGATTATTTGCTTTATATCCCTTAACGTCATCTCTAGCTTCTCTTTCTAAATATCCAATAGCTCCTATACATCCATTTTCTATTCCATCAACTCTGCCTACTATATTTATGATTTCTTTTGCATCTTCTGGAATCTGTTCCATAAAAGGTAAAAATCTCTCTCTTCCATGATATTTTATAACTGCCCTTATCAAATCTAGTTCTCTTGTTGGAGAAAGTTTTCCTTGATAGATTGCTCTAGTAATGAAATCTTCTCCTAAATAATGATGTAACACTTTACCATCATTAAATCCTCCTAATATCTCTAATTGTGGGAATCTTCCTACATCATGTGCTTTTGCTGCAACTCTTGCCAAGTCATCATTAGGGCGAATTTCATCTACTAATAAAACTACTCTCTTTATATGGTTTAATTTTTCTCGAGCTGCTGGATCTTCCTTATACTTTTCTTCCATTTCTTTTAAATAATTATCTATAAAATTCTCAATTTCACCTAGTTCTTTCTTATTAATTTGGTACATATAAATTTTCCCCTCTCTTTTCTATTAATATATACTATATCATATTAATCAAGATTTGTAAAAAAAGATTTTTTGTTAAAATTTCTTTCATATTTATTTTATCATGTTTTTATGTTTATCGCAATATTTTTATGCATTTAGCAAAATTTCATAGCTTCTTTTATTGATTTTTTTTGCTGTTCAAAGTTTTCTTTTGTTATTGGTATCCTAGCATACATATTTGTTTTTAAAAAATAGTTTAATATATCAAATGACTTTAAAGTTTCTTCAGTTCCGCTTCCGCTTCCACCTGCGCAAGCTATACATACTATCTTTTTATTTTTAATTTTTGAGTTTTCAAAAAATGCATCACACCTTTTTAGTCTATCAAAAAACGTTTTAGCTGACTCGCTCATTTCATGAAAGTAGACAGGCGTAATAAATATGTATGCATCAAAGTTTTCCATATATTTATATATATCATTAAAATCGTCTTTCAATACACACCTATGTTCTTCTAAACATATTCCCCATCCTCTTTTTCCACAAGCCAAACATCTTTGTATATTTTTATGGTTTATACATATATGTTCTGCAGTATTTTCATTATCTTTTAAATATTTTTCACATTCTTCTACACAAGAAAACGTTAATCCAATTTTATTTGGCACATAACTGTATTCATTTACTTTATTAGAACTAAAACTTAATATTAAAACTTTCATCTTTTTCTCCTTTTAATCTTATTTTTTAACTAACATTCTTTCTTTAAAAAATAACAAATTGTTTGAGGCGGGCCTTGCTCCACTCCCACCTCTGTTAAGTCTTCATCTCCAACATTATATTGCTTGGTTGCATTATGTGGAACTTGTCCATGTCTTACTAAATATACCTTCATATCTTATTCTCCTAATTTTCTAAATAAATCTTCATATACTTTATTAACATTTATATAGTTTATCATTGTTATTTTGTGCTCATTCGTAGTCAATTCATAAGATGTATCGTCTTTTATATTAGGGCAACTTATATTTTGGGTAGTAAACCAACTCTTGTTTATCATATATGCTATAACAGAAATATCCCAAATAACTCTTCTTTCTTGTATTCCATGATATCCATCATTATAAAATCTATCTATTAAATAATTGCATAATTCGCTTTTATCTTTTAAGTAATGGTTTAATTCATATATTGAAATTCTTAAATTAGATGCAACATTTTTACATGGAATTACTGTTAGTTTTACTTTTGACCCAAATACAATTTTTACTGCATTTACATCTTGCTTAAAGTTAAATTCCTGGTTATTGTCTTGTAACAAACTATGCCCGCCTAACCATATTACTTCTATTCTTTCAATTATTTTAGGCTCTTTTTCAATGGCAAGTGCAATATTAGTAATTGCTCCTATTGCCATTATATATGTTTTATCATTTCTTAATGCTATTTCAATTATTTTATTAACTGCGTCATTGGTTTTATTATAGCCATTACTAATATAATCTTCTGCGCCTTTAAATACTTTATTTGTTGTATCAAAGTTTAGCCAATTACATATTTTTAATATTTCGTTATAACTTTTTTCTCTTCCACTTATAACAGTTTCATTTCTTTCTTTATGAGAATATGGTGCAACTGTTATTGCTTCAATATTAAATATATCTTGGCTTTTAATCATATATGAAAGTGCAAATTGGTCATCACATTCGTTGTAAGTATCGGTATCTAATATTACATTTATTTTTTTAGTTTTATAGTTGCTAATGAATTCATATAATTCTTTCCAATCATGCACTCTAGGTATGTTTGTTTGCTTATTATAGTGTGTGTCCATTAGTAATGCTGGTATATTGTTATTAATGCATTCTTGGCATATATTGGCTGAATCGTCAATCATAATATCAATGTTATTTTCTTTGCATTTTTTTGTTTTTCCGCTTTTATCATTTTTATAAGCATTAGTTAAAATAAGTCTGTCATAATGAATAGAATTATTGTCTAACCATTCTTTAGTCATATTATATGGATCAGAATATTCTCCATTGTCTCTTCCAGTAATAATGCAGATAATATGTCCATCTTCTTTTAGTTTATCTATGTACTCTTTTGCTTTTTCTTTAACTTTTAGATTTTTAGCAATTTTTTCTATATTATCAACATAGAACTTTTTTACTTTGTCCTCTCCCCAATTAAACATTCCTCTAGTTATATATTCTGCATCTTTGTTATATTCTCCATTGTATCCCAACTCGTCGTTATGTATTAAAAATGCTTTTAATAATTCTTCGTCAAAATTTGAAATAACATTATCTATATCAATTCCCAATTTCATCTTTATGAATCACTCCTATATTACATATCATTATTTCTTTTTATTATTGCATAATTACTATATTTATATAGTAATTATTTTGCATTGTACAAATATCTTTTACATATAGTATTCAATGTATAAGCAAAGGCTATATACGTTAAGGTAAACCCTACTATTAAAATTGAAATTATATTTAAATCAAATCCAATTTTTGAAACAAATATTAAAATTAAATATCCAAAACTTCTTGATATATTTATCATAATTTCAAACCAAAATACATAATTTGGTTCGTCTTCTGTTTTAATATTTTGCTTACACATACACTCATAATATATAATTGAGTTTGATGTTTCAAATATTGGATTACTTACTCCGTTGACTATATTGTATAATAATATAAGCAAAAAGCCTATGCTTACTGTAAGTGTTCCAATCCTGATTTCATTGTTTATATTAAAATACATCATACTAAATGTAAGTACTATAACTACAATGCTTTGAAAAATAGACATTGGTATAAACAATTTAGACAATTTTTCTTTTCTAACAAATTTGTTAGTTAAATATACTACTATAATAGAAATAATAGTTATAAAACTGCTAATGCTTCCTAGTGATAATTCTGTTGTCACAACTAAAAAAGTTATAATTGAGATTAATGTTGATAATACTCCAAAAGAACTCAATCCTCTAAATATTGTTCTCCAACTCATTAATCTCATCATTTTTTTATTTTGACTTCCATTAATATTCTTTAAGAATTTCTTTATATTTATTTTTCCATGTTCTAGTTGAATTTCTTTTATGAACATTGAAGAAATTAGACTTATAGAAATTAGTATTATTAATATAATAAAAGCTAATTGATATGAACTTTTACTAATACAATAGCCCAATACTATAGGGAGTACGATATTTATTGTATATTTTAATATTTGATCTCTAGTGATATATTTTCTAAAATTTTCATCTTTATTAACTCTTTTTATTAATATTTGTTCAGGGTAATAATAAAATGCATTTCCTATACTTGCAAATATCGCAAATGGAATAATATAGTTTGAAATTCTTTCTCCCATCACAAGCAAAACTATGCATTGAATTAAATTTAAAAATATCCCTATTCTAAACATTGAAACTAAATTGAGTTTCTGCAATTTATTAACAAGTAACAGGCATACCAAATATACTAAAAAGAATGTAATGTAGTATTCTGATACATTAGCTATGTTTCCTTGCGTTATCTTTAAAAAATATATTCCTAAAAACACGTCTTTAAATACACTTATAACTTTTCCGGCTAGATCTGACATTAAAAAAATTTTCCAGACATTAGTTTGTTCCATTTAATGCTCCTATCTTTCTTCCAAATCTTTTTCTTCTTTTCTTTTTCTCAAAACATTAACTATGTTTTTAGCACACTCTATGTATTGTCTTTTTACAGCTTCATCTGTACATCCTGCTATATGTGGTGTAACAATAACATTGTTTCTTTCTTTAGATAATAAATCCGTATATTCACCTGTATCTATATCTAATCCTAGATAAAAATTGGGATTCCTATCGGCAAAATCAACTAAAGCTTTTATATCAGTAATTCCCGCTCTAGAAGTATTTATAAATATAGCATTTTTCTTTAAAAGTTCTATTTTATCTCTTGATATTAAGTTGTTAGTATCTTTTGTTAACGGTACACTCACATTTACAATATCCGATTTTTGTAATAATGTATCTAAATCAACAAATTCAACTTCTTTTTCAATTAGATTTCTATGTTTTTCTGGATGTTCTGTATAGCACAAAATACTCATGTTAAATACTCTTGCTATATCTATCATTCTTTGAGATATCTTCCCTGCCCCTATTAAACCTATTGTTTTTCCGTTTATATCTGTAGGCTTACTAATTAATTGTTTTTTATTTGGCTTTCTATTGGCTTCTTGTATTCTTTTACTTGAATCTAGTATTAATGCTAAAATATGTTCCGCAACTGATGTAACATTAGCATTGGGACAATTAACTATATCAATAAATTTAGACTCAAAACATTCTTTATCTATATGATCTAACCCTATTGACATAGAAGCTATAATTTTTGGAGTTCTAACATCTGTAATCAAATCTTTTGTTATCTTCTCCTCTACTCCTACAATTAAAATATCATATTTTTTTAACAGTTGTTTTAGTTCTTCTTTATTTGGATACATTTCTCCATTCCATGCATCTATACTTATACCGTTTTCTTTTAGGATTTTAACAGCTTGTCTGTCTATGCTTTTTGACATACTACATGCTTTTAACATTTTTCCCTCCTATTTTTTCAATTTTATCAATAATTTTGAGTATATTAATATTACTATTGTTACTAGCAGTAATAGAATTTTAAATAATACTATATTGTTAAATAAACTTATAATAAACAATAAGATATAAGCAATTATTCTTGTAATATTCAGTATTACTTCACATACTACTTGATGTTCTACTATATAATCTTTAACAACAATTTCATTTTCGCTTACTATCTCATATCTTTTTGTGTCACCTGTATTGCTTAATATTACTAAAAATATTGCCGTACATATATTGTATATAATTATTGTTGGCTTGCTAATATTTATTAGTAGCAAAAGCACACTAGAAACCATCATTATATTGCAGATTTTTAATATCTTCCAATTGCTTTTTAGTTTGTATTGGAATATGTATACAGATAAAATTGAGCATATTGCTGTAATCGTTGTAATTACTCCTAAACTTATAGTTGTTTTAAAAGTCATAACTGTTAGTATTACAATTAGTGTTTCTAATAAATAATTTACAATTCCATCACATACACATAGCTTATATACTGTTTTAAATTTATCATTATTTTTTACCAAATTTATATATTCTTTTAAGTTGTATTTTTTATCATATGTTTTTGCTTTGTCTTCTATAAATAGTGAAAATATAAATTGTGTAATAGAAAGCAAAATTACTATTTTTGCAACATATGAAAATGATGTTAATTCTATTGATACTCCAAATACTATAGGGAAAAATATTTTCAATATTTTACTAATAATTGATTTAAACGAAATGAACTTGTTTGTATTGTTTTGCGTATGTTCGTTTACAAGTGTATGTGCTGCCACCCATATTAGACCTTGCACAATTCCATAAAAAAAGCCTAATGGCGCAAAATATGTAACTATTTTTTCTTTCAAAAAAGCAAGAATTAATATATACAGGCAATACGCAATTATTCCACTTCTAAATACCCAAACCTGATTTTTATTTTTTATTATTCTTCCAAAAGTTAGAAAGGTTAATAATATTGCTATAAATGATAATACATAGTATATTGATATTTGTTTATAATCATAATTTGTAAGTGTAATAAAATATGCTACCATAAATGTGTTTACAAACATATATAAAACATTGTTTATTAATAAAGATCCCATTATTCCTATTGCGCTTTTAGTTAATTTTTCTTCTTTCATTTTTTCTCCTTATATTACTGTACTTTTTATATATCTTTTTTACTAATAATATTTCCTTCAACATCTTTCAATACTATTTTATTATTTTCTATAATTAAATAACTATTTTTTGTATTGTTTTTTGGTAACGAAATAGAACCACTATTTACACATATAACTCCATCTTTTTCTTTTATAAAACCTATATGAAAATGCCCATATACTAGAACATTAATTCCTTTTGGAATATTTTCCATATTATATTTTTGTCCATGTGTAAAGAAAAATTTCTTTCCATTTATATTTAATTCAATATTGTCTTTAAATTCAAACTCTGAAATCATTTCATCAACTTCTGCATCACAATTTCCTTTTACACATAGTATTTTTTCTTTTAAACTGTTCAAAAGTTCTGCTACTTTCATTGGATTATATTCTTCTGGTAGCGGATTTCTTGGTCCGTGATAATATAAATCTCCTAAGAGAATTATTCTATCTGGATTTTCTTTTTTGCATATTTCGCTTATTTTATTAGCATAGTAATTTGATCCATGTATATCTGATATTACTAGATATTTATTATTTTCTGACATTTATCTTTCTCCTTTACTTTTATAGGTTTATAACTATTATATTTTATTTAGTAAGTTTTTTAATTTTTCTATTTCTACTTCTTCTTTCACTTTTCTTCCAGAATAATAAAATGTAATTTCTAGTTTATTACTTCCAAGCATTTTATTATCTTCTAAAACTTCTTTTAATCTTTCTGCTACGCCTATACTACCATCAATTATACATATACTATCTGGAAGTATTTCTTTTAGTACTGTTTTAAAATATGGAAAATGTGTACATCCAAGTACCAAATATGAATATTCTTCTAAATTGAGTTTTTCTAGACTTTCTCTTATATATCTTTTAACGCTCTCAGTATTGAATTCTCCATTTTCTGCAAACTCAACAAGTTTGGGCATTGCAATTAATTCTACAATATTCTCTGCTCCTAGTCTTTGTATTAAATTTTTAATTTTTTCTCCTTTTACTGTAACAGGTGTTGCCATCAATAAAACTTTTTTATTTTTTTTATTTTCTATTGCTGGCTTTATAGCTGGTTCTATTCCTATTATTGGAATGTTATAATCGCTTCTTAAATCTTTAATTGCTACACTTGTAGCTGTATTACATGCCACAACTATTGCCTTAACTTTTCTTGAATTTAAAAAGTCTATTGCATTTTCTACATATTCTAATATTTGTTCTTTAGTTTTTAATCCGTAAGGTACATTATCTGTGTCAGCATAATATATGTATTTTTCATTTGGTAATAATTTAATGATTTGCTTTAAAACTGATAATCCACCTATTCCTGAATCAAATACTCCTATTGGGTTGTTGTTCATTGTTTTCACTCTTTCATTTTTTTACTTTGCTTAGTAAGCTTATTATATACCATAAAAATATCAATATATCATCCATACATTTAACTTCATTATTCAAAATTAGGTCTGAACAATAACTACATTAATATTTATCTATCTTTCATTTGATTTTTCCCTCATTTGCTTTTAGTTGTTCGATTTTTTGATTTGCTTTTTTTATTACTTTCTGTGGCACTATAATATGTTGTTTAAGTGCAATTGATTCTATCTGTTCTATAGTCAATCCTTTTCTTAAATATTCTACAATAACTGATGAGCTTTTTAAAACTTTAAACTTTTTTTCATTATCTCTTTTCTTTTCATAATACTCACATATTCTTTCACTAATCAAGTGTCGCGAAACTCCGTATTCTTTTGAAAGCTCTTTGTATGTAGCACCTTGTTCCCACTTTTCCACTATTTCTTCTATTAGTAGATTTATTCTTGGTTTTGGCTTTGATTGTCTTTTTGGTTTTTCTTTCCCTTCTTTTGCATAATATTCAGATATTCTTATACTAACAGTTCTTTCAGAAACTCCATATTCTTTTGAAAGCTCTTTGTATCTAGCACCTTGTTCCCACTTTTCCACTATTTCTTCTATTGGTAAATTTATTTTTTTTCTTCCTTTTTTTAACATATTATATGCTCCCCCCTATAATATTTTAAAAATTCATAAATATTTTATCATGCTTTATGTTGATTTTCAAGATTAATATAATATAAATGGATTCGAATCTGTAGGTTTGTCAAACATATGTCACACTTTATTGATAAATATAGTGTTTGAAATACCTTTTATGATCAGTTTGTCT
>CAKPJM010000034.1 GCA_934162625.1 uncultured Clostridia bacterium
GATGTATGTCTACCAAAAAGGCTATGTGTCAAAATTAGACAATTTAATTCCAACAATAAAAGAAATTATTAATAAAGAAATAGAAATGGCACCTTCAACATTAAAACTAAAACCAGGGTAAATTACAAAAATAGAACCTAATATAAAACCAATTATAGCAAAGTATGTATATGACTTTGCTATTTTAAATAGAAAATTAATAAGTACCAAAAATAAAATTCCTCCAATAGCAAGACCAATTCCAATAGGCATTAAAATAAGTATATTTAAATTAGCTATTGCAGAAAGATAGACTTCATATATCCCAAGCATCATAAGTATTACAGTCTTACTAACTCCAGGAATAACAATTCCGGCAGACATTACAATTCCAGCTAATATTAAATGTGAATTAGAATTAAATGTAACAGACACACTTGATGAATTTTCTAAGGCAATTAAGTAAATACTAAAAGAAAAGGTGAGTAATAAACATAAAATATGCAGAAAATTCACTTTTTTAATATTAGCTTGTTTAAATACAAGTTTAATACTGCCAAGAATTAAGCCAATAAAAACAAAAGAAGTTTCCATATAAAATTTACTAAATGTAAATTGTAATATATTACCAAACAAAAAAACACCAATAAACGTTCCTATAGCAATTGGAAATATAAATTTTAAATTACCTTTTATATCTTTAAAAAAGTGCAATATACAATCTACAATCTTTTCATATAAACCAAAACAACACAAAAAGACCCCACTACTAATTCCGGGAAGAATTGCACCTGCACCAATTAAAATACCAGCCAATAAATTTTTCATAAAAGCTCCTTATGGAAGTGGGAAGTGTGAGGTGAGAAGTGTGAAAAATAGAGAAAATCCTACGAAGCCACGGCCCTATAAATCTCACTTCCCACATCCCACCTCTCACTTCAATTAAACAAATTACAATTTATATAATTCTATGCTTTTTTTAAAAAAATATTATAATATTCTAATTTAAGGTTAATCTAAATATAAGAGGTGTGTTTATGTTTAAACCTAAATTAGTGTATTATGAACCAAATGCAGAGAATTATAAACTTGGGAAAGAATTGTTAGATAAGTACAGAAAAGAAGGTGTTAAGTTAATACCGATAGAAAATCATAATAACATAGAAGAATTAAGAAAAAATCCAAATTCAGAATTTGCAAATATGAAGCAAAATATAATTATAGGAGTTAGAAAAACACATAAATTTGTACCAAATCATAAGGTATCAGATTTTCTAGTACCATATACATCTTCTGGTTGCATAGCAATGTGTATGTATTGTTATTTAGTATGTAATTATAACAAATGCTCATATTTAAGAATATTTGTAAATAGAGAAGAAATGTTAGATAAAATAATAAAAGTAGCAAATCAAAGCGAAAAAGAATTGACATTTGAAATAGGAAGTAATAGTGACCTTATTTTAGAAAACACTATAACGCACAATTTAGAATGGACAATAGAAAATTTTAATGCAGAAAAAGGATATCTTACATTTCCAACTAAATTTGATATGGTAGACCCACTTTTAAACCTAAAAAATAAAGAAAAAGTTATAGTAAGAATGAGTATGAATCCGGAAGAAATAATAAATAGAGTAGAGTTTGGAACATCAAGATTAAATGAAAGAATAAATGCAATAAATAAATTAAAAGAAGCTGGCTATAAAGTAGGAATATTAATTGCACCAATTATTCTAGTAGATAATTGGAAAGAACTTTATGAAGAATTAATAAAAAAAGTATCAGAAGAGTTAAGTGAAAGTGTAAAAAAAGATGCTATATTTGAACTTATATTTATGACGTACAGCTATGTTCACAAAATGATAAACCAAGAGGCTTTTCCTAATGCAATTAATTTGTTTAATCCAGACATCATGACAGGAAGAGGTAAAGGAAAATATATGTACAAAAAGGAAACTAGAGAAGAAGCAGAAGTATTTTTGAGAAAAACGATGAAAAAATATCTAAAAAATAGCGAAATATTGTATATTGTGTAGAAATATGTTACAATAAAAATATAGCAAAATAAAATACACTTAAAGAAAGGAGAAATCAAACTTGAATAAAAATGAAGTTATGATTTCAGGAAAAGATGGAGAACAGTTTAAATTTAAATTTAAGCGGTTCTCAAAAAGAGTCATAGTAACCTGTGTTAAGGTTAGAGGACTTAATTTCCATGGGGCTATTGAAGCATTTGTTAAAGAACTTAACCTTGTAACTGTTGATGATGACGGAATTATGGAAATTGTATATTATTGCAAAAACAAAGCAGAGTTTGAAAAGATGCTTAGAAAATTAAGCTCCTAAAATTCCTTAAAGAGAAATCCTACCTAGGGTTTCTCTTTTTAATATAATAGGAAAGTTCTACTTTCCTATTATATATTATATTAAAGTTACAATTGCTATGCCTTTTGAGATTTTCTTTATGCAGTTGAAAACTCAGATTGGGCTAGAACAAGGTGCAGACTGTTACATCCAAAACTCGTAAGAATTAAGTATTTAATAAATAAACTGTTAAATTTAAAAATGAAGCAAAAGTAATCCATAACAAATATGGTAGTTGGAGTAAACCAGCTACTTTATTTTTAGAGTAAAAGTTTTTTATCATTAAAAATACTAATACTATAAGGAGTAAAATCCAAATGAACGCAAATAATCTCCATTTAAAAATAAAAAAGAATATTGACCATAAAGCATTTACAAATAGCTGCAAATAATAAATAGTAGTTGCCTTAGAATCTAATAGAGAATTAGTTTTCAATATTCCATAAGATACTCCCATTAAAATATAAAGAATAGACCATACAATTGGAAATAAAAAACTTGGTGGAGCCCAAGTAGGCTGAATTAAAGAATTGTAATCTATATATTTAGATGTAACAAAACTAATTAATCCTCCAACCAATAAAGGAACAATAATAGACTTAATATAAATTATAATTTTATTCATAAAACCTCCATTTCTAATAATATAAATATATTTTATAGAATTGGAATTTATACGAGTATTAAAAAATAAAGTTTGGTTACTGAAATAAATTAAGAAACTAATATTTATAGAAATTTATAATAGATTTAAATAATTTTGAGATCCATGGAATATATGCAGAATAAAAACTTGACCGAGTATTGCTATTTGTTTCATAAATAATAACATATTTATGTATTAGCAGTTTCCTTAAAAATCTATTTTTATAATTAATTTTCGAATATCTTTCAGGAAAGCATTGTAAAGAAGATAGTTTGCTTGTGATTTCTTTATAGAAGGATTTAGCAATGTTGGGTGAATTTAAATTAAAAGCTATATACTTAAGTATTTTTTCTAGTTCATTTTGAAATAGAGAAGTATAAATGATTATATATTTATTGTAAGAAGTCATATTTTTCCTCCATTTCCGCGCAAAATTTTTCTAGTGTTCTATAATGACCTTTATCTACATCTTTAAGTGCTTGGCTAATTTTAGAAAAAAAGTCTTTCTTAAATTCTTCAAAATCAGCATAATGTTTATAAAAATGTTTAGTAACAAGTTTATCAATTCTTTCTTCTTCCATTTCCAAGGCTTTTTGGGTTAATTTTTCGTAACTTGTATCACTTAAAACAACTAAATCGCTAAAACCATTTTTAGTAATATAAATAGGTTCATTAGTTTCATGACAAATTCTAGAAATTTCATTATAGTTATTTCTCAAATCAGCGCAAGGTCTTATTTTTGCCATTAAAAATCCCTCCTTGAATCATTATATGCAAATTATACATAAATTATGATATAAAGTCAATATTAAAAATATTTTTATTAAAGGGTCATGCACTTTTATTTTTCTACAACATATACTTTGATATAGAAAAATGGAGGTGCATTTATGCCGTTAATATACTTGTCTGGATTCTTAGCTTTTTTAAAAACAGCCATTTTTGCTTTTGGATACATATCTAATAATAGCCTGTTTCCAGAACCACTTTCAGAAGAGGAAGAAATGAAATATCTTAAAAAATATATGGAAGGAGACGAAGATGCAAGAAACATATTAATAGAAAGAAATTTAAGGTTAGTGGCACATGTTTGTAAAAAATATAATATACCAAACGTAGACAATGAAGATTTGATATCAATAGGAACAATAGGTTTAATAAAAGGAATAAACACATTTAATACAGATAAAGGAGTAAGACTTGCTACATATTCTGCCAAGTGCATTCAAAACGAAGTCCTGATGTATCTAAGAAGTGCAAAGAAAATCGGAGCAGAAGTTTATTTGAACGAACCAATAGGGAAAGACAAAGACGATAATGAAATTGCACTAATAGACATTCTAGAAAATGATGAAAAAAATATAGAAGATGAAATAGATTTGAAAATAAAGATTAAAAAAGTATATGAAAAAATGAAAGATATATTAAAAGAAAGAGAGAAAATTATAATAGAGTTAAGATTTGGACTTCGGAGGAAATAAGCCTAAAACACAAAATCAAATAGCAAGTATGCTTCGGAATATCTAGAAGTTATGTTTCAAGAATTGAGAAAAAAGCAATAGGAAAACTTAATAGTCAATTAGCAAAAGAATTATAATATTTTTTTTGTGCAAATTATAGAAAACTATTTAATAAATTTTTTTGTTATGATAATATATAAGCAATAAATGTACAAAAGAATGGAGTGATTTTTATGCAAAATATAAAATTAGATTTAAGTTATTCAGGAATTACAGAAAAAGAAATAATGAAATATGAAAAAGAAGTAAAAGAGATATATAACAAACTTAATGAGAAGTCAGAAGATGAAAATGAATTTGTAGGCTGGCTAAAGTTACCAGAAAATTATGATAAAAAAGAATTTGAAAGAATAAAAAAAGCTGCTAAAAGAATAAGAAAAAATTCAGCAGTTTTTGTAGTAATAGGTATAGGAGGCTCATACTTAGGAGCTAGAGCTGTAATAGAGAGCCTAACAAGTAATTTTGCAAATATGTTTCCAGATTCAGTAAGAAAATCACCTCAAATATTTTTTGTTGGAAATAGCATTAGTCCAAACTATGTGAATGAATTAATAACTTGCATTGGAGATAAAGATGTATCTATAAATGTAATATCTAAATCAGGTACAACTACAGAGCCTGCAATTGCATTTAGGATATTTAGAGAATTTTTGGAAAGTAAATATGGAGTAGAAGAAGCAAGAGAAAGAATATATGTAACAACAGATAAAAAGAAAGGTGCATTAAAACAGCTAGCAGATGATGAAGACTATGAGACTTTTGTAATACCAGACAATGTTGGAGGCAGATTTTCTGTATTGACACCAGTAGGACTACTTCCAATTGCTGTAGCAGGAATAGATATAAATAAACTTATGGAAGGTGCAAAAAATGCACAATACAATTATTCAGACAATGGAGTAAAATATAATCAATGCTATAGATATGCAATAGTAAGAAATATATTGTATAAAAAAGATAAGACAGTAGAAATACTTGCAAATTATGAGCCAAAGTTTCACTATTTTACAGAATGGTGGAAACAGTTATATGGAGAAAGTGAAGGGAAGGAACATAAAGGAATTTTTCCAACAGGTGTAGACTTAAGTACAGATTTGCACTCTATGGGACAATACATACAAGACGGAAAAAGAAATCTTTTTGAAACTGTTATAAATGTAGAAGAAACAAAAACAGATATAACAATTAAAAGAGATGAAGACAATATAGATGGATTGAACTTCCTAGAGGGAAAAACAATGGACTATGTAAATAAACAAGCAATGCAAGGAACAATAGAAGCACATGTTTCAGGAGGAGTACCTAATATAATTATAAGTATAAAAAGACTAGATGAGGAAAACATCGGAGAATTAATATACTTCTTTGAATTGGCATGTGGCATATCTGGAAGTATATTAGGAGTAAATCCGTTTGATCAACCAGGAGTAGAAGCATATAAAAATAATATGTTTAGATTACTTGGAAAACCAGGATATGAAAAATAAAGGGAAAAATATTGACAAAAAACTTATAACAAGAGTATAATAAAAAAGTAAGATAAATATAAACGTAGAAGAGACAAAGTAAAGTAAAGGTTGCTTAAAGAGAGGATTAGTGATTACGCTGAAAGCTAATCTAAGTAAACATATTTGAAAAACTACCTCTGAGTTTCTAATTAAAAGTTAGACGTGTAAGATGCGATAGAGTCTTTAATTAAGTAAAATAAAGGGTGGAACCGTGTTTTATAAAATACCCCTAATAGATTAAAAAATCTATTAGGGGATTTTTTATTCGGAAATTCAAATCGGCGAGAACAAAGGACGACTAAAGTCGCTTTGTTCTGGCTTAAGATAATATATAAAAAGAAAGGAAGATAATATGTTAGTATCAATAGGAAGCAGAAGCATACCTAAAATTACAGCAATAACAAGAGCTTTTTCTAGATACCCAGAATTATGGATTAAGAGTTCTGACAAGATTGAATATATAATTATGCCACAAGAAGTAAGAAAAGACGATAGTTTTGGACAAGAACAAGATAAATTCTCAGGAGTTTCATGTAATCCAATGTCTCTTTCAGAAACTATTAAAGGAGCAAAAAATAGAGCTAAAAATGCATATGAACATGCAAAGGAAAGAACACGGCACATGTGGGTTTGGAGTAGGAATAGAAGCTGGGATGTTTAGTGTTCCAGAAGTAGAAACTAAATATATGGATTCAAGTATTTGCGCAATATATGATGGAGAAAGATATTATATAGGACTTAGTCCATCATTTGAATATCCCCAAACAGTAGTAGATAGAACTTTGCAAGGAGAAGAAATAGGATATATGGAAGACATATTTGGAAATACTGCCAAAGGAAGAAAAGGAGCAATCGGAGTTCTAACAAATGGAAGAATATACAGAGACGAACTAGAAGAATATGCAGTAATAATGGCACTAACCAAAATTGTTTCAAAAGAAATATATGATAAGTGAGATATTAGAAATTTAAAAATATAAAATTAAAAAAGGAGAGAAAGATTATGTTAAAAATTAAATTAAAAGATAATTCAGAACTAGAGATAGAAGAAGGCTTAAGTGTAATAGAAATAGCTAAGAAAATAAGCGAAGGATTAGCAAGAATGGCAACATGTGCAGAGATAGATGGAGAAGTTGTAGATTTAAGAACAATAGTAGAAAAGGACTGTTCACTAAATATATTAACATTTGAGAGCAGTTTAAATGGTAAAAAAGCATATTGGCATACAACATCACACATAATGGCACAAGCAATAAAAAGATTATATCCAGAAATAAAACTAGCAATAGGACCATCAATAGATAATGGATTCTACTACGATTTCGATACAGAAAAACCATTTACACCAGAAATGCTAGAAGCAATAGAAAAAGAAATGAAAAAAATAATAAAAGAAGATTTACCAATAGAAAAATTTGAACTTCCAAGAAAAGAAGCAATAGAATTTATGGAAGAAAAAGAAGAACCATATAAAGTAGAACTAATCAATGATTTACCAGAAGATGCAGTAATCTCTTTCTATAAGCAAGGCGAATTTACAGACCTTTGTGCAGGACCTCACGTAATGAGTACAGGAAAAGTAAAAGCAGTTAAGTTACTTTCATCATCAGGAGCATACTGGAGAGGAAACGAGAAAAATAAAATGCTACAAAGAATATATGGAATATCATTTCCTAAAGCAAGCCAAGTTGATGAATATGTAAATATGATAGAAGAAGCTAAAAAAAGAGATCATAGAAAATTAGGAAAAGAATTAGAATTATTTTTCTTTGATGAAACAGCACCAGGAATGGCTTATTGGATGCCAAAAGGATTTACAATGATGAACACATTAATAGACTTTTGGAGAAAAGAACATAAAAAAAGAGGATATCAAGAATTCTCTGGACCACAATTAAATAGCAGTGAATTATGGAAAATATCAGGACATTGGGATCACTATAAAGAAGATATGTTTGTGTTAACAGATGCAGATGGGAATGAACAAGCATTAAAACCAATGAACTGTCCAAACTCAATAAAAATATATCAATCAAAATTAAGAAGCTACAAAGACTTACCATTAAGATTTAATGATGTAGATGTTATTCACAGAAATGAAAAATCAGGACAATTAAATGGATTATTTAGAGTAAGAATGTTTAGACAAGATGATTCTCATAACTATATTACAGAAGAACAAATAGGAAGCGAAATAAAAGATATTATAGAAATAGCAAAGTACTTGTATTCTGTATTTGGACTAGAATATAAACTAACACTATCTACAAGACCTGAAGAAGACTTTATGGGTGAAATAGAGACATGGAATAAAGCAGAAAATGATTTAAGAAAAGTATTAGACGAAATCTGCGGAGAAGGAAATTATCAAGTAAATGAAGGTGATGGTGCTTTCTACGGACCAAAAATTGATATAAAAATGAAAGACTGTTTAGGAAGAGAATGGCAAATGGGAACAGTACAATTAGACTTCCAATTACCACAAAGATTTAACTTACATTATATAGACAAAGACGGAAACAAAAAAACACCTATAATGGTACATAGAGCTTTATTCGGATCATTTGATAGGTTTATAGGAATAATAACAGAACACTTTGCAGGAGCATTCCCGACATGGCTTGCACCAGTACAAGTAAGAATATTGCCAATAGCAGATAGCCACAAAGAATATGCAGAGAAATTAAAAGAAAAATTGGAAGAATACGACATAAGAGCTGAGCTAGATGAAAGAGAAGAAAAAATAGGATACAAAATTAGAGAAGCACAACTTCAAAAAATTCCATATATGCTAATTGTAGGAGATAAAGAAGTGGAAGCAAATGCAGTAGGAGTTCGTTCAAGAAAAGATGGAGATATTGGAGCAATGAGTGTAGAAGACTTTATAAATAAAATAGAAGAAGAAATAAAAACATTTGCAAGATAAACAAAGAAAATATTCTAGGGACAGCCCTAAAAATTATCAATTCATTGAGAAATTTTAGGGCTGTCCTAATTTTATGTTATAGGAAATTTCTCATTTCCTACTATATAAAAATGCTACAATCGCTATTGCCTTTGAGATTTCCTCATTTTATTCGGAAACTCAAATCGGCAAGAAGGAAAGTGTGACAAAGCCACTTTTTCTTAAAAAAACAATTGTCTAAAAAAATGCGGTGTGATATACTTAAATTGCAAAAATAGAATAGGAGGAATTTGCATTTTGAATACAAATGAAAATATAATTGATAAATTAAAATATTTAGGCCTAGATATGGAGGAAATACCAGAAACAATTAAAAGGTTTAGACCACTAGAATATAGACCTCTTAAATATAATGATGAACACATTTATAAAGTATATAAATATTTAGATGTAAAAGATATTCAGATTTTACTTACGCCAACTAATAGGTTGTGTAGTATTATGGAAAAATATAAAAAAGCAGTTCCTTTATGTGAGTATTTGGATTCGGAAAGCGAAGAAAATATCGAAAGATATACTAAATTTTTGTCTATGGTTTCTGATATGGATATTAAACAAATAGAAAAAATAGAACAAGAACAGAAACTTTTAAGTAAAGAGATACCCTTTAAAGTTAAATATCCTAAAGATTACTTATGGCAAATATATTATTCTGAATATACGAATGAATACTTTATGTTGGTTACAACAGAAGATTTAGAATATTCAGCATTTTTCTATTTGTTAAAAAAACAATTAGAAAATAAAAAAGATGAAAAGATATTTGTCCCAATAAGCCATGTAGAATATAGTGGCGAATATTTAAGCAGAATGCAAATTGCAGATATAGAAAACTATATATGGTTATTTACAAAAGAATGGCCTCTAGTATATGAAGTTTATGATAAAAATAATAATTTAACTTTAAGTATAAGCGGAAAAGCATATGTATTTGATGACATACAAAGTGACTATAGAATTGATTTGAAAAGCAAAGAAGAAGCAATAAAATTCTATAAGCTATTAAAAGCATTATTTATAATGCAAACTGAAATGCCACATAGATTTAATTTTAGTCTGGGATTAAATGAGCATGGAAGTTTAGAATTTTATACAAATGGCAAAAAAATAATATATGAAATACTAGCAAGTTTGATAAAAGAAGAATATTTAAAGGCAGAGGAAGAAAAAATTAAATTAGTAGAAGAAAAATTAGAAGCAGAAAAGGAACTTGACGAGCTACAAAAAAAATCATCAAAACTTGAAAAAGAATATTTAGAAAGAGAAAAGCAAATAGCTACATATTTAGTTTGCAAAAAAACTTTTTTGGGAAAAGTAAAATATTTCTTTAAATACAAAAAGGTCAATTTAGTAAAAAAAGAAGATAATGAAGAGAAAAAACAGGAAATAAAAGTAATAAGATTAAATAAATACGAAGAAGTGAAAAGCAATTATACATTAGAAGAGCTAATAGAACTGTACAAACAAATGGACAAAGAAGAAATAAAAGAAAAAAATTTAAAGGCAGATATTAAAGCTATGAAAAGAAGGATAAATAATTTAGAAAGTAGAGTTAATAATGCTGTGCTTTATATAGAAGAAATAGATAAACATAAAAAAAGCATATTTGAATTTTGGAAATTTACTAATAAAGACAAACAAGGAGAATTACCAGAAGGTACATTAGATGAACCTGCAAAAGAAAAATTAAAAAAAGTATTTGATTATGAATTAGATTTTGAAGATTTGGCGAGTTCTTTAGATAAAACACAAAGAGAATTACTTACTAGGCAAGAACTAGACAGCATATATCTTACTACAACAGAAATATTAGAGGACATAAATAAAGTTGCAAACAAAGAAAGGATATCAGAAGAAAGGCTATTATATTTAAAAGAAAAGTTTTCCAAAGAGAATAAACTATCAGATAAAGAAAATTTTGACATTTTTGGAGGAGCATTTGACAATACTATAAAAACATTAGCAAATCAAAAACATAGAGAAACAAAAAGGGAAGCTTACAATATATTAAATGTAAATAAAAACACTACAATAGAAGAATATTTAGAAGAAATCGGAAAAACAATAGAAAATATAAGATCTGGATTGAATAAAATAAAAATTGGAATAGACTTGCCAGTATATAAATGCACACTAGAAGAAAACATGAAGAATCAATTTAACATATGTAATATAAGAGGAGAACAAGCAATAAAAGAAATAAAAAATCCAGAAAATAAACAACTTAATTTATATAAAGTAAAACTTAAAGAAAACACAAATGCTATTGCTCTTACTAATATTGTTTATTATGACAATATAAATAAAACATTGCCATTGGGGATGAACATTGAGCAGGGAGTACTATTAGATAATAACGAAATAAAATTAAAAATGGTAAAAGAAGAAAAAATAAATGTATTACGCTATAAAGAAGAAAAAAATGAAATGGCTGGTACATATATAGAAACTATAAATGTAAAAGAATTTGAAATAGAAGAAGTAATTGAATAATTCTTCATTTAATCTGCGGAAATGTAGGGGCGTATTGCATACGCCCAAAAAAATGAATTCATTGCAAACGTTGTAGGGGCAGGCCCTGTGTCTGCCCGAAAAAATATCCTATAATATATTGCCATAAAAGTATGGTGAGACATGGGACTGTACTGAATTTTCAAAAAACAGTTGTAATTTAATCTAACATATTGTATAATACAAATTGCAAATTAAATAAGCCGATGTGGCGGAATTGGCAGACGCACTAGACTCAAAATCTAGCGGGAAACCATGTGGGTTCGAGTCCCACCATCGGTACCAAAAAATAAATCTCATAACAAAGTTATGAGGTTTATTTTTTGAATTTGAAATGGGAGGACTCGAAAAGACCGTAAAAAAACTGTCCAGTGGACAGCTTTTTAGGTCGCGGGTAGAGGAGCCACCATCGGTACCAAAGTAAAATGTAACCTGAAAGGTTACATTTTTTATATAAAGTAGAAAAGTGGGATTCTAAAAAATTAGAACAAAGCGATTTAAGTATTGTTCTGTTTGATTTGAGTTTCTAAGTGAAATAAGAAAATTTCAAAAGCAATAGCAATAATAATATATAAAAAAAGTGAAAAGAGTAAATAAAAAATTTACGATAAGCTAAATATTTATAATTTTTTTAGATTTACTATTTACTGTTTTCTACTAAATATTTACCGTATAAATTGACAAAGAATAGAAAATATAATAAAATTAATAAAATAAATTTATTGGAGAAATTGAAAATATGGAATTTAAACAATTTCTTAATGATAATAATTTGATGATGACAGATTATAAAAAATGTACTATCGTAGACTTGGTAAGGACTATATATAACAAATGTGGCAGTTCGTTTGAAGTTAATGATAAAATGAAAGAAGTAGAAAAATATATAAAAGGTAAAAAACATATATTATTTATTTTATCAGATGGAATGGGGAGCAATATTATAGATAAATTATCAAATGAATCTATTTTAAAGAAAAATAAAATAAAAGACATACAAACTGTTAATCCATCGACTACAGGATGTGCAATTCCATCTATTTTAACAGGAGAGTATCCAGAAAAACATGGTATGTTAGGTTGGTTGTCTTATTATAGACCAAAATCAATTGAGTATTTTCCGGTGCTATTTCAAGAACGTCGAACAGGTAAAGATCTAGCAAGTTTTTCTATTAATAGCAAAGACATTTACAAAGTAGATTCAGTAATAAATAGCCTTAAAAGAAAGACATATGCTCTTTTCCCAAATTATATGAAGGATAGTGAATTTTCTAAGTTTGCTCTAAATACAAATAATAGATTAGGTTATAATTCGATAACTGAAGCATTTAAAGTGTTTAAAACAAACATTGCAAAATTAACAGAGGAGACTTTCACATATATGTATCTGCCTGATGTTGATTCAAAATCACATAAATATGGTGTTTATAGTAAAGAAGTTAGTGAAGTTATAAATGAAATTGATACAGAACTTAAACAAATTAATGGAAAAGAAAATATTGAAATTATAATTACAGCAGATCATGGACAAACAAATGTGACAGAAAAAGGCTTAAAAATTGATTTGAAAAAATATAATAAATTCTTTTATGCATTACCAGGAATCGATGCGGGAACAGCAACGTACTATATAAAAGATGGTCAAGAAGAAGAGTTCAAAAGGAATTTTGACTTGGATTTTAAAGATAAAATGTTTTTGTTTAAAACTGAAGAATTAATTGAAAATAAAGTTTTTGGACCAACAGATTTATCAAGTTATATGAAAAGTAACTTAGGTGAATATATTAGTATTTGCAAAGAAGGTATTTATTGGATAAACTGTGAGGAAGATGATGAACTTTTAAACAATTTAAAAGGCAGTCATTCTGGATTTAGTAAGAATGAAATAATGATACCTTTAATAATAATTAATTAAATACAAATATGAAATCCAGTTCAGATATAAAACTGGATTTTTATATTTACAATATACTTGTAAGCAATTTAAAAAAGAATGATGAAAAATGAATAAGAAAAGCAGTAATTATAAGACAAATGATTTAATGGAAATAAATGAATTTTATGATGTCATAAAAACAAAAATTAAAGTCTTAACTTTAAAAGTATTAATTTATTGTAAAGAATTTAATAATATGATAAAATGCAAACAAAAAGGAGAAAATTTATGCTAAAAATCAAAGTTAATAATCTTGGAGCAGAGCTAACGAGTATAGAGTTTAATGGAAAAGAAAAATTGCATAATGGAAAAACTTTTTGGGACAGACAAGCTCCAATACTATTTCCAACAGTAGGAAGATTAAGAGATAATAAAACTATAATAGAAGAAAAAGAGTATGAAATACCTCAACATGGATTTGCAAAAGATATGAACTTTGAGACAATAGAAAAGAACGATATTAAAGAAATATATGAATTAAAAAGCAATAAAGAGACTTTAAAAAAATATCCATTTGAATTTATGCTTAATGTAGAATATGAAATTTTAGAAGATACATTAAAAACTAAAATAAAAGTAGTAAACACTGATGAAAAGAAAATGCTTTTTGGATTAGGAGGACATCCAGGTTTTAAGTTGGACATGCCACAAGAAGAATATTATTTTGAACTAGAAACAGAAGAGCCAAAAGTAGAATTTATGGAATTAGATGGAAACTATATATC
>CAKPJM010000035.1 GCA_934162625.1 uncultured Clostridia bacterium
ATTGAATATAAAGAAAAACTAGATTTAAATCTTAAAAGTAACAAAAGAATAAAATTATTTAATTAGGAGGTTTCATATGAATATTACTTTTTTAGGAGCAACAAAAACTGTTACAGGTTCAAACTTTTTATTGGAAGGAGCAGGAAAAAAGATACTAATTGACTGTGGGTTATATCAAGGAAAAGCAGCTGAAGAAAGAGAAAACTATGCAGACTTTGCATATAACGTAAATGATATAGATTATTTATTACTTACACATGCACATATAGACCATTCTGGAAGAATACCAAAATTATATGTAGAAGGATATAGAAATCCGGTAATTGCAACAAAAGCAACATGTGATTTATGTACAATTATGCTTCCAGATAGTGGACACATTCAAGAACAAGAAAACGAATGGCAAAATAGAAAAAGAAAAAGAAAAGGATTGCCAGAATTACCACCTCTATATACTGCACAAGACGCAATTGATTGTTTAGAGATATTTAAACCAGTAAAATATGATGAAATAATAGAACTTTCACCAGATATACATGTAAGATACAATGATGCTGGACATATGCTTGGCTCTAGCATAATAGAAGTATGGGTAAAAGAAAATGGAGAAGAAAAGAAAATAGTCTTCTCTGGAGATTTAGGAAATAATGATATGCCACTTTTAGATGCTCCAACTATGATAGAAACAGCTGATTATTTAGTTATGGAATCAACTTATGGAGGAAGGCTTCATGTAAGAAATGATGAAAAAGCAGAAATGTTCTTAAATATAGTTGCAGAAACATTAGATAAAGGAGGTAATGTTGTAATACCTTCATTTGCAGTAGGAAGAACACAAGAAATTCTATACGAACTAAACAATTTAAAAGAACATAGAACAGATGCTGAATTTTTAGAGAAATATGATAAATTAATGAAAGCTTCTGTATATGTAGATAGCCCACTGGCTATATCAGCAACAGAAATATTTAGAAAGAATACAGATTTATTTGATGAAGAAGTAAAAAAACAAATAGAAAGTGGAGATAATCCATTAGAGTTCCCAGGACTACAATTTACAAAAACAGCAGAAGAATCAAAAGCATTAAATGAAAACAATACACCATCAATAATAATATCAGCAAGTGGTATGTGTGAAGTTGGAAGAATAAAACACCATTTAAAACATAATTTATGGAATCCAAACAGCACAATATTATTTGTTGGTTACCAAGCACCAGGCACATTAGGAGCAAAAATAGTTGCAGGAGAGAAAAAAGTAAAAATATTTGGAGAAGAAGTTGCAGTAAATGCAAGAATAGAATATATAGAAGGATATTCTGGACACGCAGACCAAGAAGGACTTTTAAACTTTGTATATTCATTTATAACAAAGCCAAAACATGTATTCTTAGTTCATGGTGAGCCAGAAGGACAAAAAATATTAAAAGAAAAGATACTAGAAACTGTAGAAATTCCGGTAACAATACCAGAATATGGAGAAGAATATAAGTTAGATGATAGAATAGCATTACAAGCTAAAGTAGATGCACATGACAAACATAGATATCTACGCTTAGAAGTAATGGATAGATTATCAACATTAAAAGAAGAATTAGAAGATATGAGTTCAATGATAAAAGATGACATATTTGATGAAGACAAAAAAGATGAAGAAATAATGGCAATAAACGAAAAGATAAAAGAATTAGAACAACAAATAGTAAAAACAATTTCATAATTGTAGGGGTGTATTGCATACGCCCAAAAATAAATTTGTTGAAAATGCTGTAGGAATGCCGACTTCGGCAACCTGCAATGCACCGAGAGAATTACTATAAACGTAGAGGCAGGCCATGTGTCTGCCCTTAAAAAATTAAGTGAAGAGTGAAAAATACAAAATTCACTCTGTGAATTTTGAAGGAGATACAAATGGAAAAATATTATAATGATGCAATAATTGGAAATAAAGAAATAACAGCAAGTTTTACAAAAAAGGGAGAATTAATAAGGTTATTTTACCCAAATACAGATTATAGACAATTTATAGATTTCTTTCATACAGGAATCAAAGTAAATGATTCTTCTATGATATATTTACATGATGATATAAATAATACATATAAACAATATTATACAGAAAATACAAACATATTGAATACAGAAATATTAAATACATATTTTGAACTAAAAATATTACAAACAGATTTTGTATGTTCAGATAAAAATGTATTAATAAAAAGATATAAAATGAAAAACAAAAACAATATAGATTTGCAAATAAGCTTTTTAATACACTCTGGACTTATAACAAATGAAAATAATCAAGTAAGCGGATATTTTAAAAATAATACTTTATTTCAATATATGCATGATTATACATTTGCCATATATTCAAATAAAACAATAAACAATTCACAAATTAACAATAATGCTACAAATATAGAAGAAGGTATAATAGGAGACAAAGATTACATAGGAATGTCTAACGATTCTAGCATTAGTTTTGATTTAGGTGTTTTGAAACCAAATGAAGAAATTGAATTTTGCATATATGTAAACATAAATCATGGAGCAGAAATAAAAACAACAGAAGCAAAAATAGAAGAAATTAAAAAAATAGACTATAAAAAAGAGCTAGACAAAACAAAGAGATATTGGGGAAAATATGTAAAAGATCATGATACGATTAGATTACCAAATTCAAATACAAAATATATGGAAAAAATAGAAAAAATATATAAAAGAACGATACTTTTATACCCATTACTTACAAACCACCTAACAGGAGGAATTTCAGCAGCAATAGAAATAGATGAGGAAAGAACAAAATGCGGAAGATACTCTTATTGTTGGCCAAGAGATGGAATATTTATAACAAATGCACTAGACATATTAGGAATGGAAAAGGAAACAGAAAAATTTTATAAAACTTTTTGTAAAATGACACAAAGTAAAAATGGAATGTGGGAACAAAGATTTTATACAGATGGAACACTAGCACCATGTTGGGGATATCAGGTTGATGAAACAGCAAGTGTAGTATATGGAGTATATAATCATTATGAACATACAAACAATTTAAAATTTTTGAAAGACACACTAAAAATGTGTGAAAATGCTACTAAGTACTTAAAAAAATACACACAAGATTTACTAGAAGGAAAAGAAGAAGAATATAAAAGTTATGATCTTTGGGAAGAAAACGAAGGAATACATACATATTCTTTAGCAGCAATATTCTCAAGTTTTGAAGTAATGATAAAGATATACGAAAAAGTAAAACCAGAATTTAAAGAAAACAGATTAAAAATAGAAAAAATAGAGAAAGAGCTAATAATACTTAAAGAATATTTAGTAAAGATAAAAGACTATATATTAAAAAATCTATATGACAATAATAAAAAATCATTTATAAGAAACAAAGATGGAAAAATAGATATAAGTTTATTAGGTTTAGTTACACCATTCAAAGTATTTACACCAAAAGAAAAGAAAATATTAAACACAATAGAAAAAATGGATTTAAGCATAAGAACATATACAGGAGGATATCTAAGATATGAAGGAGACAACTATGTAGGTGGAAATCCATGGATAATATCAAGTTTATGGATGGCAAATTACTACATAGAAGCTGGAAATAAGAAAAAAGCAAGAGAATGTTTTGAATTCGTAGTAAAAACAGCAACAGAACATGGATTCTTAGCAGAACAAATAGACAACAGTACAATGCAAGCAAAATGGGTAATAGGACTTGGATGGTCACATGCTATGTTTATAGATGTATTACAAAAATTGTACAAATAAAACAATATGGTGATTTGTAGGGGCGGGCCCTGTGTCCGCCAAAAACGAACAAGATATATGCAAACAACATGTAGGGCGGCGACCCCTACAATACCTAAGATAATAAATTTTTATAAATCAATAATTACAAGGCAAATAGGTTATTCAATCTGGCAAAGAAATTATTATGAACATATTATTAGAAATGAAAAAGAATATTACAAAATTGTTGAATATATAGAAAATAACCCATTAAAATGGGAAGAGGATGAATATTTTAATTGAAGGAGAGAAAGATGGCTAAATCTAACACAGTTTTTGTTTGCAGTAATTGCGGAAATGAATCTTCAAAATGGTTTGGAAAATGCCCTGCTTGCAATGAATGGAATACTTGTTATGAGGAAAAGGTTAATTTAAAACCAGGTGGAAAACAATCTAACAAAAAAACAGCAACACCAACAAAATTAAATGATGTAAAAAAACAAGACATTATAAGAACTAAAACAGGGTTTGAAGAATTGGATAGAGTGCTAGGAGGAGGCCTTGTAAAAGGTTCTTTAACTTTGCTTGGTGGTGAACCCGGAATTGGAAAATCTACTTTAATTTTACAGATTTGTGATAAAATTAAAGGAGAAGGACAAGTTCTATACGTTTCGGGGGAAGAATCAATAGATCAAATAAAACTAAGAGCAGATAGATTAAATATAAAAAATGATGATATTGTATTTTTAGGAGAAACAGATATAGATGTAATAGAAGATGCAATTTTA
This sequence comes from uncultured Clostridia bacterium, assembly GCA_934162625.1. GTDB lineage: Bacteria > Bacillota > Clostridia > TANB77 > CAG-508 > CAG-452. Next base: position 4,539 of record CAKPJM010000035.1, read on the forward strand.
AAAACAAATCCAAAACTTGTAATAATAGATTCTATACAAACAATGTATTCAGATGATATAACAGCAGGACCAGGAAGTGTTAGCCAAGTAAGGGAAATTACTTCTAGAATAATGAAAATGTGTAAGCAAGAAGAAATTACAACAATAATTATAGGGCATGTTACTAAGGATGGAAACATAGCTGGGCCAAGAGTTTTGGAACATATGGTAGATACTGTTTTATACTTAGAAGGAGAACGATACTTTGCATATAGAATTTTAAGAGGTGTAAAAAATAGATTTGGTTCTACAAACGAAATAGGAATGTTTGAAATGCAAGATATAGGAATGTGCGAAATTAATAATCCTTCATCAATACTATTATCAGAAAAAAACGAAAATGTTGCAGGATCAATTGTTGTAGCAAGCATTGAAGGAACAAGACCAATACTTGTAGAGCTTCAAGCATTAACATCGACAAGTGTATTTGGAATGCCAAGAAGAACTGCAAATGGAATAGATTATAACAGATTAACACTTTTAATTGCTGTACTAGAAAAAAGAGCTTCATTACCACTTGGAAATCAAGATGTTTACTTAAATATAGTTGGTGGAATAAAAATAAATGAACCAGCACTAGATTTAGGAATAATTCTTGCAGCAAGCTCAAGCTTTAAAAATGTTCCTATACCAAATGATACAATTGCTATAGGAGAGGTAGGCTTAACAGGAGAAGTGAGAAGTGTTAATCAAATAGAAAAAAGGCTAAAAGAAGCAGAAAAACTTGGATTTAAAAAATGCATAATTCCTGAAAGCAATAAAAAACTATTGAAAGATAATTACAAATTAGATATAATAGATGTGCAAAATATTATAGAAGCAATGAGAGCAGTTGGACTAAAAAAATAAATTTGAAACAAGTGAGGGTAGAAGAGTGGCAGAAACAGTAAAAAAAGAGGATATATTAGTAAATATATTAAAGATAATAGCTCCAGGAACAAAATTTAGAGAAGGATTAGACAATATACTAAAAGCAAAAACTGGTGCATTAATAATAATAGGGGATTCAAAAGAAATAATGGACATCTCAGATGGTGGTTTCAAAATAGATGAAGAGTATACGCCTGCAAGATTATATGAACTTGCAAAAATGGATGGAGCAATTATTTTAAGTAAAGACCTAAAAAGAATATTACTTGCTAATACTCAAATAATACCATCTTCTAAAATAACAACAGAGGAAACAGGAACAAGACATAGGACTGCAGAACGTACAGCGAAGCAAACAGGAGAATTAGTAATTAGTATTTCTCAAAGAAGAAATATAATAACAGTATTTAAAGGAGACTTTAGATACACAATAGAAGATACAAGTAAAATAATTTCTAAAGCAAACCAAGCATTACAAACTTTGGAAAATTACAAAAAAGTATTTGACTCAAAACTTAAAGTTCTTAATGAATATGAATTTAACGATATTGTAACATTAGATAACGTTATTACTTGCCTGCAAAGAGCAGAAATGGTAATGAGAGTTGCAGAACAAGTAAAACGTTCTATATATGAACTTCGGAGAAGATGGTATTCTAGTTAAAATGCAGTTAGAAGAATTAATAGAAGATCTACCACAAGAAGAATTACTTATAGTTAAAGATTATATAGCTCCAAGTAGGAGATTAGTTGCAGAAAAGATCTTAGAAAATATTAAAAGCATCTCTCAAGAAGAATTTATAAAATCAGATACAATAGCTAAAGCTTTAGGATATGAACAGTTTGACAATTATGAAGAAGTTGCTGTATATCCAAGAGGATATAGAATATTAAACAAAATTCCTAGAATGCCAAGCAACATTGTTACAAATTTAGTAAAAACATTTAAGTCGTTCCAACATATATTACTTGCCGATGTAGACAAACTAGATGAGGTTGAAGGAATTGGTGAAGTAAGAGCTAGAACTATAAAACAATCTTTAAGAAGAATGCAAGAACAATTTATGTTTGATAATTTAATGGTTTAAGAGGTGTAAGGTTGATAAAATTGAAGAATAATAAAGGTATTACCCTAGTAGCTTTAATAATAACAGTTATACTAATGTTAATATTAGTCTCTGTAGCCACATATTCAGGAATAAATACATATAAAAATACAGAGGTTACAAAATTTGTTGCACAAATGCAATTAATACAAACAAAAGTAGATGAATTGGTAGAAGAAAACAATATAGAAAATATAGGAGAAGAAATTACAACAGATGAAACTAAAAAAAATATAATAAGCCTAGCATATTCAAATGGAGAAGTGCAAGATAACACAGATGAATATAAAAATAAATTTAGATACATTTCCAGAGAAAACTTAGAACTACAGTTAGACATAGCAGATATAGATAACGATATTTTAGTTAATTTCGAAACAAGAGAAGTAATAAGTGTAAACGGTGTAGAATATTATGGAAAGAAATATTATACGCAATATAAACTACCAAATGGACAAGCTTTAGTCTACAGTGAAGCAACAACAAGGGATATAGCATTTGGAGGGGATTTATCAATAAGTGGATTAAATGCAACAGTGACAATTAGCAACATAAGTATAAATAATGGAACTTTAAGTTTTGCAGAAACAGATTTATTAGGAAACACTACAAACTGGCAAACAATAACTAATTATACAGAAAAAGAAAAAACATATACTGCAAATATATCAAAAACAGGAAATTATACATTTAAATTACAAGACAATACAGATACGGAAAGTACATTAAAAAAGACAATAGTAATTACTTTAACTAATAAACCTAAAACAAACAAAGATCTGAAACCCTATGACTATGGAGCAGATTCTAACAATTGGGCTTATACAGGAAAAAATGGAACAACTTACTTATGGATACCAAGATTTGTTTATAATTCCGATAACCAAATAAAATTTGTAAAAGGAAATTCCAGAATAACGACAGACGAAACATATATTGGAGATGATTGGACTACACATAGCAAATTCACAGACAATGGTACAGAACTTACAGGAATATGGGTAGAAACAAGTAAACAAGCAGGATTAAATATGATAGAACTATTAAATAGTGACTTACAAACACTAAAAGAAATAAATGAATAGTTAAAAGAAAGGAAGAGTAAAATGAAAAACAAAAAATTAGCGTTAAGCATTATTGCATTAGTATTTGTATTAATCTTAGGAGGTTTCTTGGCTTATGGATATTACCAAAAAGCAAATTATAAATTAGAGAGACCAATAGTATCTATGGAAATAGAAGGATACGGAACAGTAAAAATGGAACTTTACCCAGACGAAGCTCCAAACACAGTAAAAAACTTTATAAAGCTAATTAATGAGGGATATTATAATGGATTAACATTTCATAGAGTAGAAGAAAGTTTAATACAAGGTGGAGATAAAGCAGGAGATGGAACAGGAACAACAGAACTAAGCATAAATGGAGAATTCACTGCTAATGATTATGATAATGAGCTAAAATTTGAAAGAGGGACAGTAGGATTAGCAAGAATGGATTATACATATTATTCATCTATTGACCCTAAATTAACTAAAGAAGGGTACAACTCAGGATATGCACAATTTTTCATAATGGCACAAGATGAAAGTGCATTAGATGGCTACTATACAGCATTTGGAAAAGTAACAGAGGGAATGGAAATAGTTGATGAAATAACTAAATTAGAAACAGCAGTTGAAACAGATGAAGATAGTGGAGAAACTACAGAAACAACAAAACCAGTAAATCCACCAGTAATAAAATCAATCACAGTAGACACTTTAGGTGTTAATTATGGAGAACCAGAAACACATGACACTTTTGATGTAAATAGCTTTATTATGCAAAAATTATATGGAATATCATACTAAAAGACTAAGGCTCTATTATTCTATCTCAAACAAATATCAAATATCACAGCCTAGTGCTGTGATATTTTTATTACCAGTAAATTTCTCGTTTCCTAGTATATAAGAAATGCTATAATCGCTATTGCCTTTGAGACTTCCTCATTTCATTAGATTTTTACGAATATAACAAGGTTAGTCTTCCTTTGTTCTGCCCGAGCAAAACGAATGGAACGTATTTTGCACTTTCTTCGAAGGTATACTTAGCAAAATGCATTTCTTAAAATAAAATATAAAGGAAAATAAAAAAATGAAAATAATGTGTATATCAGATATTCATGGAAATATTGAATGCTTAGAAAAAGCCATAGAAAAATTTAGAGAAGAAAATGCAGAAAAGCTAATAATACTAGGAGATTTTTCTTCATACTATTTCTCATCCACAGATTTTGAAGTGGCTGAAATCCTAAATAATATGGCGGGGTCAATAATTGCAGTAAAAGGAAACTGCGATAATTCTGAAATTGAAGGTATTTTTAACTTCAGTTTAGCATATATAAGAAATATAACAGTAAATAACACAAAAATAACTTTAACACATGGACATATATATAATAGAAATAATTTACCAGAAGAATGCGGTCAAATATTTCTATATGGACACACACATATCGGAACCATAGAAAAAATAGGAGATAGAATAATAGCGAATCCAGGCTCAATATCAAAACCAAGAGGAGGAAGCAGTAAAAGTTATATAATAATAGACGAAGAAAATATAATATTAAAGAAATTAGGTGGAGATGTTATTAGGAAAATTAATATAAGTAACAAATTGTAATTTGCGTGAACGATTCTAGGGACTGTCCCTCTTTTGTTGAATGACAAAAGGGGACTGTCCTGAATCGTAAATGTAATTTATTACATCCCACCTCACACCTCAATTAAATAAACCAAGAAAAAAATCAAAAATACTTGATTAATGAAGAAAAAAACAATATAATGTATTGGTAATAAAATTTAAAGGAGGAAAACCTATGAAAGAGTTTTTTAAGCATTATGGTCAGACAGTAATATTGCTACTTTCTATAATTATAGGGGCAATAATAGGTTTAATATGGAAGGAAGGTGCAACAGTTTTAAGTCCATTTGGAGACATTTTCTTGAATTTAATGTTTGTTATAATAGTACCATTGGTATTCTTAACAATAAGTACATCAATTGCAAGAATAAAACAACCAAAACGTTTAGGCAAAATAATGGGTTCAATAGTTTTAGTAATTGTAATAACATCAATTATTGCAGTTGTAGTAGGATTATTAAGTACATTTTTTGTTAAACTTGTAAACGTAGAAGATGGCAAAGCTATACTAGAATCTTTAGAAAGTAACAGCGAAGAAGTAACAGCAGAAGAAACAGAAGAATTAAACATACTTGAAAGAACAGTATCTGCAATAACAGTATCAGACTTTACAGGATTACTTTCAAAAAATAATTTAATAGCACTTGTTATATTCTCAATATTATTCGGATGTGCAATTAAGATGTCTGGTGAAAAAGGAAAACCAGTTCAAGATTTTCTTGAATCAGCAACTACTATAATAATGAATTTATTAAAAATAGTTATGTATTATGCTCCAATAGGATTAGGATGCTATTTTGCGGCATTAGTTGGAAGCTTTGGAGCAAATATTGCTCTAGGATATGCAAAAACATTTATTATATATTTGATAGTATCAGTTTTATACTATTTTGTAATGTATACAGTTTATGCATTTATTGCAGGTAAGAAAAAAGGAATTAAAATGTTCTGGAAAAATGCAGTACCACCAACAGTAACAGCACTTGCAACATGTTCAAGTGCGGCTTCAATACCAGTAAATATGAAAGCTGCAAGCAATATGGGAATATCAAGCGATATAGCAGAAACATCAATACCACTAGGAACAAACTTACATAAAGATGGAAGCATAATTGGATCAGTATTTAAAGTTATGTTTTTAGTATGTTTATTTGGAACAAACATAGCAACATTTGGCGGAGCTATGCAAGTATTATTAGTTTCATTAGTAGCTACATTATTAGTTACAGCAGTTCCAATTGGTGGAGGAACAATATCAGAAATGATGATATTAACTATGATGGGATATCCAGTAGCAGCATTACCAATACTTACAATAATAGCAACAATTATAGATTGCCCAGCAACAGTATTAAATGTTGTTGGAAATACAAGTTCAGCAATGCTTGTATCAAGAATTGTAGATGGAAAAGATTGCTTAAAAGAAGAAAAATAATAATTAATAATATGTACGAACAATAGGAAATGAAAATTTTCTAGTATATAAAAATAGAAGGTTAAATGGTGACCTTCTATTTTTTTCTTTTTAAAGTTGACCAAAGAATAATTGTTATTTGCGCAGGAATGCCTAATATAAAAATTTGCCAAATGTTAAATTTGATTAAAGATAAATATATGCATAATAAAATTGACCAAATGAAGCAAGAAACTATAATATAATTATTTCTTCTATTACCCCAAATGCTATTAAAAATAAGAATTATAAGAATTATTATAGGTATACCTATATAAAAAATATACCATATGTATTTGCCTGTAAATATAGAAATTAAAGGAAAAATAATAGTAGTAATAAGCCAAACAGGGGAAGTAGCAAGAAGAGTAAGTGAAATCTTGTTGATTTTTTTCTTTTTAGCTTGGGATACTACTAATTTAGTATCTTTATTGTGCTCACTTATTAAATAATCAACTGTAACTCCGAAGTAATCTGCTAACTGTTTTAATACAGTTATATCAGGAATGGATTCTGCTCTTTCCCATTTTGATATTGCTTTATCAGAATAATTTAATGCCGTTGCAAGCTCAAGCTGAGTTAGCTTTTTATCTTTTCTAAGTTTTATAATATTTAATGCAATAATTTCTTTCAAGTCGCTCATAGACCAAGTTCCTCCTTAATTCTACCAACAGTAGAATTGAACAAAAATTACTCTACCAGTATAACACAAAAACGTAGAATTGGCAAATACGTAGAAAAACTTGAATTTTATCAAAGGTAATGCTACAATTTTAAAATGTAATAAAATATTGGAGGAAAAACATGAAAAAATTAAATAGTGAAATTTACAAAATTGATGAAATATATAATTTTAGAGATTTAGTAACCCATAGTGCAAATAAATATCCAGATAATGTTGCATATAAATTTAAGAAAAACTTAGGAAAACCAAACCAAGAAGTAGTAGAAAAAACATATAGCCAAATAAAAGAAGAAATAGAAGCTTTTGGAACATCACTTTTAAAATTAGGATTAGAAAATAAAAAAATAGCAGTTATAGGAAATAATAGATATGAATGGTGCGTTAGTTATTTAACAATAACAACATCAAATATGGTTGTAGTTCCATTAGATAAAGCTTTACCAGATTCTGAAATTAAGAGCTTAATAAAAAGAAGTAAAGCAGATGCTGTTGTATATGAAAATAAATATAGTAAAGTTTTTGAAGAAATAAAAGAAAATGAAACAACTTTAAAACATTTTATAAATATGGATTTAGAAAAAGAAGAAAATGGAATACTTTCTTTTAAAGAGTTAGTAGAAAAAGGAAAAGAAGAAAGAAAAAACGGAAATAAATTATATGATGAAATAAAAATAGACAATGAAAAGATGAGCGTTTTAATATTTACATCAGGAACAACAAACACAGCAAAAGGTGTAATGCTTTCTCAAAAGAACATAACATCAAACATAATGGCAATGGCTAAAATGTCAAAAATGTATCCAGATGATGTATTGTTATCTTTCTTGCCATTACATCATACATTTGAATGTACAATTACATTCCTATATGGATTTTATAGTGGAGCAACAGTTGCTTTTTGCGATGGGTTAAAATATATTGCAAAAAACTTACAAGAATACCATATTAGCGTTTTTGTAGCAGTACCTTTAGTATTAGAAACAATATACAAAAAAATACAAAAAGGAATAAGGGATCAAGGAAAAGAAAAAATAGTAAATACAATGAGCAAAATTGCAAATTTCTTATTAAAATTCCATATTGATATAAGAAGAAAAGTATTTAAATCAGTTTTAGACCAATTGGGAGGGAACTTAAGAATAGCATATTTTGGTGCGGCTGCTATGGACAAAAATGTAATAGATGGATACAATAACTTCGGAATAGATACTGTACAAGGCTATGGCTTAACAGAAACATCTCCATTAGTTGCAGCAGAAACAGACAAAGAACATTGCCCAGGAAGTGTTGGAATGGCTCCTTTCAACGTCCAAATAAAATTAGAGGATGTAGATGAAAAAGGAGTGGGAGAAATAGTTACAAAAGGACCTAATGTAATGCTTGGATATTATGAGGACGAAGAAGCAACAAAAGAAGTACTAAAAGATGGCTGGTTTCATACAGGAGATTTAGGGTATTACAATGAAGACGGATATTTATTTATAACAGGAAGAAAAAAAGAAGTTATAGTACTAAAAAACGGAGAAAATGTTTTCCCAAGTGATATAGAATTTTTAGTAAATAAATTACCATATGTAAAAGAAAGCTTATTATTCCCAAGAGAAAACTCAAAAGGAGAAATTGCCTTAGGCATAAAAGTGGTATATGATGAAGGCGAAATAAAATCTCACTTTGGAGAGAAAACAGAAAAAGAATATAAAGACTTAGTATGGGAAGATATTAAAGAAATAAACAAAAATTTATCACAATTCAAAAGAATAAAAGAATTG